>NZ_JBHYJD010000066.1:14082-52721 GCF_042740555.1 Nonomuraea sp. NPDC059007 | reverse complement strand
GTCTCCAGATCCCACAGGCGGCCGCCGTAAGCGCCGACGGTGAAGACCGCCGGGCGTCCGCCGACCTCCAGGTATCCGGCCCGCGTGCCGTCCATCGGCTCGGCGGCGGGCCGGAACGAGGGAAGCCGCCAGAACCGCACGCTCCCCTCACGGCCCGCGCTGATGGCGATCGGCTCGCCCCTCAGCCTGCCGAACACCACCGAGGTGAGATCACCATGCCCGCCGGTCGTCAGCACCTGCCGGGCCGACACCTTGATCGGCTCGCCCGCTGACGCGTGCGCGGCGCCGCCGGTCAGCAGAACAGCCGTCATGAGGAGAGCTCCCCACCGGCCCCTCGCTGTCACGTCAGGCTCCATCCACGTCGCGCCCCGGAGATCGATCGACCGCTCGGGCGGCCAGCGTAGCCAAGCCGCCGATCTTACGTCCCGGCAAAGTAGTTTTCCGGATGTCGAGAACCCGGAGTCGGCTTCGTCCTAGGGACAAACAGCTACTCGAAAGGCACGGTCAGCCATGCGAAAGCTCATCGTTCAGCAGTGGGTTACGGTCGACAACATCGCCGCGGAGGAGGACGGCGGGCTTAGTTTCGTGTCAGTGGAGCCCTTCTCCGAGAAGACCGAGCCCGCGTACAAGGCGACCGTGATGGGGCTCATCGACGCGGTCGACACGCTGATTCTCGGCGCGAACACCTACGCCCAGTCCACGGGCTGGGCGTACGCCACCGACCAGGGCGAGTACGGCGAGAAGCTCAACAACCTCACCAAGTTCGTCGCCTCGTCGAAACTGGACGACGCCCCCTGGGGCGACTTTCCCGCCGCGACCGTGACGCGCGACCCGGCCGCCACCATCCGGGAACTCAAGCAGCGAAGCGGCAAGGACATCTGGCTGTGGGGGAGCCTGACGCTCATGCAGTCCATGCTGGACGCCGGCCTCGTCGACGAGCTCAGCCTGCTCGTCTGCCCGGTCACCCGCGGCAAGGGCAGGCACGTTTTCCAGGATCGGCAGAACCTGAAGCTCATCGGGGCCACCCCGTTCGAAAACGGCGTGGTACTCATGCGCTACGAGATCAAGAAATAACGCTCGTCCGGTACGTCGGCGATCGCGATCGCCGGGGTCAGCGTGGTAGTCCACCGGTGGTTCACCGATCCGGCGGCACGCTCCCGCTATCACCCCGACGAGCATCGCCATCAGTCGCGAATCCGCGCGCCGTGGCGGCGCGGCGGGGACGAGCAGGTCGCCGCTCTCATCGGCGAGTTGCTGTCCCGCAGTCACGAGTTCGCCGACCTGTGGGCACACCACGAGGTCGCGGTACGGCGGGCCGGCCGCAAGCGCCTCCTGCACCCGGAACTCGGCGAACTCGAGCTCGACTGTCTCAGCCTGCTCAGTGAGGATGGCACTCAGCGCCGCGCCGGCCGGCGGCGACGCGGCCGAGAAGCTCGCCCAGCACGACGACCTGCGCCGCTATGTGGAAGGGGGCGACGTCGGGCTCCTGGCCCGCACCCAGGAGATGCTTCTGGAGCGAGCCGCCTTGGCGCGGATTCCCGACCTGGACGCCCGCGTCGCCACCCTGTCCGGCCGCGCCCAGGAGACCTACCGCATCGGTGTCGCCGCCCGCGGCAACGACCGCCGGATCACGCTGAGCCCGAAACAGACCATCGGAGCGGTCTCGATCATTCCGCATCCGAGCACAGCTCTCGCTTTGCGACTACAGACTCGCCGGATGGCTCGCCGTTGTGAGGTTCAGGCATGACGTCGTCAGACGGCGTACGGCCTGATTCAGGCAAGAGAATCCCGCGGCAGGGAGAACTCGCGCACGGAAGATCGCGTCAAAGCAGGGATGAGATCCTTGCGCGTGTTCGTGGCGGCTGCACTCATCGTCCTGGGCACTGGATGCGGCGGCGACGTGGCGGCCGCTGCGGCGCTGCTTCTGCCGGAGCAGCCAGGAGACCTCCATCTGGAGCAGATCGTCACATCGGACGCCGAGCGGGATCCGGTCACGGCGTACGCGGAAGGTGACGCACCCGGCGACAGGACGCTGGCCGTCCTGGTAACACAGTCGGAGGACTGGGAGCAGCCGTACAACTGGGAGCAGCCGCACGTTGGCCAGCCGGTCAAGCTGGACAAGCACGAGGCGACCATGGGCGGAGCGGGACAGCACCGCTGGATCACCTGGCCGGTTAAGACGAGTCAGGACTTCGAGTCGTTCGCGGTGCTGGGCCACGGGTTGTCGGATGCCGAACTGATCAGGGCGGCCAACGGAGTGGCAGAGGATCTGCGGCGGCCCCGGATCGACGCCGCGTATCTGCCGCGGGGACTGGATCTCGTCAAGACGGGTTCGCTACCGGTCGGCAACTGGCAGGCTGAACTCGGCGGAACGGAGCAGGTCTGGACCAACCGGCAGGCGCGCGCCAGAGTCTCCGTCAGCCAGTTGCCCGGCGATGCCGGCATGGCGGTTCTCGCCGGTGCCACCGTCATGGGAGAGCCTCGGGAGATCCGCGGCACCACCGGCCTGGCGGGTGGCGACCTGCTGTCCGGCGGATCGCTCAGCATGGACTGGGTGCACCAGGACCGGGTCCTCATGACGCCCAAGGTCCGGCTCTGGCGGGAGAACGGCGTGATCGTCAAGGTGTCCGCGCTGGGACTGGCCGACCACATGGTGGACGCGTTCGTACGAGGTCTGCGCCCGGCTGGCCCTGAAGCCGTCGAGCGGGCGCGTGGCCAGATCCTGGAGTATCCTCCCGAACTTCTGTTCCCGCCCACCGACGATGAGAACCGTCCGTTGCGTGTCGTCACGCACGGCAGGAACGTCGAACGGGCCTGGGCCATGAGCGCCGGACTGCAGGACGGAACCTTCACGTCCGCGCTCCGCGTGCTCTCCCGCCGGGCCGAGATCGTGGATGGCGGCGGCGGGACCTTCGACTGGAAGCCGGAGTACGGCCGGGCGCCGATGACAATCATGCATGACGTGCTGGAGCTCGGCCTGCCCAGCGACAACGTCCTCATCGGCTTCGCGGGGACCGGAGTGCGTAAGATCCGCATCAGCTACTCGGACGGCACCTCGGCAGAGCTTCCGCTCGGCCCGGCGGGCGGTCCAGGCGGCGTCCGCTGGTTCTCTACCGAGGTAAAGTCCCGCTCGTTCAAGCTCTCCGCCGAGATGAAGGACGGCAAGGTCACCGACACCGTACGGCGCATCCCCTGAGCGGCCTGATCACAGGTATCGGTCAGGGAGTGCCTCTCCAGAATTCGCGGCGGGAGACGCTCGAGTGGCTTTTGATCGCCGTGAGCGATTCGACCTTGGACTTCAGGTGCACACAGTCTTCTGTCGGGAAACGCCGTCGCGGGCAGGAGCCTGCCGAGGTTGATCAGTGGCTGCAGGGCAATCTTGGCTGCCGGGATGGCGAACGGCCGCCGGCGAGGAAGGCACGAGTGTGCTGTCAGCACAGGTCTCGTGCAAGGGCGGGGTGGCCGCCGTCGCTGAGGATGAGCGCGGCGAAGTTGAATGCTTCCGCGCCGCGCTCCAGAGTGTCGTCGCCGCGGGCGTCCGCGGCGTGGGCGCGGGCCTGCACTCGCGTCACGCGGGTCTCGATCCCACGACCCAAGTCGTATGTCAGGACGAGCCTTCTTCAGCCAGGATTGCCGTGACTCGGCCGATCCCGGGGAAGTCCGCTGTGACGCTGTCGCCCGGCGCGATCGTGATGGCCCTGGTGATGGAGCCGGACAGCACCACCTGGCCTGGCTCCAGCGACACCCCCAGCGCACCGATGGCGTTGGCCAGCCAGGCCAGTGCGTTGAACGGAGTACCGAGGACCGCCGTTCCGCTGCCGGTTTCGGTGATCTTGCCGTTCCTCATCAGTGTGCAGTTCGCGGATCGCAGGTCGGCGTCCGCGGGATCGATCGGCGTGCTTCCGAGGATCGCCGCCCCGGACGATGCGTTGTCGGCGATCGTGTCGACGATCGAGATCTTCCAGTCCTGGATCCGGGAGTCGACGATTTCCAGCGCCGGCAGCAGGTATCGCACCGACCTGATGGCGTCGTCGACGGTCACGCCGGGTCCCCGGAGAGGGGCGCCCAGGACGAAGGCGATCTCCGGCTCGATCCGGGGCTGGATGAACCCGCGGTAGGGGATCGGCCGGTGCTCGGGGTGGAGCATGCTCGCGGTCAGATGGCCGTAGTCCGGCTCGTGGACGCCCATCTGCCGCTGGATGGCGGCCGAGACGAGGCCGATCTTGTGGCCGCGGACCTGGTCTCCGGCCTCGGTCCAGGACCGCACCTGCTGCTGCTGGATCCGGTAGGCGTCGGAGATGGTCGCGCCGGGATAGGTGGTGCTCAGGGGAGGAATCGGTAGGCCTGACCGGTGGGCGTGGAGCAGCGCGGCCGCCGCCTCCCGGATCTCAGAAGGCTTCATCGTTCACGCGCCTCGCGCTCGGCCCGACAGCTCCGCCGCCACGTCGATGATCATGTCTTCCTGGCCTCCGATGACCTCGCGTCGCGCCAGTTCCAGGAGAAGCGTGCGCACTGGTAGGCCGTACTTGTCCGCGGCGCGCTTCGCCGGGTGGAAGAAGGTGGAGTAGAGACCGGTGTAGCCGAGCAGGAGCGCGGTCTCGTCGATGATCTGCGGTTCGGTCATCAACGGCGCGAGGAGGTGTTCGGCGACCTCGATCAGGGCCAGGACGTCGACTCCCGGGTGGTGACCGGAACGTTCCAGCGCCGCCGCGAGCGCCTCCGTCTGGGCGTTGCCGGCGCTGGCTCCCAGGCCTCGGAGCGAACCGTCGACGTAGGTCGCGCCGTTCTCGACCGCGGCGAGCGTGTTGCCGATGCCCACGCCCAGGTTGTTGTGGGCGTGGAAGCCGATGTCCGCGTGGACCGCGTCGCGCAGCGCGGCGACACGGGCTCCGGCCGAACGGGGCACGAGCGCCCCGGCGGAGTCGACCACGTAGATCACCTGCGCGCCGTAGGAGTCCAGCTTGGCGGCCTGCTCGGCGAGTGCCGCCGGTTCGAGCTTGTGGCTCATCATCAGGAAGCTCATGACGCGCATGCCCTGCTCGCGGGCGTGGCGGATCGGCTGCTCGGCGCAGTCGGCCTCGGTGCAGTGCGTGGCGACCCGTACCGTGCTCGCCCCGGCGTCGCGGATGGCGTCCAAGGCCGCGAGCGTCGAGATCCCCGGCACGTACAACACGGCGATGTCCGCTCTGTCCACCGCGGCGACGGCGGCCTGTACATACGCGACGTCCGTGGCGGCGGCGAAGCCGTACTGGATCGAGGAGGCGCCGATGCCGATGCCGTGGGCGACCTCGATGACCCGGACGCCCGCCCGGTCGAGGCCACCGGCCACCGCGCCGACCTGTTCGGGTGTGAACTGGTGCGAGACGCTGCTCATGCCGTCGCGCAGGCTCGTGTCCACGAGAGTGATCATCGGGCGGCTCCCAGGGTCTTCTCCGCGATCCGTTCGGCGACGGCGATCGCGGCGGCGGTGATGATGTCGAGATTGCCCGCGTAGGCGGGCAGGAAATCGCCGGCGCCCTCCACCTGCACCATGACGGTGACCAGGTTGCCGTCGACCTCCAGGAATCGCAGCCGGTAACCCGGCACGTACCGTTGGACTTCGGCGACGATGTCTCCTACGGCCTGCTCGATTCGCTCGGCGTCAGACCGGCGAACCCTCGCGTACACGGTGTCGCGCATGACCATGGGCGGCTCGGCAGGATTGATCAGCGAGAACGCCTTGGCCTCGTCGACCCCGGCGACGGCGGTCAGGGCCTGTCCGGTCTTCTCGCTGAACTCGCTGAGATTGCGCCGAGTGCCCGGACCCGCACCGGCGCTCGCGATGGTGGCGACGATCTCGCCGTACGAGACGTCGGCGACCTGGTCGATCGCGTACAGGAGGGGGATGGTGGCTTGCCCCGCGCAGCTGACCATGTTGAGGTTCGGCGCCTGCAGGTGATCGTCGAGGTTGACGGCGGGGACGACCCAGGGGCCGACCGACGCGGGTGTCAGGTCGATCGCGGTGATCCCCGCGGCCGCGTAGCGTGGCGCGGCCGCGGCGTGTACCTTCGCCGAGGTCGCCTCGAAGACCAACGGGGGCCGGTCCGATCGGCTGAGCAGCCAGTCGACGCCCTCCGCGGACACCTCGACACCCAGGTCCTTGGCCCGCCGCAGGCCCTCGCTGCCCGGGTCGATTCCGATCATGAAACGAGGATCGACGAGTTCGGATCGGCGCAACTTGTAGAGCAAGTCCGTTCCGATGTTGCCTGAACCGACGATCGCCGCCGGGACTTTCACGGGCATGCGTACGCGCTCCTTGTGACGGAAAGGTGTTGCCGTCCCCACGGGCCGGCGGCCGGGGGCTCCGGGGATTCGCGGGCTCAGCCGCGTGCCGGTCGGCGAATCTCGATCAGAAGTTCCAGTTCGACGGGAGAGTTCAGCGGCAGCGCCGACACCCCGACCGCCGAGCGGGCATGCCGTCCGGCGTCGCCGAAAAGTTCGCAGAGCAGGTCCGACGCCCCATCGCCGACCTGTGGGAGCCGGGTGAAACCGGGCGTCGACGCGACGAACACCAGGGCCTTGACCACGCGGGCCACCGCCGCCAGATCGCCGATCTCCGCCTTCAGCGCCGCCAGCGCGTTCAGCGCGCACTGACACGCGCACTCGTAGGCGACTTCCACGCTGACCGTGTCACCGAGCCGGCCGGTCGCGATCAGCCGCCCCTCCCGCAGCGGCACCTGGCCCGAGATGTGGATGTGATCACCGCTGCGTACGGCGGGCACGTAGGCCGCGACCGGAGGCACGACCTCCGGCAACCTCAGCCCCAGCGCCTCGAGGCGCCGTTCGGGATGGGAGAAGGTCGCGCGGCCTCCCGGGCTCATCGAGGTCCACCGCGCCAATCAGGCATCGCACGCTCGCCGACAGCGACGTCGTAGGCCGCACGGGCCAGCAGACGGGTCGAATCCAACGTCGGCAGGCACGAAACATCGGGCGTGATCAGCAACGGGATCTCGGTGCAGACGAGCGCGACCGCGTCACAGCCCCGGCCGGCCAGCCGTTCGATGACGCGGAGGTACTGCTGGCGCGACGCGTCGCTGATCACACCGTTCACCAGCTCCTTGAAGATCACCTCGTTGACGAGGTCACGGTCGTCGGCGTCCGGCAGTTCCGCGGCGATCCCACGGGAGGCGAACGCCCGCGGGTACATCGGGCCGTCCATCGTGTACGTGGTGCCCAGCACGCCGACACGGGTACGCCCCTCGGCCGCGGCCTGGTCCGCGACGACCTCGGCGATGTGGAGACCCGGCAGCGGGAGGTCCGGTCCCGGCACCTCCAGAGCCATGTGGGCGGTGTTGTCCGGACAGGCGAAGAAGTCGGCGCCGGCCCGGGCGAGCCGCCGCGCGCTGGTGGCCAGGGTGGCCCGGACGGTCGCGTGATCTCCGCTCTCCCAGGCGGGCATGCTGTACCCGAAGGCGACGTAGTCCAGGGTGACGTCGGGATGCTCGTTGCGACCGGTCCGGCGAAATCCCTCCTCGCAGAAGGTGAGGAAGCAAAGGGCGGCTCCTCCCGTGCTGTGAGCGAGGACTCCAAGGTGTTTCACGACGACTCCGGCGTTTCAGAACAGCGGGACGGCTTCATTCTTCCCCCGAGGACCCCAACCCGCCTACTGCAAGGCATCGATCGATATACCATCCATGCTGTGGAGGCATGGATGGATGTGCGGGTGATGGGCTACCTGGTGGTGATCGCCGAAGAGGGATCCATCAGCGGAGCCGCTCGCCGCCTGCGACTGACCCAGCCGACCCTGAGCCGGCAACTGCGTGACCTGGAACGACGCTTGGATACTGAGCTGTTCGTCCGCACCGGCCGAGGCCTCGCTCCCACCGCGGCCGGCGCGGCGCTGCTCCGGCGAGCCGTGCGCATGCTGGCCGAAGCAGAAGCCGCTCTGCACGACGTACGGCTGGCCGCCGAAGGCAAGACCGGCCGGGTGACGGTCGGGTTCGCCGGATCGGGCATCAACGGCGCGCTGGGAGGCGCCCTCGGCCGGCTGCGAGCGGAACTCCCCGACGTCGACCTGTCCCTGGTGGAGCTGTTCGACGACGCCGAGATGTCGGCCGGCATCCTGGACGGAAGCCTCGACGTGGCCGTGCAGCGGCTGCCGGTCCGCGACGCCCGTCTCGCCACACGAGTCTGGACGCGAGAGCCGTTGACCCTCTTCCTGCCGGCGGGGCACGCCCTGGCCACGACCCGTGAACCGGCACCGGTATCCGTACTCAGCGAGATCCCCCTGGTGCTGTGGCCACGCGAATCCGCGCCCCACGCGCACGACGAGATCACCTCGTTGTGCCACCACGCCGGGATCGTACCGCGCGTCGGCGCACGGGGCCGGACCGTCCAGACCATCCTCGCGCTGGTCGCCGCCGGGTTCGGCGCGGCCGTGATGGCCGACTCCTATCGAGTGCTGCACCGAGATGGCGTGACGGCTCGACGACTCGCGGGTACCGCCACCACCTTGCACCTGGTCTGGCGGGCCGGGGATATGGGCCCGCTTCTCACCCGTTTCATGACCGCCCTGAACACAGGACCGCAGCGCGAGTGAGCTCGCATGCGACTGGGTGGCCGCACCCTGGCCACCCTCGCCCGACAACACCCTCCTGCTGTCAAGCTGCCTTCAACAAAGCCATGACCCGCACCGTTCACCCCACTGGTTCTGTCGATGACAAGTGGATCTGGATCAAACTCCGTGAAGCGGTGACGGATGGTAATCATGCAGAGCGGGCGCATGGTCCTTGATCGCGATTCCGTAACTCGATGTACACGGCCCACCATGCCCAGCGATGCGTCACTCCGTCGCGGCGACAACATAGCCGAGTTGGGTCCGTTCCATAGGCGAGTGGCAGTAGCCGTACAGGATGACCCGCTCGTCAGTCGTGGTGGATGGTGACGGTGCCGGCGGAGCCGTCGACGGTGATCCTGTCGCCGGTGCGGATGACGCGGGTCGCGTCGCTGACCCCGACGACGGCGGGGATGCCGTACTCCCTGGCGACCGTGGTCCCGTGCGAGGTGAGGCCACCCGTCTCCGACACCAGCGCGCCCGCGGTGAGGAACAGCGGCGTCCACCCGGGGTCGGTGGCGGCGACGACCAGGATCTCGCCGGGCTGGAGTTGCACCGCGTTCGGATCGTGGACGACGCGCGCGGTGGCCGTCACGACGCCGGACGCGGCGGCCAGGCCCCGCAGGCTCTGGCCGGAGGAGTCCCCGGCAGGCTGCCCGCGCAGTTCGAGGGCCCGCCCGTCGGACAGCACCAGTGACGGAACCCGTGGCCGCCTGCACTCCCGCGCGTATCGAGCCCGCCGCTCGTCGGCGGTCGCCCGCAGGTCCTCACCGCCCAGCCCTGACCGCAGTTCCGCGGGGACGAGGAACATCACATCCTCGCGCCGGGTGAGCCTGCCGTGCCGGACCAGGTCCTCGCCGATGAGCAGAAGCTGGTCGCGGATGTGGGCGTACCCGCGCATCAGGTAGACCTTGCCGTGCTCGCGCAGTCCGCGCAGCGCCCTGGAACGGCGGAGCATGAACCCGGCCGCGACAGCGTGCGGGAGGCGCCGCAGAGGCAGCCGTCCGACGAGTTCGCGCAGTGTCCTCTCCGCCGCGTGCGCCGCGTCGGTGAAGTAGCGTTCGGCGTCCTGGGCGGGGTCGGTGGTCAGCAGGTAGGTGGCGAGCATGGCGAAGACCGGCTCGGGATCGTTCGACCAGCGGGGCACGCCGAGGTCGATCTCCGCGCGGGCCCGGAACCCGTACTCCCGCAGGAACCGGGACACGCCCTGCTGCAGGGTCTCGGGAAGGGTCTCGGCCGCGTAGCCGGCGGCCAGTCGCGCGGGATCGTGCTCGGCGAACAGCGCCGCGCACGCCGCGTCGTCGCGGATACGCCGCGACAGCCGCCACAGGGAGAGGTCCATCTCGGTGGTGGGGTTGCCGGGGACGCCGCGGAAGACGGCGTTGATCTCGGCCTCGCCGGCCACGCGGGACAGGAGGCGCGAGCCGATCTGCGCCGCTCGCTGCCCGGCGTACTCGCGCGGCAGGTCCAGTTCGATGCGCGCGACCTCGGGCGCGACCCTTTCGACGAAGTCCAGCCGCTCTTCCGCGCTCGCCCGCGCCGGGCCGGCGTACCGGCTCACCAGTTTCTCCGACCTGGCCACGATGCCGGCCCGCGCGGCCCGGGGGAAGGCGAGCGCGTAGACGACGCGCCACCAGTGTGCGCGGTGCTCGCGGGGCGGCGCGCAGGCCAGCGGATCGATTCCGGACGACGGTCGCAGCTCGTCGGCGTGATCGAGCAGCGCCCGCCCGGCCGGGGCGGTGAAGGCGTCGATGAGATGGGCCAGCCGGGCGCGGCGGCTGTCGCTGTAGGCGCCGTCGGTGACATCCCAGTACAGCCAGCCGTGCACGCCGGGGATCTGCGGGGCGATGCCGGACCCGGCCAGTCCTGGCTGGAACGACATCTGCCGCAGCCGGATCAGGTAGGCGCCGATGGGCGTGAACGGTTGAGTCAGGCCCTGGTAGGCGTTGAGCGACCAATACACCCGCGGCCGCTCCTGAGCCGCCTCGGGCACCGGGAACAGTGTGGTGATCGGTCGGGACTGGGTGATCCACAATCGCCCGGACGTGTCGTAGGCCCACTCGATGTCCTGCGGCGAGCCGAACAGCTCCTCCAGGCACCGGCCCAGCGCCCAGAGCTCCCGCAACTGAGCGCGGCTGAGCTCACCGGAGCCCCGCACGCTGACGGCGCCAGGCCCGATCCGGTACTGGTCGGGCCTGACGGTGCCGGACACCAGGCCCTCACCGAGACCGGCCACCGCCTCGACCACCATCTCGGTACGCCGCTCACTCATCGGGTCGACGGTGAACAGCACACCGGCGTGCCGCGCCTCGACCATGACCTGCACGACCACCGCGATCTCGGCCTCGCGCTGATCGACGCCGTTCGCCGCCCGGTACAGCACCGCGCGGTCGGACCACAGCGATGCCCAGCACCGGCGGACGGCGTCGAGCACCTTGCCGACGCCGCGGACATCGAGGTACGTGTCGTGTTGCCCGGCGAAGCTGGCCTCGGGCAAATCCTCGGTCGTCGCGGACGACCGTACCGCCACGGCCGGGGCCTTCTCAACGGCCAGCAGCCGGTAGGCGGCCGCGACGCTCTCGGCCAGGTCCGGTGGCACCGGCGCGCTCATGATCCGCCGGCGCGCGTCGCCCGCGAGCCTTACCAGGTCCTCCTCCGTCGTCGCCCGGTCGAACTCCTCCAGCACGCCGTCGAGGGACACCGACCTCCGGTACGCGGCGGTCGCGACGCAGAACCCGGCGGGCACCGGGAACTCGGCGGCCGTCATCACGCCGAGGCCGACCGCCTTGCCGCCGACCAGGCCGAGCATGGTCCCATCAACCGACCCCAGACCGACCAGGTCACCCGGACCGAGGCCGGTCTCGGCGCTCGCATCGGTGTTGGTCGTCAACATCGCACCCTCCTGCAGGCGTCACCCCGCCGTGAGCACGCGCCCACAGCCCTGTTAGGTAAGCCTCATTTCTCAACTCGGGTTGAGTGCAACTCGCCCGTGGGGAAGGTCGCGACTGCGGATCGCGTACTGGCCTGCCGCACCCGCCGGCTGCCGTACACGCCCAGCTCCGCCGACGGCGGCGCGGAGCCGCCTGCGAGCTCGGGCCCCGGCGTGCGAGCGGCCTCCCGGCGCCGCCGTTCAGCCAGGACATACGCTTCGTATCATTAGTCATTACCCATGAGGCGCGGAGAGGTGAGGCATGCGGAACGGGACGGCCGCCGCGCCGGTCCTGCGGGAGGATGACCGCGCGTCGCTCGCGGCCCTGAGCCGCGACCAGGGCGTCCCCGCACGGGTCGCCCGACGGGCGAAGATCGTCCTGATGGCGGCCGACGGGATGACGAACCACGCCATCGCCGAGCGGCTCGGCGTGACCAGAAAGACCGTCAGCGCGTGGCGCCGGCACTACGACAGCTCAGGGCTGACCGGTCTGGACGATCGGCCTCGGCGGGGACGGCCGCGCCGCCTCGATCATCGGGAGATCGTCGCGGCGACGCTCAGGCCGCCACCCGAGAGCCTGGGCGTCACGCGCTGGTCCAGCCGGCTGCTCGCGGCCCGCCTCGGCATCGGCGCCGCCACCGTGGCCCGGGCGTGGCGTGACGCGGGCATCTCTCCCAGGGGCTCGGGGACGTTCGCGTTCGCCACGGCTCCCGCGTTGGTGGCAGAGGTCGTCGAGGTCGTCGGGCTGTATCTCGCCCCGCCGGTGAACGTGATCGCGCTGCACGCGAAGGCCGCCCCCGCCGCCGGCTCGCGGGGCCGGCCACCCACGCCCCGCCCCGACGCCGGTGAGCGCCTCGGCGGCGCCGGCCGATTCGGTGGTGCCGGCCGCTTCGGTGGTGCCGACCTGCTGACCGCGATACGGAGCGCACCTCACGAGTGGGCCACGCCCCCTCATCGGGACGGGAACCTCGGCTACGTCCTCGATCTGCTCGAATTCCTCGACCACGTGGCGCGCACCTGTCCACCTGACGGCAGCGAGCCGGCGTTGCGCCTGGTCTTCGAGGATGACGCCGCGCACGTAAACGCCGCGATCCACGACTGGCTCGCCACCCACCCGCAGATCCGGGCGCACGTCGCCCCGCGCCGGCTGTGGCGCGGCCTCACCGAGATCTGGCTCGCCCTCACCGAAGCCCAGGCCGACCATGACCAGGCCGGCGGCGCTCAGGCAGGCTACGGCCAAGCAGGCGGCGGACACCACACCGACGCACCGGCTGGGACGGCGAGCCTCATGACCCCAGCCGCCTCCGCGCAGGCGGACGACGACCGGCGGACCTTCGTCTGGTTCGACAGGACCAAGGAGCACCCCCAGGCCGAGACCGAGCCCCCGGCCATGGCCGCCGACCGGCGGGAACCCTCATCTGAGGATCGGGGACTGCCTTCGATCCTTTCGATCCGGACCATCGCCGACAGCCTCGAAATCCCGCTCTCGACCCTGCACTACTGGGAGCGCCAAGGACTCCTCACACCGCATCGCCGCCACGGGCAGCGTTTCTACGACGCCGCCCAGATCCGGCGGATCGCGCTGGTCCACCTGTGGCGCGAGACGGGAATGCTGAGCATCGGCGACATCTCGCGCCTCCTCACCGATCAGGAGACGAGCGACTGGCGCCACACCGTGCGCGACCGGATCAACGCCATCGGCGACCAAATCGAACGGCTGGGTGCAGCGCAGACGTACCTGAGCCACCTGCTGATGTGCGCCCACGAACCACTGGAGCAGTGCCCCGACTTCCAGGAGATGGTCGATGCGCGCGTCGGCACGTGGTGCCGGACAGGGGATTGATCCCGCCAGGCCAGGAGAGCACCATGAAACGACACGTCAGCCATCCTCCGGATTGTTTCGTGCGAGGGTGCGGCCGCGTTTGACGGTCTTGCCGACGTCCGCGTCAAGCCAACTCGGGGTGAGCCCTGTCAGCGGCCCAGTTCTCCTGCCGGTCCAGGTCGCGGGCAACCACCGCTTCCTGAAAGCCTCGGCTGCAACCGGCAGCGGCAAGCAAGCACAGACACATGCCCCCGCAAGGCTGGCGCCAACGACGTATCAGGAGGTCAACCGGCGCTTCCCTCTGGATAGAGCCGGCATTGTTCGCGGAACTGTTCTGTGCCCGCCAGGCACGCAGGTCGTGACAGGCGGCGCTACCGCAGCCAGCGCGTCCGGGCGGATCACCGGCATGACACCAATCCCCGACGGGACCGGCATGTACGCCAGCGCCTCCTTCGGCCTGCCAGGCGAGTTGTCGGTGCTGGTGCTCTGCGCCCCGCTGCAGCAGCTATCCAGAGTCGCCACGCTGCCCCACACCGTGCAGTCCATCGCGCAGGGATTCGTCGACCGCCGAGACTGCCCCGTCGGCACAATGTCCATGGGCGGCGGAGTATTCATGTGGTAGATGCCCGGGGCATCCGGGTCCGGGATGGCCGCCTCGGGTGGGATCGGGCCGACCAGCAGCGGCCGCAGTGCGTCGAGTGCCTCGTCCTGTAGTTCGGCGTTGAGCGCGCCCATGGTCCACTCAGGCGTCTGCCTCCACAGCAGGCGGCGTGGAGTGCTCACGCCTGCTTGCCGCGGAAGTGCTCACGCGCCTGGTCCAGCAGTTCCTCGGCGGTCGCGGCGGCGAACTCGGCCGCCACCTGGCCCTGCTCGCCGCGCAACGTGGCGGCGTGCTGCTCCATCACGTACGCCTGATCGTCCTCGCTGAGCCCCTGCCACAGCAGGGCGCGGTAGTCGTCAATCGAGATCAGCACCGACTCCGGCTCACCCTGCCGGGTGAACACGGTCGGCCGGTGGGCATGCTTGGCCCGGGTGGACGCCTCGCCCAGCTGATGCCGACCTTCTGTCAGTGACATCGTCTCCATGTACAGAATATACATTCTGTACACCGCTTCGGCGTGTTCCTTCTCCACGGCATCGGACTGTGGCCCTTCACGGCATCCCGCATCCGATGTCTAGGGGCATTGCACTGTTCTCGCAGGTCACCGAGTTCCGCACCTGGGTCGAGTGCACCAACGGCCACGGCCGCAGGGACGGGGCGTGGACAAGGACCAACAGCGGCCTGTGGAGCGAAGCGAGCTGCGGAACGATCGTCCACCTGGTCTCTCCCCGGGGGCTGAGCGTCCGGACAAGCGGCCGGTTCACTGGCCGTGGTGCCCCAGCACCATAGCCGTGCAAGGGGCCTTGCCCGAGGGCGAACGTGCTTCCTGGCCCGGCCAGCGCGTAATTGTCCCGATGTTCCGTCCCGGGCCGCGTTCGGCCCTCAACGCGCAGGCGCGCCCGATGGCGGGTGACTCCCGGGGCGTCGGTGATCCCTTGCGACGGGACAGATCTAGACGAACTACAAGCGCGCGATCCCCGCTCGGTAAGGGTTCAGGCCAGGCCGATGGCCGGGGGTCTGCCTGCAAGAATCTGCAAAGGGGTCAGGCCCAGCGGCTGAGGTCAACCGGGTCCTGGGCGATCGCACCCGGGACGCCGTGGCGGGCCGAACGGCGGCCGCGGGCGGGCGCGCTCGCCGTGGTGTCGGGGCTTGTAGCCCGCGATGGTCACCAGATCCAGTGGGAACGGAGGTCGGCGCGCCACTGCTTGGGGTAGTACTGCATGATGGTGAAGGCCATCCCGATGTCACGGGCGATGTACTGGTCGCGTTCGAGTTTGCGGGTGATCGGCTTGCCGGGCGCGCTCTGGTCATCCCACCAGGATTCCCACTGCTTGATGCAGGTTTGCGTCCCATAGTGCGGGTTGGAGCAGGGGGCGGGCGGCGACCAGATCTGCGTGTGGCCGAAGCTGACGACCTTGCCGGACGACTCCTCGGTGAGCGTGCCCCAGGCCTTCAGACAGTACGGCTGCGAAGGAATGTCCCACTTCACATAGTGCTGCCGTCCAGTGGTAGCGAGGGTCTGGAGATTCTGGCAACGCCCGTCGCCGATCTGCTCCTTGGTGATCCGCAGCTTGTAATAGGTGCCGTTGTCGGCCCAGCCGTCCAGCATCACCCAGTCGCCCTCGCGGATGAACGTCTCGGAAGAATCCGGCGGCCAGGTAGCCGGGTCTCCCCAGCTGATGCCGGACGTGGTCGATGACTGCGGCTTCCATGCCCACTGCCCGGCCGCCTTGCCGTCAGCCCAGAACTGGCCCGCGCTACGCACTGACATGCGCGAGTACTCACCGTAATTCTCGGTGCGCGAGGCATGAACGGGGACAGCGGATCCGACCAGCAACGCCACCACAACGGTGCTTGCCAGCATCATCTTGAACAACCGAACCTCCTTAGAATCTTGCCTACAAGTACGGCGGAGCTCACGACGGATGTCGAACGCGATACGGAACGCCTTCGGGAGCTCAGCAGTTGTGAACTCCCAGTGGGGAGTGATCAGAATGTCATGGAAGTAGCCGAATTCCCCGCATGAGCGCGTCCTGCGTCTCCTGCAGATCACCGGCACCTGCCAGCTGTTCCACACCCACCCATCGCTGCAGCAGGCACTGAGCGCCGTCCACCTCGACACCTCGGCCAGCGGCACCTGACCCCGCACAGGCTGGGCGGCAAGGGGGTGAAGGGTGCGCGTGCCAGGCGGCGTGTTGCGTCCGAGGCGGGTGCTGAGCCGGTCCAGGTGATTGCGCGGCCTGGCCTCCGCCGCCGGGAGGGGACCGTATGCGGTGGGCCGCGCGCGGTCCCCTCCCTCTCCCGCTGTTCGGGCTGCTGCGGCGGCTTCGATGGCGTCGTGCACGGTGAGGTCGACGTGCAGGTGTGACAGGGCTCCGGTGACGGCCAGCAGGCGTAGCGGCCGGTTTGGTGGCGCCGCCAGGCACAGCATCGTGCCCTGCCGGACGGCGTAGTGGTGGGCGCGCAGGAGGACCGACAGGCCGCTAGTGACCAGGAAGGACATCGCGCCGAAGTCGACGATGAGGCATGCGCTCGCGGTCGCCTCCTGAGCAACACCTCGTCCAGGAGGATGGCGCTGGTGACGTAGACGTCGCCGACCACACGGATCACGACACGCTGCCGCAGATGGTCGCAAGTGACCGTCAACGATGTGGACGCCTGGGAGCCCAGTACGTTCCCACCCGCCGAAAATCTGTTGGCCATCCTGACGATCGCGGCCATTCCCCGCCGCCTGGCCACCCGACAAACGTGCCTCCATCGCCAGCACGGCAAGAGTATGAGCTCCGCGAGCGACTGGGTGTCGATCGACACAGCCATTCTTCTGCGAGTCATCCGGGAGATCAGGGACTGCGAGGGGGTATCGATGTCAACGAGCACCAAGGTGGCGGAAGTATCTGTGCCGCTTCGAATCGATCCTCGAACATTGAAGGAGCTTGGGATGTGAAAACAAATGAATGGATTCTCGCTGGCGAATCAAGGTTCGTCTCAAGGAAGAAACGTGTGCCGACTTCGCCGTTTCGGCCATGGCCGTCGCTCCACCTGGTGCCGCAACGGCCTTTACGAAACAATGCCTGACCCAAAGCGGCGTGAGGTTGTCGCCGCGGGGGTGTCATGAGAGTTCCAGAATGCCGCGAGTAGCGAGATAGTCAGAATCGTCAGCCCGATCGGCGAGTGCAATGGCGACCCTTTCCCCCGCCGCCGCCCGCGCCATCCAGGCTTCGAAAAAAGCCCCGCCCGGCGCGGACGACGAGCGTATGCCATCGAACACCAGTGCTTGGGACCGGACCGCGGGAAGGTGATCCTTTGTGGCCACCGCACGGTAGGCGGCGGCCAGTGGCTTCTCCGTCCCGTCGTTGGCGAGAAGCCCGAGGGTGTACTCCAGCTCAGGGAAGTCCAGCAACTCGCGGCTGACGTCATGTGAGCACCACCACGTCAGCCCCCACACCTGCGTGCAGCTGAGCACGTTGTGCAGAGTCTTGGTGGCGAATTCGGCGGCGTGCTCGGCCGGGATGTGCGGCTCCGGCGCACCCACCTCCTGCACCCAAACGGCGCGGCCGGGGTCGGCTGCCCAGGCTTTGGCCAGCTCTACCACGTACTCGGCCAGGTGCGTGGTCTCCGGTGCGAGTGGTCCGTAACGTCCCGCGCAATCGCCGGAGAACACCCACGGGTGGACCGTCGTCATCGCCCCCTTGGTCGTCGAGGCCTGGGGGGTGAAGGGGTGCTCATCGTTGTACCAGACCGCGTCGTAGGCTGAGTGCACGTGCGGATGTCCGGGGTCGCCCTCGTGGCAGGCTGCCAGCAGCCTGTCCAGCCACGCGTCCACTTCCGGCGCCGCCACGGGGTTGTGGGCGACCAGGTTGTTCAGTTCGTTGCCCAGCGTCAGGCCGAGCAGGTTGGGCTTGTCCGCCAGTGCGGTCGCTACCGTCCGCACCAGCTCCACCTGGGCCTCCACCACGTCCGGGTCGGTGAAGACGTTGCGCTCATGCCAGGTCTGCAGCCAGGTCGGGTAGAAGTCGAAGCTCGACAGGTGCCCTTGCAGCAAGTCCACCTGCACGTTCAGGCCCGCTTCCGCGGCTGTGTCCACCACACGGCACACGTCGTCGATCGCGCTGCGGCGGATCAACCCGCGATGCGGCTGCAACAACGGCCACAACGGAAATATCCGGACATGGTCGAGCCCTAGCTCGGCGATCTGCTCAAATTCCTTCCGCACCACGGCGAGATCAAGATCCAGCCAATGATGAAACCATCCCCGTGCGGGGGTGTAGTTCGCCCCGAAATGCATAGAAAGCCTTTCTTGGTACGGCTGCCGCCATATGCTGGCTAATCGCCGTCTATTCCTACTGCCTTTGATCCGTGTCCAGGGTTGCGTGCAGTACTGTCTGGGTCGTTGGGCGCTTCCCGGGTTTCGCGCCGTATGTTCGGCGGTCCCCGTGTTTCACGGCGTCAGCGACAGGATCCGCGAGGCCGCTTCCTCCACTCGTCCCTGCGCCAGCCGTCCCTGCGCGACAGCGGTGACGATGGCGTCCCTGACCTGTGGGATGTCCACCGCCTGATCCCCGATCAGGACCAGGTCCACGCCCGCCGCCAGCGCTGCCACGGCCGCCTCGCCAGGCGTGAAGGCGTCACTGATCGCCCGCATCTCCAGCGCGTCCGTGACCACCACGCCCGCGAATCCGATCTGCTCCCGCAACAGCCGGGCCACCAGCAGCGGATTGAGCGTCGCGGGCGCATCGCCATACCCGGCATACCGCACGTGGGCCGTCATGATCATGGGAATCCCGGCCCGCACCGCGGCCCGGAACGGTACGAGATCGTCGTCGCTCAGCGAAGCGGCCGGCAGTTCCAGATGCGAGTCCTTGGTGGTGCCGCCATGCCCGGGGAAGTGCTTGGCACAGGCGATGATCCCCGCCTCCCGCAGCCCCGTGGCATAGGCGAGCGTATGCCGGGCCACCAGTTCAGGATCGGCCCCGAACGAGCGCGCACCCACGATCGGGTTGTCCGGCCGTGAGCCGAGGTCCGCGCAGGGCCCGAAAACGACGTTCAGCCCCAGCCCGCCCACGATCATCCCGAGCTCCCGCGCGACCTCCCGGGTGTACTCGAGATCGTCGCGCGCGCCCAGCGACCGGTTGCCCTCGCCCTGCGGCAGGCCCGCCGCAGCCAGGTGATTGGTGTTGACGCCGCCTTCGGCGTCAGTGGCGATCAAGGCGCCGGGCCCGGCCGCGCGTACGGAGTCGGTGAGCGAGCACAACTGCTGGGCGGATGAGACGTTACGCTCGAACAGCATGACGCCGCCGAGTCCCCCCTCCAGCAGCCCGCGCAACTCGCCGGTCAGCGACGTGCCGGATATGCCGGCCATCAGGCAGCGGGCGGCGAGGTCTTTCACGCATCCTCCTCGGCGGAGTGGAGCCAGCAGTGCGTCCAATGCCCGTCGCCCTGCTCGCTGCGCGGCGGGAAACGCTCGGCGCAGACGGGCATCGCGACCGGGCAGCGCGGATGGAAACGACAGCCGGGCGGCGGGTCGATGAGGCTGGGCGGCTCGCCGAGATCTTCGTCGCTGTCCTCGGTGGTCCGATCCGGATCGGGGGCGGAGGCGAGCAGTAGCCGGGTGTAGGGGTGTTTGGGGGTCTCGGTGATCGCGTCGGTGGGGCCGCCCTCGATCATCTGCCCCGCGTACATCACCCGGATCTCGTCGGCGAAGTAGCGGGCACTGGCGATGTCGTGGGTGATGTAGAGCATGGCCAGTTGCTCCTCATCGCGCAGCCGGGCCAGCAGGTTGAGGATGTCCAGCCGGATCGACACGTCCAGCATCGAGATCGGCTCGTCACCCAGCAGGACGCGGGGCCGTACGGCGAGAGCACGGGCGATGACGACCCGCTGCCGCTGTCCGCCCGACAGCTCGTGCGGGAACTTGGCCAGGAACGCCTCCGGCAGGTTCACCCTGCGCAGCAGTTCGGCCGCCTGCTCGCGGGCCGCGGCCTTGGTGCGGGCGTGGCCGTGGATGCGCAACACCCGGCCCAGGATGTAGCCGATGCGGTGCACGGAGTTCAGTGAAGCGAACGGGTCCTGGAAGATCAGCTGCACCTGCCGCAAGTAGGTGGCGCCGTCGCCGTCGTGCAGCTTCACCGCGCCGGAGGTCGGCGGGTAGTAGCGGGCCAGGATGCGCGCCAGGGTCGTCTTGCCGCTGCCGCTCTCACCCACCAGCGCGATCGTCCGGCCCGCGTGCAGGCTGAGGCTCACATCCTGTACGGCGTGCACGGCCTTGCCCCGCCCGACCGGGAAGGACTTACTGACGTGCACGGCCTCCAGCACTGGTTCACTCATGGTCGGCTCCCTGGTGCAGCAAGCAGGCGACCTGCCGCCCGTCGAGGTCGAGAAGGGTGGGCACGGTCGAGCCGCATGCCTCCATCCGGACGGCGCACCGAGGCTCGAACGCGCACCCCGCGGATGCCTTCCGCAGGTCGGGTGGCGAGCCGGGAATGCCGCGCAGCTGTCTGCGTTCCCCGTGCAGGGGCGGGAAGGAGTCGCGCAGGCCCCGCGTGTAGGGGTGTTTGGGGGAGTGGTAGAGGTCCTTGGCGTGGGCCAGTTCCACGATCCGCCCGCCGTACATGATGGCGATCTTGTCGGCCATCTCGATGAGCAGGCTCAGGTCGTGGGTGACGAAGATGACGGCGAATCCCAGCTCGCGGCGCAGGCGCATGATCTGCCGCATGATTTGGCGCTGCATGACGACGTCCACGGCGGTGGTCGGCTCGTCCATCACCACCAGTTCGGGGTCACACGCCAGCGCCAGGGCGATGGTGGCGCGCTGGCGCATGCCGCCTGACATCTCATGCGGAAAGGCGCGCAGCCGGTCGGCGGGGATGCCGACCAGGCCGAGCAGGTGTGCGGCCCGCTCCCGCGCCGCGGCCTTGGAGACCTTGCGGTGCTCGCGGATGACGTCGACGAACTGGCGTTCCAGCCGGTGCACCGGATTGAGGGCGTTCATCGCGCTCTGGAAGACGATCGCCAGCCGTTCCCACCGCATGGATCGCAGCCGGTCCTGCGGCACCTTCATCAGGTCGACGTCGCCCAGCATGGCCCGGCCGCCGGTCACGCGGGCGGGCGGCCGATCGAGCCTCAGCAACGCGGTGATCAGCGTGGTCTTGCCGCTGCCGCTCTCACCCGCCACACCGAGGATCTCGCCCCGGCCGAGAGTGAAGGAGACGTCGTTGACCGCGCGGACGGGTGCCTGCGGGTCGTAGTACTCGACGTTCAGGCCGGTGACCTCAAGCAGTGGTGTCATCTGGCCACCTTCAGCGTCGCGTTGCGCAGTTTGGGGTTGGTGAGCTCGTCGATGCCGAAGTTGACCAGACCGGCCGCGGTGCCGAGCAACGCGATGAGCGCTCCCGGCGGCACGAACCACCACCATGCGCCGAGCACCAGCGCCTGGGCATTGTTGCTCCAGTAGAGCATCGAGCCCCAGCTGGTGATGTTGATGTTGCCCAGGCCGATGAAGGCCAGCCCGGCGTCGGCGAAGATCGACCCGACCACCGCTCCCAGGTAACCGGTGAAGATCAACGGCAGCAGGTTGGGTATCAGCTCGAAGACGATGATCCGCCACTTCTTCTCGCCGCTCAGCTCGGCCGCCATGACGAAGTCGCGGTTGCGCAGCGACAACGTCTGGGCGCGCTTCTGGCGCGCGCCCCAGGGCCAGGCGGTGAGCCCGATGATCAGCGCGACCAGCAGCCAGCCGCCCTGGCCGCGCACGTAGCTGGCCACGATGATGAGCAGCGGCACGCCGGGGATCACCAGGAAGACGTTCGTGATCAAGGTGAGCGTGGCGTCGGCCTTGCCGCCCAGGTACGCCCCCGTTACACCGACCAGCACCGACAGCACGACCGCGATGGTCCCGGCGACCAGGCCGACCAGCAGTGAGGTCCGGGCGCCGACGACGAGCTGGGCCAGCACGTCCTCGCCGAGCAGCGTGGTGCCGAGCGGATGCGCGGCCGACGGCGGCGCCAGCGGGTTGGCGGTGTCGAGGTGGGTAGCCGACAGTCCCATGGCGTCGGTGACGAACGGTCCGAAGGCGGCGACCAGCACGACAAAGACGATCATGCAGACGCCCGCCGTGACCTTGGCGCTTTTCACCTGACCTCCCTGGTGCGTGGGTCGAGCAGGCCGTAGACGGAGTCGGCGATGAAGTTGGCGCCGAGCACCGACAGCGAGATCACCAGGAAGAGCGCCTGCATGAGCGGGTAGTCGAGCTGGCCGATGGCCTTGAACATCAGCGTGCCGACCCCCGGATAGGCGAAGACGATCTCCGCGAGCAGCGACCCGCCGACAACCCCGCCGATCGCGGTGGCGAATCCGGCAACACTGGGCAGGATCGCGTTGCGCGCCTGGTAGTTCATCAGCACCGCGCGCGGCTTGAGGCCCTTGGCGGTCCCGAGCAGCACGTAGTCCTCGGACGCCGTGGTGATCATCATGTTGCGCATGCCGAACATCCACCCGCTGAACGACGACAGCAAGATCGTGGTCGCGGGCAGGATCGCGAACTCCACGGCGCTGGCGACGAACTCGACGGTGAACCCCAGCGGGATGTCGGGATTCCAGCCGCCGCTGACCGGGAGCCACTGCAGGTTCAGCCCGAAGATCATGACGGTCAGCAGAGCCACCCAGAAGTACGGCAGCGCCCCCAGGAAAGTGGAGACCGGCGTCAGCACCGAGTCGAGCCGGCCGCCCGGATTGCCGCCGATGAGGATGCCGAGCCCGGTGCCGATCAGGAAGCCGAGCACGGTCGTGGTGCCGACCAGCACGATCGTCCACCAGATGGCGTCACCCACCACCTCCGACACCGGCTGGGGGTAGAAGGAGGTGGAAACGCCCATGTCCAGGTGGAACAGGTTGTTCAGGTAGGTGAAGTACTGCTCCAGGAGCGGGCGCTGGGTGCCGCCGAACATCGCCCTGATCGCGTCGGCCTGCTCCGGCAGCAGCGGCTGCCGCTGCGACATCGAGGAAATGAGGGCTTCCGCCGGGTCGCCCGGCATCAGCCGGGGCAGCAGGAAGTTCAAGCTGATCGCTATCCACGCGGTGAACAGGTAGAAGGCGACCCGGCGGAGGAGGAATCGGGACATGGGCTACTGGGTCGCGGGCTTGAGCGACAGCAGCGTCTGGATGTTGTCCGGCGGGCCCGACCAGGGGGCGGAGATGGTGTAGGGGTTGTCCTTGTCGGGCCAGCCCACCCAGTCCTTGGTGCTGTACTCGGCAGACGCGCCGATGTTGGCCAGCGGGATCATCGGCACCTGCTCGACCATGTACCTCTCGATCGCGTGGACGTGCTTCTTGACCTCCTCGGTGTCGGCCGTGGAGGACATCTTCTTCAGCAGGCCGTCCACTTCGGCGTTCTTGATCCGGCCCCAGTTGTACTCGATGCCGATCTTCTTGCTCGACAGGATGGAGTCGTAGAAGGCGTAGGGCGTCTGGCCCTGGTACACCGAGCCGCCGGTGATGACGTCGAAGTCACCCTTCTTGCGGAGGTCGGCGAGCTGCGTGCCGGGAATCGGTTTGACGTTGACCTTCATCCCGATCGCGTTGAGCTGCTGGGCGATGATCTTGTCGCGTTGGACCGCGTCGCCCCACTCGCCGTTCTCCAGGATGTCGAAGGAGATGTCCTCCGGCTTGAGGTTCGCCTTGGCAAGTTCGGCCTTGGCTTCCTCGGCCCTGGCGTCCTTCTGTACCGCGCCGGCGTACTCGGGGGCGATCCAGGAGGCCATGGTCTCCTGGTCCAGGCCGGTGGCGTTGATCGGGTGGAACATGCCCGGGTTGCCGGCGTCGGCGATCTCCTGGCGGTTGAGTGCCAGGGAGATGGCCTTGCGCACGTGGACGTTGTCGAAGGGCTTCTTCTCGGTGTTCATCCACATCAGCAGCGAGCCGTAGGTGGGATACCAGGCCTTGTTGCGTTCGGGATCCTTGTCCACCCAGCTCTTCATCACGTTCGGGAACGCGCCGCCCGACCAGGTGATCTCACCGGTGAGCATGCGCGGCAGCGCGCCGGTGCCGCCGATGATGGGCATCTTCAGCGTCTTGACCGGCACCTCCTGCTTCCAGTAGTCGGGCCGGGCGGTGAAGGTGAGTTGCTGGGGTGAGTACTCCAGCTTGTAGGGGCCGGTTCCGACCGGGTCGGGGTTGGTGAAGGTGTTGGGATCCTGGTCCTTGTAGACCTTCTCCTGGACCGGGCGCAGGCGGCCGATCGTGTCCGTGAGTGTGAAGGAGGGGGCGTCGAAGCCGAGGATCACGGTCTGGTCGTCGGGGGTCTCCACGCTGGTCCACTCAAGGAGGGCGCCGTTCTGGACGGCCTTCTTCTCCCGGCCGTACTTCAGCGTGAACGCGACGTCCTTGCTGGTCAGCTTGTTGCCGTCGCTCCAGTTCGCACGCGGGTCGAGGTGGATGGTGATCTTCTTGCCGTCCTCGGACCAGTCATACTTGGTCGCGAGCCACGGGACGAACTCGCCACCCTTGAGAATGTTGAACGTCCAGAGGTTCTCGTAGACGTACCCGTTCATGCCGAGGGAGGCCTGTGGGTTGAACGGGCTGAAGTTGCGGTTGATCGTGGTGCCGCCGAAACCGATGTCGATCACCATCGGCTTCTGGTCGCTCGCCGCTGCCTGGGTACTGCCCGGCTGGGCGGATTGGCCGGTGGCGCCTGATTTGCCGCCGCTGCTGCAGGCGGTGAGGGCGGCTGCGAGGAGGGCGGCGATGGCAATTGTCTTTTTCATGGGGGGCTCCTCTCTGGAGGTGCCGTGACAATAATGACAAAATGCGTGGCGAATCAAGAGGCATGCGGGAAGGAGTTCGATGCGGGCCACGCCTCTCTATCGTGAGCTGAAGGCCAAGCTGCGCGAGGAGATCGAGAACGGGGTCTACGGTCTGGACGGCCGCCTTCCGACCGAACACGAGTTGTGCGAGCGCTTCGAGCTGTCCCGCACGCCGGTCACCCGTGCCCTGGCCGAGCTGGCCGACGAGGGCGTGATCATCAGGCATCGCCGCCGCGGCACGTTCGTCAACCCCGGCTTCGCTCCTCCGGTACGGCAGCGCCGTACCGGAACAGATCCCAAGCCGACCCTGCGCATCCTGCGCGCGGACGGCACCTGGGTGGGCGCGATGCGCGCGGCGGCGGGCGACGCCATCACCCTCGAAGTCATCCGGCCGCCTCTCCGCGAGCTGCACCAGACCTTCCTGTCGGCCATCGCCGCAGGTGAAGGCCCGGACCTGGCGGTGCTGGACTCGGTGTGGATCGCCGAGTTCGCCGGCAGCGGCTTCCTGACCCCGCTCAACGAGCTGGACCCCGAGTGGGTGGAGGGCGAGCACGACGCCGACTTCCTGCCCACCTTCGCCAAGGCCTACCGCTCGGGCGACGCGGTGGTCGCGGTACAGGGCCCGTCGGACGTGGCCGGGCTCTGGTATCGCCGCGACGCGCTGCGGCGAGCCGAGATGAACGCCCCCGCCACCTGGTCCGACCTGCACGAACTGGGCCGTCGCCTGGCCGCCGTCCGCCCGCCGGGCCGTCACGTGATGGCCATGCCCGGAGGCCGGCGGGCCGCCGAAACCACGACGTACGCGCTGACCGCGTTCCTGGCCTCCAATGGCGCGCCGGTGCTGACCGAAGAGGGCGTGGTGCTCGACAGCCCGGCCGCGGTGGAGACCATGCGCTTCCTTCGCCGTCTCATCGACGACGGCATCCTGTTGCCCGAGGTCATCGGCTACGGCTCAGACGACGCCGTCCAGCTGCTGGCCGAGGGGCGCGCGGACCTGTTCGTGGGCGCCAGCGACCTGGCCGGATGGGCGGGTGACTCCATCGACCACATAGGCGAGGAGTTCGGCTTCGCGCCGATGCCGCGCGGGCCGCACGGGCGCGCCGCGGTGCTCTGCGGCGGCATGGCGTACGCGGTGCCGCGCCAGGCTCGCCACCCGCATCTCGCGATGCGGTTGCTACGGGCCGCGCTGGCGCGTGAGGAACTGGTCCGCGGGTGCCTGGAGACCGGCCAGCTACCGCCCCGGATGTCGGCGATGGCGGAGATCGCCACGGCTTCGCAGTTTCACGCCGAGACCGGCCGGCGGCTCGAACACGCCGTGATGCGGCCGTCCAGCCCGGTCTACGCGCTGGTCTCGGCCCGTCTGCAGGCCATGTGCGAAGACGTGCTGTCGCGTCGCCGAACCCCCGAAGAGGCGGTCGCCAGAGCCGCTGACATGATCAGCGCGATCACGGGCCTTGACATCGCTTGAAGCCGGACGCTTCGATTTGCCATCGGGTAGTAGCAAATCGTGGGTGGGAGTGGCATGCGCATCGCCGGGATCACGGGGACCGATCTGTTCAAGGGCAAGCCTTCCCGGCCGCTCCAGGTCGTGCGCGTCACCGTGGCCGGACCGTCGCTCGAACCGGTGACCGTGCGGGTGGAAGGCCCCGCCGTGACGACCGTCGAACCGGTCCGCCTTCCACCGCTGCGCGCCGGTTCCGAGCGGGTCGCCGAGGTCGGCGTGGCGTTGGCCGAGCCGGTCACCGAAGGCTCGCCGCGCCGCGTCGTGGCCATGGCGACCGGCTCCGGCGGCGGCGCGCGGGCCGAAGGTGAGATCCGCGCGGCCGTGCCCGGATGGACCATGTGGATGGTCTCGCACTTCCACTACGACCCGGTGTGGTGGAACACCCAGGCCGGGTACACCCAGACCTGGTACGACGTCCCCGCCGCCGACGAGCCCCGGCCCAAGACCACCGTCTTCACCGCTTTCGACCTGGTCCGCGCCCACCTGGAAGCGGCGCGGCGCGACCACGACTACAAGTTCGTCCTGGCCGAGGTCGACTACCTCAAGCCGCACTGGGACTCGTGCCCAGAAGACCGTGCGGACCTGCGCCGCTTCCTCGACGAAGGCCGCATCGAGATCGTCGGCGGCAACTACAACGAACCCAACACCAACCTCACCCACCCCGAGACGACCGTTCGCAACGCCGTGTACGGCATGGCCTACCAGCGCGAGGTCATCGGCGGTGACCCGCGCAGCGCATGGATGCTCGACGTCTTCGGCCACGACCCCGCCTACCCCGGCCTCATGGCCGACGCCGGACTCGACTCCAGCGCCTGGGCCCGCGGGCCCTTCCATCAGTGGGGCCCCAACAGGCACGTCGGCGACAACCGGCTGATGCAGTTCCCCAGCGAGTTCGAGTGGATCTCCCCGGACGGGCGCGGCCTGCTCACCCACTACATGGCCAACCACTACAGCACCGGCTGGGCCATGGACCACCAGGCGTCCTCGACCGACGAGGCCCTGAAGGTCGCCTACGAGCAGTTCGCCGAACTCGCCCCCGTGGCCGCCACCCGCAACGTCATGCTCCCGGTCGGCGGCGACCACGTCGTGCCCTCCCGCTGGTGCACCGAGATCCACCGTCAGTGGCCCTACCTGTGGCCGCGCTTCACCGTCGGGCTGCCCCGCGACTTCTTCGCCGCCGTCCGCGCCGAACTCGGCCGATCCCGCCGCCGGCCCAGCCCCCAGACGCGGGACATGAATCCGGTCTACACCGGCAAGGACGTCTCCTTCATCGACACCAAGCAGGCCCACCGGGCCGCCGAGGTCGCCGTGCTCGACGCCGAACGCCTCGCCACCCTCGCCTCGCTGCGCGGCGCCGCCTATCCGCGTGAGGCCCTCGACAAGGCATGGCGGCTGCTGGTCTACCTGGCCCACCACGACGCCCTCACCGGCACCGAATCCGATCAGGTCTATCTCGACCTCCTGGGGAACTGGCGTGAGGCGCACGACCTGGGCGACATGATCCGCCGCTCCGCCGCCGCGCACCTGGCGGCCCAGGCCGACACACGAGGGCCCGGAGTGCCGGTATCGGTGTTCAACACCCTGTCCTGGGCCCGCACCGATGTGGTCACCATCCGTGTCACCTTCCCCGAGGGCCACCAAGGCTTCACCCTCATGGCTGGGCCGTCGTCCGTTCCGGCAGTGGCCGATGGCGTGGTCAGGCGCGCGGACGGGTCGCTGGCCGAGGCGACGATCACCTTTCTCGCCCGGGACGTCCCGGCTCTCGGATACCGGATATTCCATCTCATCGCGGCCCCTGACCTGCCCTGCTGGACGGCCGAGCCAGGCACCACGATCTCCGGCGAGGCCTTCACCCTCACCGCCGACGGCCCCGCCCTCACCTCGATCCGGGACAACCGCACCGGGCGTGAACTGCTGCGTGAGGGCGGGCTGGGCGGCGTGCCGTACCTGCAGGAGGAGTATGACAAGCACCCCGAATGGGGTGAAGGGCCGTGGCACCTGCTACCCAAGGGCCCCGGCGTCCTCCCGCAGACCGGCACCGTCCGAGCGGAGGCCTCCCCGCTGGGCCGCCGCCTGATCATCGAGACCGCCCTCGGCGGGCTCACCCTCACCCAGGAGGTACTGCTGTGGAAGGGCGTGGATCGGGTGGACTTTCGCCTGCACGCCGACGGCTCCATCGGCCGTGACCGCCTGTTGCGCACCCGCTTCGACTTCGACCTGCCCGGCACCAGACCCGTCTACGAGACCGGCTACGCGGCCATCGGCCGTTCCTTCGGTCACCCCAACGCCGATGCGGCGCAGATGTTGTGGGCGCAGGACAACCCGGCGCTCAACTGGGCGGGCCTCAGCTCGGCAGTCCGCCTCGACCTCGGCGACACGCAACTCGCCGTGGGGGTGGCCGAGGTCGTCGCTCCCGACGGCGTGGATGTCCGCCCGCTCCTGGCCGCCCTGGCCGCCTGTGGCGTCACCGCGACCTCCGGCGTCCCCGAGGGGCCCCGGTACGGCCGGCTCGACCTGGACTCCAACCTTCCCGACACCCGCATCGTCATCGGCGGACCCGACCACAACACCCTCGCCGCCGAGATCCTGCACGGCCACGACACCCACGCCCTCGAACTCGCCCGGACCGGCCGCACTCTCGTCCCGGCCTCAACGCCCGCGGGCGCGCGCACCGACGTCCGCGGCCCCCACGCCCTGCCCGCCCTGATCATCACCGACCCCGACGCGCTGGCCGCCGACCTCGACGACGCCGTGATCGAGGTACGGCAGCGCACCCCGCACCTGCCGGAGGTCGCCGGGTCGCTCACCCCCTACTCGGTCGCTCTCATCAACCGGGGCACCCCCGGCTTCGTCGCCGAGCCCGACGGCACCGCGTACATGGCTCTCATGCGCGCCTGCACCGGCTGGCCCAGCGGGATCTGGCTGGACGGCGAGCGCCGCACCGCCCCGGACGGCTCCGACTTCGGCTGGCAGCATTGGAGCCACACCTTCGCCTACAGCCTGGTTTCCGGCCCCGGCGACTGGCGCGACGCGGGCTTCGTACACGCCGGCCACGAGGTCAATCACCCGATGCTCGCCGGCGAGCCTGGCACACACGACGGCGAACTGCCGCCGCGTCTCAGCCTCGCGTCGGTGAGTCCGGACTCAGCGGTGCTGACCGCGCTCAAGCAGGACAACTCCGGCGACGTGGTCTTCCGCTTCTACGAGCCACACGGCCGGGCGACAACAGCCCGGCCGGCCCTGCACGGGGGCATCGCGGCGGCCTACCGGGCGAACATCCTGGAAGAACGTGACGGCGACGAGCGTGCCGAAGTCGACCTGGCCGCCGCGCAGGTGGCCACCGTGACGGTCGTCCCCGCGGCCCGCCGTACCGGAAATGTCGTGATAGCGCCGCAGGCGGAGCCCGTGCAGCCGGTGCACACACGCTACTGGCTGCACGACAAGGGGCCGGCGCCGCTGGGCGACCTGCCCACCGCCGTGCACCTGTCGCCTTCTCCGGTACGGCTGGCGCCCGGAGAGCAAGGCGCGCTGCGGCTCACTGTCGCGTCCTCCACCCACCACGCCCACGGCACGGTCGAGCTCGACGTGCCGCACGGCCTCAAAGTCGAGGCCCCCGAACTGCGCTACGACCTGGCGCCGGGGGAGTGGGCCGAATTCGCCCTCACGGTGCGAGGCGAGCAGGGCGCACGCCACCTGGCCGCCCGGATCCGCGACGAACTGGGCCAGATCCTGGAAGACACCGCGGAAATCCTGATCGAGGCCGAGCCCGTGACCCTCACCGCGGAACTCTGGACCGAGCCGTCCAACGCCCGGCCGTCGGGCCCAGAGCTCGCGTTGCGGCCGGGGGAACGCGGTGAGCTGGTGCTCAGGCTGGCCACCAGTGCTGACGCGCGAGTGCGGGGCGAGGTGCAACTGCTAAGCCCGTTCGGCACCTGGGAACTCATCCCGGACTGGACCCGTGCCTTCGCCATCGAGCCCGGCGGGCGCACTGAACTGCACTTCACCATGACGGCGCCACACGACCTCAGGCCGGGCAGCCACTCGTGGGTGCTCGCGAAGATCGGCTGGTTCGGGCGGCTGACCTACACACCTGCAGTTCCGGTGACCATCGTGTGGAACTCCGATTCCACCCCGCGTCACCCGCCGAACGGACGGCAATGAACATACCCGACGCCGCCATGGTCAACGATCCCTGATCGACAGATGAGGGGCGGCATCAGACAGCCGCTTCTCCAACCGGCTTTCGTCTGTCCTGCCTGAGACGCGACGCCCGCCGCAATATCCACGCTGCCGCGCGCAGGCGGCCGCCGGCGCGTTCGTGGTGGGGCGTGCCGGCAGCGGATCGGCCGGACACATGCCCATGACCTGGCTGCTCGCCCCGAGCCTGATGGCCCCGGCAGGGGCGGCGACGATCCCGTCCGACGTCTTCTGCGTGCTGCGCACCACCGGCTCGGTCACCGCAGCGCCAACCCCCGCGCTGAACCAGTGACGGGTGAAGTTCCTCGACTCGGTGACCATCCACGGGACACTGCCCTCCTCCGGGCCGGACGCGTCCAGCATTGTGCTGTTCGCCGGCTCGGCCGTGCTGCGCGGGCAGGGGCCCGCTTAAAGGGCAGGTGCCGGTCCCGGCCGCATTCCATGGAAGGGAGTCTCACGTTTCCGGGTTGGGCGCTCCACTGTCAGGACTCCGCGTAGCGGCTGGTCAGTTCTCGTCCGATGCGGGCGAGTTCGTCGCGGACGGAGCGGGGCTCGATCACCTCGACCATCGCGCCCCAGCCGGCCAGTTGCTCGGCGATCGCGCGTGGCATGTGAGCGGCCACGCGAGCGCGGACGCGGCCGCCGGGTTCGGTCGCGACGACCTCGCAGTGCCGTCCGAAGTGCGAGCGCAGCACGGGCAGGAACCTGGCGTCGATCAGCACCTCGGCGGTGACGAGCGAGCGTCGCTGCTCCATCTGCTCGACGGTGCGTGACCACTCGGCCGCCAGGTCGAAGTCCTCTGGCCGTTCGGCGGGCTGGTCGGTGATCACCGCTTCGGTGATGCGGTCGACACGGAAGGTACGCCGGCCTTTGGGGGTGTCCGCGATGAGGTACCAGATGCCGTCCTTGTCGACCAGGCCCAGGGGATCCACGAGCCGCTCCTGCCCGTTGTAGGCCAGCCGTACCTTGACTCTGCGCACCACCGCGGACTGCAGGGACTCGTGCGGGACGGGATGCTCCCGGCCGGCCTCACCCCAGCCCGCCGGGTCGGACACGACGGCCTGTGTGGCGGCCTCGGCGTCGGCGCGGAAGGTCGCCGGCAGGGCGCGGACGAGCTTGCGCAGGGCGGAGGTCAGCTCGGGGGTGGCCGTGCCGGCCCGGCCGAGAAGGAGGAACAGGGCGCGGGTCTCGGCCGCGTTCAGGCCGGTGAGGTCGGTACGGGCGCCGCCGACGAGCGACCATCCGCCGCCGCGGCCCGCCTGGGGGTAGACCGGGATGCCCGCCGCCGACAACGACTCCAGGTCACGGCGGGCGGTGGCCACGGAGGTCTCCAGCTCCGCGGCCAGTTCCGCGGCGGTCACCCGGCCACGGGTTTGAAGCAGCAGCAAGGCTGCCACGAGACGATCGGCACGCATGTCCTCATCCTGGCAAACAAAGTGCTCAGTTGATGAGCACTTTGAGCGGGATGATGGATACACGACCTCGAGAGAGAAGGAAGATCACATGTTGCGAGGGCTCACCACCACGTCGTTCTACTCGCCCGACCTCCAGGCCACCAAGAGCTGGTACACCGAGCTGTTCGGGATCGCGCCCTACATGGACACCCCGGCCTACCTGGAGTGGCGCATCGGCGACTACCAGCACGAGTTCGGCGTCATCGACAGCACTTACGCCGACAGCGAGCTGGCCAGGACCCCGTCGCCGGAGGCGGTCGGCCGGCCGGCGGGCGCGGTGGTCTTCTGGCACGTCGACGACGTGCCCGCGGCACTGGACCGGCTCGTGAAGATGGGAGCCAAGGAGCACGACGCGCCCCGCGACCGCGGCACCGGCTTCATCACCGCCACCGTGATCGACCCGTGGGGCAACATCCTGGGCCTGATGTACAATCCGCACTACCTGGAGGTGCTGAGCACCATGAAGAGCGAGTCGTGAAGATCTTCGCCGATGCCGCCGCCTGGCGGGAGTGGCTGAGCGCCCACCACACCTCCGACACGGAGGTGTGGGTGGTGCTGGCCAAGAAGGGCACCACCGAGCCGACCAGCCTCACCTACGAGCAGGCCTTGCAGGAAGCGCTGTGCCATGGCTGGATCGACGGGCTCACCCGCCGGCGCGACGAGGCGACCTACACCCAGCGCTACACCCCACGCCGCCCGCGCAGCTCCTGGTCGCGGCCGAACATCGCGCGGGTGGCACGGCTGCGGCAGGAGGGCCGGATGCGGCCGGCCGGGCTCGCCGAGGTCGAGCGCGCCCAGGCGGACGGCCGCTGGCAGGAGTCTGACGCCCCCGCCTCATAGAGCTCACCCGGGCTCGATGAGAACGGCTCCCGCGCGGTCGGTGCGCACGTAGAGCCCTTCGGCGCGCGCCTACTTCGGTAGATACCGCTTCACCACCACGTCGCCGAACATGGTCGAGGCGTGGATCTCCACGCTCTCCTCGGGCGGCGGCCACGTCTCCAGCAGATTGCGCACGGCGCCGTAGGTGGAGTCGAGGCTGAGCCGGGCGGCGCTGCCCCGTCTGACGCCCACCTCGACCTGCCCCGACGCCGTGATCGTCACCGAGCCTCTGGCCACCTCGCCGATCCTGATGTCGCCGTCCCCGGTCGTGACCTCGACGTCGTCGTGGGCCCGCTCGACCACGATCCGGCCACGGCCGGTCGTGACCCGCAGACCGCCGGCGGCCTCGCCGAGGCACAGGTCGCCGTGCCGCATCGTGATGACGGCCGGCCCCTCGACGGCGGCGACGCACACCTCGCCCGCCCCGGACTCCACGTCGAGCCCGGCGGTCTGGTCGAGCTGGATCTCACCGTGGGCGCTGTGGATGCTGGTCTCCCCGAGCCGGCCATGGCTCCGCACCCGGCCGGCCGCAAGGTCGATCTCCAGGCCGGAACCTTCGGGGAGCCGGATCTCCACCTCGACCGAACCCAGGCGCGGTGCGCGCACCTTCAGGTGGCCGCCGGAGTACTCCACCTCGGTCAGACCGGCCGCGGTCACATCGTCGTCGTCGGCCGGGTCGAGCGGGCGCACCCTGACCCGCGTGTCGGCGCGGCGCTCCGCCACGAGCCGAACACCTCCCGCCGCGAGGTCGACCGCGGCGTGGATGGGTTTCGGGGTGTCAAAGAGGTTCACGCTGTGCACTCTAAGTTGACGGTGTACGCGCCGGCAATCACGCGGTGTACCTCCACGGCTAAGTCGAACCCGCGCCCGGCCACCCCACGACCGGCGTGCCTCTCGCTGTGCGACGCGGTCCCGAGCGCCAATGACGGACCGCTCGGGGGCCATGAGTCATCGCTCATGCCGAGCCGTTGCCGGACAGGTCGGCTACACAGGTGTGTAGTATGTTTTTTCGTCATATAGTAATCTGCATGACGGAATAGGGGATCAGTGGCCATGACCACACCCGCACCCGACTCGGAAGACCTGACCGCCCGCGCCAGAATCAGGGACGCTGCCCTGCGGCACTTCGGCGAGTACGGGTTCGAACGCACCACCCTCAAGGAGATCGCCGACACCGCGGGCGTGTCCGCAGGGCTGGTCCGCCACCACTTCGGCTCCAAACAGGCACTGCGCGAGGAGTGCGACACCTACCTCGCCAAGATGCTCCGCAGGCTCAACGACCAGGCCAGGGCCGGTGACATGAGCGCCGCCGACGTCAACTACGTCGCGCTCAGCCGGGCCGCCCTGGGGCCCTACCAGCCGTACCTGGCGCGCGCCCTGACCGAGGGCTGGGCGGCGCCCGTCTTCGACGGCATGGTCGAGATGGGCGAGCAATGGCTGGCCGAAGCCGAACGTGACCGCCCCGACCCTCCGCTCGCCGACCGCCGGGTCCGCGCGGCGCTCGGGGTGGCGATGGCGCTGGCCGTACCGATTCTGCATCGGCAGTTGTCGCGCAACATCGGCATCGACATCTTCAGCCCCGAAGGCGACGACCTGCTCGCCCGTGCCCTCCTCGACATCCGCTCGCACCCCATGCTCACCCCGGAGCAGGCCGCCGCCGCCGTCAACGCCCTCGACAGGCATCGCGGCAACCCGCCCCCGCGTGAGCGCGTGGCCGCACTCCGATCCCACGACGATGAAGAGGAAGACGATGAAGAGGAAGACGATGACTGACGCCGTCATGGTGGCCGGGCTGGTCAAGACGTTCGGCTCGACCCGCGCGCTGGACGGCCTCGACCTCGTCGTCCGCGCCGGCGAGGTGCACGGCTTCCTCGGGCCGAACGGCGCGGGCAAGAGCACCACGATCCGGATCCTGCTGGGTCTGGTCCGGGCGGACGCCGGTGACATCGGGCTCCTGGGCGGCGACCCCTGGACCGACGCGACGACGCTGCACCGCCGGCTGGCGTACGTGCCCGGTGACGTCACGCTCTGGCCGCACCTGTCCGGCGGCGAGGTCATCGACCTGCTCGGCGAGTTGCGCGGCGGCCTCAACCCCAAGCGCCGTGGCGAGCTGATCGAACGCTTCGACCTCGACCCGCGCAAGAAGTGCCGCGCCTACTCCAAAGGCAACCGGCAGAAGGTCGCCCTCGTCGCCGCGCTGGCCGGTGACGCCGAACTGCTCATCCTCGACGAACCCACCTCCGGCCTGGACCCGCTCATGGAGGAGGTCTTCCGCGAAGCCGTACGGGAGGAGAAGGCCCGTGGCGACCGCACCGTGCTGCTGTCCAGCCACATCCTGAGCGAGGTCGAGACCCTGTGCGACCGCGTGACCATCATCCGCGACGGGCGCACGGTCGACACCGGTACGCTGGCCGGCCTGCGGCACCTGACCCGCACCAGCATCCAGGCCGAGCTGGCCGGGCCGGCGGACGGGCTGGCCGTCCTGCCCGGCGTGCACCACCTGCGCATCGACGGCGCCCACGTCGCCTTCGAGGTCGACGCGCCCGCGCTGGACGGCGCGCTGCGCCACCTCACCCAGGCAGGTGTACGCGGCCTCGTCAGCCAGCCGCCCACACTGGAGGAACTGTTCCTGCGGCACTACGACCGGACCGGAGCCCAGAGGTGAGCGCGCTGACCGGCACCGGCCGGCTCACCCGCCTGGCGCTACGCCGCGAACGGGCCATCGCCCCCTGGTGGGTGCTGCTCATCGTGGCCCTGGCCCTGATCATGGTCAACTACATCACCACCCGTATGGGCACCTACGCGCTCAAGGTCGAATACACCGAGACCATCAGCCGCAACGCCTTCCTGTACGCCCTCGGCGGCGGCACCGTCGAACCCCGGCTGGAAGTGCTCGCCACCTGGCGCAGCGGCGGATTCCTGTACGTGTTCAGCGCGTTCGCCGCCGTCATGTCCGTCGTCCGGCACACCCGCGGGGAGGAGGACAGCGGGCGCGCCGAACTGGTCGGCTCGGCCGTGGTCGGCCGCCGCGCCCCGCTGACCGCCGCCATCCTGGTGGCGGCGGGTGTCAGCGTTGCCTGCGGGCTCGCCGTCGCCGCCGTGCTGATCGGGATCGGGTTCGAGCCGGTCGGCTCGCTCGCCTACGCGGCCGCCGTCGCGGCGGCCGGCTGGGTGTTCGGCGGCATCGCCGCCGTCGCCGCCCAGCTCGCGCGCAACGCCCGGACCGCCACCATGATCGGCCTGTCCGTCCTGGCCGTGTCGTACGTGATGCGCTACGCGGGCGACGCCACCGGGCAGCACTATCTGATCAACCTGTCACCGATCGGGTGGAGTCACCTGGTGCGGCCGTACCAGGACGAAAGGTGGTGGATGCTCGGCCTGTCGATCCTGGTCGGCGTCGCGCTCCTGGCGCTCGCCTACCGGCTGCTCGACCGGCGCGACCTGGGCGCCGGTATCCTTCCAGAACGCCTCGGGCCCGCCGGAACCACGCGCCTGCGCGGCCCGGTCAGCATCGCCTGGCGGCTGCACCGTTCGCTGCTGATGGCGTGGGCGGCCGGGGTCGCCTTTTTCGCCGCGGCTGCCGCGGGGCTGAGCCCCTTCGTCCGGGACCTGCTCGCGCGGCCGAGTGTCGTCACCGACGGCATCATCAAGTTGCTCGGCATGCCGGCCGCGGCCATCGGCGGCTATTCCTGGTACCTGATCCTCATCCTGGCCTACGTCGTCGCGCTGTACCCGGTGCTCATGACGCTGCGGCTGCGCGAGGAGGAGACCTCGGGGCGGGCGGAAGCCGTTCAGGCCACACCGCTGACCCGGCTGCGGTGGGTCGGCGGGCACCTGGTCGTGGCCGGGCTCGGCACGGCGGCGCTGATGGCGGTGGCCGGGCTCGTCTTCGGCACGCTCTTCTCCGTGCTCGTGGGCGACCTGTCCACCGATCTGCCCAGATTTCTGGGGGGCGCGCTGAGCGTCGTGCCGGCGGCGTGGTGCGTCGGGGCGATCTGCGTGCTCGCCTACGGCCTGCTTCCCCGGGCCTGCACCGCGATCTGCTGGATCGCCTGGATCCTGACCGCCGCGCTCGGTCAGGTCGCCGGGCCGCTGTACGGGCTGTGGGGCGGCAGCCCGCTGGAGCCGTTCCACTACATCCCCAACCCCTTCGGGGGGGAGCCGTTCAACGCGGGCGCCCAAGCCGCCCTGCTCATCGTCACGGCGATTCTGCTGTACGGCGGGCTGCACACCCTGCGCCGCCGAGACTTCGGACAGTGAGGTTGACCATGGTCGAGTTCGCCAAGAAGTACGATATCCCGCACCAGCTGCTCGACGCCTCCCGCTAGCGCGGCCGGCTGGAACTCGTGGCGGATCTGGCGTACCCGCTACCGGTCGTCGTCCGCCGAACTCCTCGGCGTGCCCGCGAGCGACCGCGAACTGTTCAAGCGCTGGGCGGACATGCTGTGCCTGGACGCCTACCCCGAACACCAGGAGCGGGACCTGCCCGCCGAGCCAGAACGCCGTTCCCGCGCGCGAGGATGCCGTGGGCCGCGAGAGCGCGCCCATGTCGAAGGGCATCGTGGCGTATCCGCCCGACGGGCCGGGGAAGCGCTCGTCGTAGCCGGTCACCGGATTCACCACGAAGACGGCGGAAACCATGTCGATTTGCCCATGGCCTTTTGGTGGTCAGACATGGCGATCGGTTCCGTGCCACAGCCATCTTGCGTTGCGGTCAAGGCGCTTGACCGGTGTGCGGGGGTTTCGAGGATTCCGTGCAACGATCTTCCGGTGATTCCCGCGGCGAATTACTTTGTGAAGCGTCCGCAAGCAAGGAAGGGAATGCGCGTGAAACGGAAAGCCGCTCTTATTATCGGCGCTCTCTCGCTCGGCGTCGCGGGGTTCGCGGGATTCGGTCCTGCCGCTCAGGCTGCCGACAAGCCACCCGCTCAGTCTGTGGAGGAGGCGCTCGTCGAAGTCGTCGACACTTCCGATGTGTCCGCCCAAGCCGCATGCAGCAACAACCGGCTTTGCCTGTATGAGCACGACAATTTCGCCGGTCGCTATTACCTGCAGATCGAACTCAGGGCGGGTATCTGCGGGAATCTGCCCGCCGAATACAACAACTGGGCGAGTTCACAAAAGAACACCAACGGCCGGTCAGTGTGGTTCTACGACCGCGCGAACTGCTCCGGAACGCACGGCTACAGCGCTCGGGCCGAAAGCCAGGACAAGGACCTGACGAACAACGGCTTCGACAACAAGACCAGCTCGCTCCTGCTGTGACTCCCGCGGGAGCACGAACGCCCACCCGAACGTAGGAGATGAGCCATGCCGTTCCGGCGATGGGGCGCGGCCCTCGTCATGCTCCTCGCCGGTACGGCCTCGGCGTGCTCGGACCCACCGGCGAAGATCACCATTCCCGAACCCGGCGTGCAGGCGCGGCGGCTCACGCTGCCCTTCGACGCCTACAACTTCAGCCCGGCCGAGGTCATGACGCTCGACGTCGCCGAGGACCTTCTCGTCCGCGACTGCATGAAGGGCCGCGGCCTGGCCTGGCGGGCGCTGCCCGGTCCCGCCGAGAGCGAGAGCGCCCCGCCGCATCTCCGCCGCTACGGCGTCATCGAGGCGCGAACGGCCGGCCTCTTCGGCTACCACCCGCCTCCGGACCGGCCAGGAGTGGCCGCGCGCAAGGCCGACGCCCTGGCCCGCCTGGCCGGAGCGACGCCGTACGTGCGCGAGGCCGCCAGGAAGTGCCTCGGCCAGGCCCGCGACCACCTCGGCGCCGGAACGCCGAAAGCCGACGCGGCCTTCTTCAACAAGACCATCTTCGCCACCTTCGACGCCTCCCAGCGCGACGAGCGGGTCACCCGGGCGTTCGGCGG
>NZ_JBHYJD010000066.1:0-14072 GCF_042740555.1 Nonomuraea sp. NPDC059007 | reverse complement strand
GAGGTGAGCCGTCGGCGGGTGACCGCCGCCTGGCTCGGGGCGGGCGTCGCGGCGCTGACCGGGTGTGCGGCGGCCGCCGGGCCGCCGCGGCGGCTGCGCCTCGCGACGGGGCCGGAGGGCGGTCCGTACAACGCCTTCGGCAAGGCCCTCGCGCGGGCCGTCGCGGCGAGCGGGTCACCCGGGCGTTCGGCGCGTGGAGCGCCTGCATGGCGGAGGCGGGCTCGCGCTACCCGGATCCGCTCAGCGCGATCACCGACCGGCGCTGGTCGACCAAGCAGCCCACCGAGCAGGAGATACGCACGGCCCAGGCGGACGTGCGCTGCAAGGAGAAGACCGGTCTCGTGGCGCTCTGGGCAGCCGCCGACACCCGCCTGCAGAACGACGCGATCCGCGCTCATCCGAAGAAGTTCCGGGAGCTGAAGGCGGTCAAGGACCGGCAGCTTGAGGCAGCTCGCCGTGTCCTCGCCCGAGGCTGACACCGGTACGTCCAACGCGGCCCCCATCGGTGACTACGGGGTGTAGGCGAGCAGGGTCGCCGGCGGTCAGCGGCCCACCAGCCCGTCAAGGAGGTCGGGCCAGGGGAGGCCGACCGTGCTTAAGGCGTCGAACAGGTCTTTGGGAGATGGGCGGGAAGTCCCATGATCTCGGTAGTCCCTAGGACGTGGCTTCGGAAACGAGGACGGAGCGAGCCGCCCTGCGGACGATCTCGGGGAGGGAACCGTGCTCGGCGCCGCTGTTCAGGTGAACGGCGGCGGCGCCGAGCACCGCGCCGATCGCGGCGCCGGCCAGCGCGGCGGCCTCCACCTGGTCCATTTGCCCGGAGAACGCCTCATGGAGGGTGCGGGCCCAGATCGTGTGTACGTCGGCGACGCGGAGCAGCGCGCGGGCCCGCAGAGCCGGTTCGGTGGAGATCAGGCGGGCTCGTACCGGGACCAGTTCGCTGTCCGGATCCAGGCTCCAGACCGGCGCGTCGAGCATGCGGTCCACGGCCTCAAGCAGGGCCTGCCGGGGCGTGGTCGCGTGGGACGGGTCGGTGAGGACCTCCCGGAGGAGGTCGCGGTGCGCGGCGGTGTCGTCGAAGAGCACGGCTTCTTTGTCCGGGAAGTAGTTGAAGAACGTGGCACGTGAGACGTTCGCCGCCGCGGCGATCTGGGCGACTGTGACCGGCTCGTAGCCGTGCTCGGCGAACAGGCGGAGGGCGGTGGTGGCGATTTCGCGTCGTGTGCGCAGCTTCTTGCGCTCACGGAGCCCGGACTCGGTGTTCATGCCCACCAATGGTAGACGACGACTAAAATTTGACACTGTCTAAGTTTTTCGCATAGAAGGTAACGAAACACCGATCAGAGGGATCACCCCATGAAGCACCTTGCGGGAACCACGGCATTCATCACCGGCGGCGCCCAGGGAATCGGGTTCGGCATCGCCCGCGCCCTGCGTGACCAGGGCGTACGGCTGGCACTCGCCGACATCAACCCCAGCGCGCTGCGAGCGGCCGAGGCGGAGCTGGGGCCCGGCCCCGAGGTGGCCACGTTCGCCTTCGACGTCCGCGACCGGGATCGCTTCGCCGAGTCCGTCGACGAGGCGGAACGCCGGCTCGGCCCGATCTCGGTACTGTGCAACAACGCGGGCATCGCCTTCCCCGAGACCGTCGACGACATGACCTACGACCTGTGGGACCTCACCCTGGGCATCAACCTCGGCGGGGTCGTCAACGGCGTGCAGACCCTGCTGCCCCGGATGCTGAAGCGCGGCACCCCCGCCCACATCGTCAACACCGCGTCCGCCGCCGGACTGGTCGCCGCCGTCGGCTACATGTACTCCACCTCCAAGTACGCGGTCGTGGGCTTGTCGGAGTCGCTCAGCAACCAGTTGCGGGCCGCCAAGAGCCCCGTCGGGGTGACGGTGCTGTGCCCCGGCGCCGTCGCCACCGAGATCGCCGCGAGCACGCGCAAGGCGTTCGCCGACCCGTCCGCGGGCCTGTCCACCGCCCGGGACCGGGTGGAACGACTCACCCCGAAGGTCAAGGCCACTCTCGCCAGGTACGGCGTGGCCCCCGACCACGTCGGCGAACTCGTGGTGGCGGCCATCCGCGAGGACCGGCTCTACGTGCACACCGACCGCGCGGGAATCGACCTCATCAAGGCCCGCACCCAGGCGTTGCTGGACGCCATGCCCGTGGCCGGCGGCCAGGGCGGCGACTTCGCGGACTTCCGCGCGTCGATCCGGGCCGAGGACTCCTGAGAGACGGCACGCGGAGGGGATCACAGTTCCAGCGTTCCGAGGTCGTGAACGACCTGGCCGAGGGCGCGGACGGCGGCACTGCCAGCCGCGGTGCGCCGGATCAGGGCGTACCGGAGGGCGGGCATGTCCGTGATGGGCAGCCACCGCACGTGGGGCATGGACCAGTACCGGGTCACGTGCGCGGGGAAGGGGTGGACGAACCCTGGCCGGCCTCACCGCCACGGTGGAAGCCGAATTCTGCCCAGCCCGGTAAACCGCGTCTCCCCACCTGGTCGACGCGCGCTCCAGCCCCGACAGGATCGATCTTGACGGGGGTCCCGGCGAGGTGGTGCCCGGCCGGGGGACGGCGTCGTCGGACACTCTGCTGACCTTTCTTGACCCGGCAGGCCGCCGCCACGGCCAGGAAGATCCGCGCACGGGTGGGAGTACAGCACTGTCGCCACTTCCTTTGGAAGGGAGGAGAACGTCACTGTCCGGGTGGGGCCGGTAGGGAGCGGCGGTAGGCGCGGGGGGTGAGGCCGAAGGCGCGGCGGAAGGCATGGGTGAAGGCGGACGGGCTGGCGAAGCCCCAGCGGACCGCGATCGTGTGGATGGGCTGGCTGGAGTTGGCCAGATCGGTGCGGCAGCGTTCCAGGCGGCGGCGCCGGATCAGCGAGGCGACACCTTCGTCTCGGTTGTCGAACAGGGCGTAGAGGGTGCGCAGGGAGATGTGGTGGTGGGCGGCGATGGATCGAGGCGCCAGCTGGGGGTCGGTGAGCTGGTGGTCGATGAAGGTGTCGATGCGGCGGAGCAGTACCTGCTGCCGGGTTTCGGGTGGTAACCGGTCGGTGGCGTTGAGGCGCTGGGCGAGCAGCCCGGAGGCGAGGTCCAGCGCGGTCTGCTCCAGCGCGGGCAGCTCTTGCGGGGCGCATTCGGCGGCGTGGGTGTGCAGGCAGGTGAGGAACTGGCGGAACAGGGCGCCCAGGCCCTGCCCGGTGGTGAATCTGCTGCCCAGCGCCGCGTCCAGCCGGTCGGCCGGCAGGGTGATCATCGTGCGGGGGATGTTGAGTACCGTCAGCTCGGTGTTTCCCGGCCCGGGCAGCGCGGCGGTGCAGGGGTGGGAGGTGTCCCAGAGGACCACGTCCCCGGCCTCCAGCCGGACGGCGGCACGGCCCTGGGAGAGGTCGAAGCTGCCATGGGTGACCAGCCCCAGGAGGTAGTGCTCCGCATCGCCGCGGCGGATCAGCCGCATGTTCCGCCAGACCTGGTGGCCCGCGGCGATGTGGCGGGAAAGGGTGACCTGTCCCAGGCTGAGCATGGCCGAGTGGACGCGGAACGTCGCGGGGTCGGTGACCGCCAGGTCGTAAGGGACCGCGGACCGGGACACGAGATCCCGGTACCACTCCACCCGCTCCCCGGCCGCCACCTCGTCCGTGGAACCCCACAACCACACAACGAATCCTCCTCCTGTCATACGGGCGATGCGGGAAAAGTGCTCAGGCCAGATGCGCTGAGGACTCAAGCGACCCGGGGCGAGGCGCCGGCGGGACGGCCGCCAGCTCGGCGAAGGCGCCCGCGGTGGGGAGCGGGTCGGCGGGCAGGGCGAGAAGGACCGAGCGCTCAGCCGGCGGGTCCAGCGGGATGGCGTGCACGCCCGGGCTGTGGGCGGGAAGGGACAGCTCGGGGATGATGCTCACGCCGAGCCCCTCGGCGACCATGGCCAGGATGCTGTTGGTGTCGCGTACCCGGTAATGGCAGCGCAGGCTGACCTCCGCCGCCTGGGCGACCTTCGTGATCAGGGGCTCGCAGCCGCCCGTGGACATGATGAACGGGCGCCGGGCCAGCTCGGCCATCGTCACGGAGCCGCGCACGGCCAGGTCGTGGCCGCTGGGCAGGACGGCCAGCATGCGGTCGGTGGCCAGCGTCCGCGTCATCGTCCCGGCGGGCAACGGGATCCCGGCCGAGACCGTCACGACGTCCGCCGCGCCCGTTTCCAGCCACTCCAGCACCTCGTCGTCCGAGCCCTCCATGACGGTGAGCCGCACCTGCGGGCACGCGTCTTCGAAGCGGCGCAGGATCGGTGGCAGCAGGCGGACGTTGGCGCTGGGGATGGTGCCGAGGCGGAGGCTGCCGCGTTCGCGTACCCCGGCGACCTCCTGCTCCAGCGCCTCCACCTGGGTGAGGATGAGCGTGGCGCGGCGGCACACGGCCCGTCCGGTCGCCGTGAGGCTCACCCCGTGGTTGCCGCGCACCAGCAACGCGACGCCGAGCTCGCTCTCCAGCGTACGCAGGGCGTGGCTGACGGCGGACTGCGTGACGCACAGCTCCTCGGCGGCCCGGGTCATGTTGCCGGTACGCGCGACCGCCTGCAGGATCCTGAGCTGGGTGAAGGTCACAGGGCCGCCCGCAGCAGGCCGACGACCAGCGGGTGCGGCGCCTCGGGGCGCGAGCGGGCCTGCGGCACGAACAGCGTCGCCACGTAGTAGGGGTGGCCGGGGATCTCCAGCACGCGGGCCTCGCCGTCGGCGTCCACGCCGGTGACCGAGAAGCCGCCGTCGTGCAGGGTCCGCTGCCGCGCGGGGTCGAGGCCGAAGTTGCAGTAGTACTCCTCCTCGACCTCGGTCCGCCCGTACCAGCCGGCCACCCGGGAGCCGGGGCTCAGCGTGACGGGCATGGTCTTGCCCGCCAGCGAGCAGGCCAGCGACGAGATGAAGAGCGTGGAGGCGTAGGGGTCGTACTCGGCGTGCTGGGCATCCTCGTAGCCGAGCTCGTGGCGGGCGTACTCGATGATCATGTGCTGGCAGCCGCCGCAGGTGCCGAGGGTGGGCACGTGGTGCCGCCGGCCGTACCGGAGCGCTTCGAGGGCGCCACGCAGACTGCGGTACGGGCTGCCGGGCGCGCACCACAGCACGTCGGCGGCCCTGACCTCGGCAAGGTCGGATTCGAGCGGTTGCGTGCCGAGCCAGCGCACGTCCACACCGACGCCCAGGTACGCGGCCGCGTGCACCAGCGCGCCATCGGTGGCCTGGTGCGGGGGAAACGCCGGGTCGCGGTCGCCGATGACCGCGACCCGCAGTGTTCGGTCCATGACCCTCATCGTGCGGCTATCCCGCTCTGAGCGCCAATGCGGGACCACTCGTGGACCATGAACGATCGCTCATGTCTAGCGATAATAGTTCTTGGGACTCCCGCATTGCTGCCCGTCGGCGAAGTTCTGGCAGACGGTGATCTTGACCCGGTAGATCCAGGACCGGCTGAGGTGGAAGGCGAAGCGTTTGGTGCCGTCGGCCACGGTCCGGCTGTCCGACGTCAGCTTCTGGTCCTTGTCGTTGAAGCCCTCGAAAACCACCGTGGTCGAGTAACTCCTGTTCGTGCGGCTGTAAACACTCCCCGAAATGCTCGGCAGCGAGCTTGGAAGGCTCCAGTGGATCTCCCCTTGGGAGAAGCCCATTCTGCAGTCGGAGTTCTTGTAGCAGACGTGGAATTTCCCGTCGGCGGACGCGGACGCGGGAAGGGGAACGGCGGTCGTCAGCCCGCCGGCGAGAGCGGTCGATATGAGTACGGCGTTCAGCAGCTTTTTCACATCGGCCACCCCATCAGGTCGATATACGGGCGGAAAGAGCCGTGCGCGGATTCGCGGCAAGGGCCGCATGGCTGTCAATTGCCGGCCGCCACGGCACGCCACCTGCGTACGAGCCGGCGGCAGGCGTGCTTCAGCTCGGACGGTGTCACCTGGTCCAGATCGGCGTCGAAGGTGGCGAGGATGCCGGCGACACCCGCCCACGACCACGCTCCGAGCGTGAGACGGCAGTGATCGGGGCCGAGGTGCTCGACCACCGATCCGCCCGGCGCCCAGCGCGCGACGGTTTCGGCGGGCAGGTTCAGGCGCGCGGTCCCGGTGCACGGCCACGTGGCGGGAGTGTCGCCGCGGTCGTGGCTGGTCATGACGAAGCGCGCGACGTCGCCGCCGGGCAGGTCTCTGGGCGGGAAGGGAACGCCGGTGGGGGAGCGCAGGTGCAGGCGGTCGAGGCGGCGAACCCGCCAGGCGCCGTCGGCGAGGTCGTAGGCGACGAGGTACCACCGCCCGGCCCAGATCACCAGGTGGTGGGGCTCGATCCGGCGGGCGGGGGAGAAGTCGTCCTCGCCCGGGGCCGGGCGGGTGCCGTCGGCCCTCACCATGTCGACGATCAGGACGTGGCGGTGGCGTACCGCGATTCCGGCGGCCCTGAGCCGTTCGGAACCGATGGGATCGGCCGGGAACTCCCAGTAGTTCTGCAGGCTGGTCAGGTTCAGCGACTCCATGGCCGTTCTGAGCCTGGCCGGCATGATGCGTTTCAGCGCGTCCAGTGCTCGTTCGGCGTCCTCGCCGAGTCCGAAGACGCTGCTGGGCGCGGTCTGCAGGGCGACCGTGATCGCGAGCGCCTGCTCGTCGTCGAGCAGCAGCGGCGGCAGAGCGTGCCCGGCGCCCAGACGGTAGCCGCCGCCCGGGCCGTGGACGGTGGTGACGGGGTAGTCGAGCGCCCGCAGGGTCTCGATGTCGCGGCGGACGGTGCGCTCGCTGACCTCCAGCCGCGAGGCGAGCTCACCCAGCGACCAGCATCGAGCTGTCGAGAGCAGCGACAGCAGTCGCAGCGCACGTCGTGAGGTTTCGGCCATGAGGTTCATCCTGCACCAGTAGTGGACACTCGATGTCCACCACCGATGGCACTGTCTCCGGCGATACCTGTTCGGACAAGCAACAAAGGAGTCCTGCGAAGGATGCGCATCATCGTCATCGGGGGCGGCATCGGCGGATTGGCGCTGGCCGCGGGTCTACGCCGGCACGGGTTCGACGTGGCGGTCTTCGAACGAGACACCGACGTCACGGCAACAGGGGGCTACCACATCACCCTCGACGGCCGGGCCCAGGAGGCCCTGCGCCGGCTCGTCCCGCCGGAGATCGTCGAACGACTGCTGGCCTCGTCATCGGCGCTCCGGCTCCGCGACCCGGACGCGTTCTGGGACTGGCACGGACGCCTCCTGGGCTACGGGCCGCGGCTGGCCGACAGCCCGAGCGTGGACATCGACCGCATCACGTTGCGGACCCTGCTGGCCGACGCGGTCGGCGACGATCTTCACTTGGGACAGACCGTCACCGGCATCGGGCACGCCGGCGACGGGACGCCGCAGGTCGTTCTCGCGGACGGGACCACGCGGCAGTGCGACCTGCTGGTGGGCGCGGACGGCGCCCACTCGCTGGTCGCCAGGCACCTCGCCGGAGGCCCCACGAACAAGCCCGTCGGGATCATCGGCTTCTCCGGCCGGACGGCGGCCGAGGACCTGAGCCCGGTGGAGCGGAAGCGGCTCGGGCCGCGGTCGGGGATGGTGATCGCGCCTCGGGGCGCGGCACTGTACGTCGGCTTCCTCGACCCGGTGGGCAATGCCGTACTGGATGCCCCTCACCTGCGCGCCTCGGTCACGACCGGCCCCACCTACATCTGGGGCGCGATGTTCCCCGAGTCCGCCGAGACCGGCTCGGTACGCGGGCTGCGCGGAGACGAGCTGCGGGAGGCCCTGCTGGCCAGGTTCCGCCGCCACGGGTGGGGCGAGGGCCCGCTCGAGGTCATCGCCAAGGCCGATGCGGACAGCATCGCCGCGTTCCGGTTCAACGCCGCCTCGACACGGGCACAGGACCTCGCTCCCTGGGCCGCCGGGTCCATCACCGCCCTGGGCGACGCCGTCCACGCCACGCCGCCGACCGCCGGCATGGGAGCGGGCGCCGCGATCCGCGACGCCGCCGGCCTGTTCACGAACCTGTGCGAGGTCACCGCCGGGACCACCACCCTCTCCGTGGCGGTCAGCCGGTTCGAGGCGGACATGCGGGTGCGTGGCGCGGAGATCCTCGGCCTGGCCATGCGGACGGTCCGCTGGATCCTGGCCACCGACACCCCGCTGGGCGCGGCCGTCACGACCGCGGCGACCCCCGTGCTCGCCGCCGCCGGCCGCCTCAGAGGCCTGCGCTGACATTGAGCCGCGCGGGGAACCGGGCGGCACAAGCCGGGCGGCACTCCCTGACCCGACGGCCCGTGCGCCACGGGGCGCTCATCTCAGAGAGGTCAATCTGGCGATCTTGAGCCCCAGGTGCAGGGTGAGCCGGTCGTCTCCGCTGGACAGGTCGGCGGAGGCGATCTCCTCGATCCTGCGCAGCCTGTAGTAGAGGCTGGCACGGTGGATGCACAGGCTCGCCGCGGTGCGCTTGACGTCGCCGGCGTGGTCGAGGAACGTCTCCAGCGTGGTGACCAGCGCCTCGTGACCGGCGTCGTGGTCGAGCAGCCGGCGCAGGCCGGGGTGAAGGCTGTGACCGAGGCGGTCGGCGGGCAGTTCGGCCAGCAGCCCGTAGACGCCGAGCTTGGCGTGGGCGACGACGGGGCCGAGGACGCGGATGATGCCGGCCACGTCGGCGGCCTGCCCGGCCTCGGCATAGGAATGGTACGCGCCGGTCAGGCCCGGTTGATGGCCGCCGATGCCGACCCAGCATTCCTGCGGGGTCCTGCCGCTCTCGGCGGCCAGGCGCCGGTGGAGCGTGGCGGCGAGGTCGTCGATCTCGGCGCCGGCTGAGACGGGCTGGACCAGGATCAGGATGCCGTGGTCGGGGCGTTCCAGATGGATGGTCGTGCGCGGCGGCAGGCGGCGGCGCACGTGGTCGAGGCCGGCCGTCAGGGCGAGCCGGTCCCGTTCGCCGAGCGGCCGGGTCCGGTCGTGCGTGATCGTCGCCACCAGCGCGCGCACCGGGCCGGCCGTGATCAGTTCCTCCTCGATCAGCCGTTGCGCGGCGTCATCGCGCAGCCGCGGGTCGGCCGAGATCAGATCGCGTACCAGCTCGCGTTCGCGGCCACGGCTGAGCTCGCCGATCAAGTACTCCCGGTGGAGCGTGAGCGCGGCGCTCTCGGCGGCCTGCCGTACGGCGGCGAGATCTTTGTCCTTGACCGGGCCGTCCGACTGCAGCAACCAGAGAAACCCCAGAAGCGACTGCTCGTGGCGGACGGCCATGCCGACGCGAGCCACGTCGAGCCCGAGTTCGGGCATGGCCGGCACGGTGAACAGGTCGTGGGCCGCCAGCGCGCCGCTGGCGTGGATGTGGGCCACCACCTCGGGGGAGACGCGCCGGCGCATGATCGACTCGACGCGGGCGGAGTCCACCTCGCCGGTGTGCGCGGTGTAGGCGAGCAGGCGGATGCTCACGTCGTCGAGCGCCACCGACCGGCTCAGGCGGGCGCCGAGGCTGTCGACCAGTCGCTGGAGCTCCGATGCCATGGGCACCAGGCTACGCGGGGGTCATGCCCAGCTCCCGCATGAGGAAGGCCAGCAGTTCGGCGGCACGGCCGGTCACCTCGGCGCTGTCCAGCGCGGCGTGGCCGGCGCCCTTCCACACCCGCAGCAGGACGGGATGCCCGGAGGTGCTCGCCGGGCCGAGCCTGGCGGTGAACAGCCGGCCGTGGAAGGGCTGGCAACCCAGGTCATGCTCGCCGAACGCCTGCAGGATGGCGGGGTACGCGGTATCCGGCCTGATGTTGTGGTAGGGGGAGTAGGCGCGGATGACGTCGGCGTCCGCGGGCTCGTCCGGATCTCCGTAGTCCTCCAGGAAGACCGAGCGGACCGCCTGGCGGGCCGGATGATCGGCGCTGAGCGGCCGCAGCATGTCGAACAACGGCACCTCGGCGACCAGCGCGCGCCACAGATCGGGCCGCTGGGTGAGCGCCACCCCGGCCACCAGCCCGCCGTGGCTGGCGCTGTGAAAGCCCAGCTTGGCGGGCTCGGTCAGACCGGCCGCGATCATGTCCTCGGCGACGGCGTAGAGGTCGTCGAAGGTGTTCTGCTTGCGTGCCAGGCGCCCGTCCTCGTACCAGTCGCGCCCGTATTCGGCGCCGCCGCGCAGGATCGCGTGCACATAGACGCCGCCCGCGCGCAGGAACGGCGCGTAGTTGCCGAGGAAGCGCGGCATCCAGGCCACGTTGAACCCGCCATAGGCGTTGACCACCGCGGGATGTGGGCGATCGAGGTCGAGGTCGGCGCGGTGCACGATGAAGTACGGCACGCGGGTCCCGTCCCGGCTGGTGGCGTAACGCCGGGCGACGGTCATTCCGGCCAGCCCCGGCCGCCGGGCGCCGATCGGGACCGTCTCGCCCCGCTCGACGTCGTAGCGATAAGCGGTCAGCGGTTCGGCGAACGTGTTGTGGGAGAACGTGAGCACCTCCGATCGGTCGAAGCGGCGGCTGACCATGGCCGTCGGCGAACTGCCGATGCCGGGAAGCTCGATGCGCCCGGCCGGCTCGCCGTCCGCGGTGACGAGCCGGAATCCCACGACCGCGTCGACCACCTCGCACAGGACCAGGAGGTCGCCGGCCTTGGTGACGCAGCGCAGCACCGCGTCGGACTCGGGCACCAGCTCACGCCAGGTGCCGGGGTCGGCGGAGGTCGCCACCGGGATGGCGGCGAGCCGGCCGCGCGGGGCGTCTCCGGTGACCACGGCGACGTAGGTGTCCTCGCCGTACCAGACGCCATGGCATTCGCCCGCGTAGCCGCCGGGCAGGAAGCGCCGCCACTCTCCGGTACGCCGGTCGAGGACGTGGCCGGCCACCTGTTCGTGCTGCCCGGTCAAGGTGATCATCCAGCGGCCGTGGGGAGAGACCTGCGGGGTGAGCCCGGACGGGGACGTGCCCAGCTCGCTGGAGTCGATCACGAAGATCGGCTCGCCGGGTTCACCGGGCGGCTCCACCGGCACGAACCACACCTGGTGATCGCCGGTTTCGGAACGATCGCACACGTAGAAGCCGCTGCCGTCCGGCAGCCAGCCGGGAACGGCTCCGGTGAGCAGGTGCCGGTGCGCCCCGATGGGGAGATCGCGGCCGGTCGCGGTGTCGACGACGCGCAGAGGGCCGATCATCTCGCCGCCGTGGTAGAGGCCGAAGACGACGCGGGAGCCGTCCCGCGTGGGCTCGTACCACACGAGTTGAGCGGGCTCGCCGTCGCGCGCGTAACTGGCGGCCTGCGGATCGACGAGCAACCTGCCGGGCTCGTCCGGGGAGTCCGACACCCACAGACCGAGCGCCGCCCGTTCCGCCGACGTGGGCGCCAGCCGGAACCAGCGGCCGCCGAGACGGCGCGGGGTCGTCCCGCCGAGACTGTCCGAGGCGCTCGGCGCCGCGGTCCCCGCCGCCAGCTCATCGCGGATCCGCGGAAAATGTTCCCACTCGCTCACATAGGAGCCGGCGATGGCGTCCTGCCGTTCCTGCCAGGCGCGCGAATCGCCGGTGTCGGGCCGCAGCCACTCATACGGGTCGGTGCTCACTCCGCCTCCAAACCTTCACTTGGGTGGGACAAGAGCCGCGTGGCAGACGCTCCACCGGTCTGCCCGCGCGCGGCGCGGACCGCGGCTCCGTCCGCAACGCGTGTTCCCCGGCGTCGTCGGCCAGGCCGTTCACCGTCGTCATGTCAGACCTCGGGGAACTCGACGTCGACGGTGGCGGCGCGGCGCGCCACGGCCATGGCCGGGGAAACCGCGTCCAGCACGCCCGGATCGCCACGGACCTCGACGGCCGGATCCACCTCTGTCCCCTGCCGGTGGGCCTGCCCGGCCCGCACCAGCCGCCGCCAGTCGCCGGCGAACGTCACGTCGGCGTGCGCGGGCTCATCGAGGGAGAACCTGGCGCCGGTGATCCGGTCGAAGCTCAGCACCCAGAAGACCGTGCCCCCGGGTCCGTCGCCGAGTTCGTAGGCGATCACGTAGTCCCGGTTCAGCGCCGCGCAGGCGGCGGCCACCTCGTCAGACCTCGCGAGCAGGTCGTTCATCTGCTCGATGTGCTCGTGGGACATGTAGACAGGCGTGCTCATCGGGCTCCTCGCTGATCCTTGAGCCGGGCCATTCGCACGTTACTCATGCCGCCACCACGCTCGATATCGGCATTCGTCGCAACAGGCGAAGAGCTGGACCGGCAGATGTCGCAGGCACACGACAGGATGCGGATCCCCGCACCGGCAACCGTTGAACGGATCAGGCCCAGACGGCGGCGGCCGGGTGTGCGGGGCGCGAGGTTGGGTCCAGGCGGGGGTCAGCCGTTGGCGACCCAGTCCATGTGTTCGATCCAGTGGTCGAGCAGCGCCCGATCCCCGTGCACCTCCAGCGCGGGAGCAGCGTCCAGGGGGCGGCGCCTGCTGATCACGAGCAGGAGGTCGGCGGCCGGGCCGCGTACCGCGACGTCCGCCTTGGCGTGCGTGCGCTCCAGCACGACCATGTCAGCCTCCCGGCGCGCCACCCACTCCCCGGGCGCGTCGGTCGCGTGGAAGTGCAGCGTCTGGCCGCTCCCGCGCATCGCGTCGGCGAAGCCGGGCCGGTTCTCCCAGTAGCCGCGGGACGTCAGCGTTTCCAGCCAGTCTTCGAGGGCCGCGACGGCGAACTCCGGCGCCAGCTCGTACGGCAGGCCGAGCGCCGCGGCCGCGTCGGCGCGATGCACACAGACCTCGCCCAGGAGCCGGCGGGACCAGAACGTCACACCCGAGGCGGCGCCCGAGGGATCCCACACCGGCGTGTCGTCGGTGACCGATGCGAACGCCCGGCTCGCCTCGGCCGCGCAGTCGTTCAGCCAGGCGCGCCACCGGCCCGGGTCGGCCGGACCCGGGACGTAGCCGGCGAACGCCTTGCCCGGCTCGGTCATCCGCTCGCCCACGAGCATGGTGACCATGCGCTGTACCCCGCCGACGTGGTCGACCAGATCGGTCAGGTTCCACTCCGGACAGGTCGGCACCGGCGCCGCCGCGTCCTTGCCGTGCACCCAGTCGGCGAACGTGCTCGTCTGCTCGACGACGGCCTTCAAATACGCGGACGTGTCCATCGCTGTATCTCCAAGTACGTTGCGGTGTTCATGGAGCGGATAGGGCGCCACCGGCGCGGGGGGTCAGGTGATCTCGGCGAGGAGTTTGGGGACGGCCGCCTGGAGCTGGGCGGCGATGGACTCGACGGCGTCGGCCCCGATGCGGCCCTCCGGGCCCGAGACCGAGATCGCCGAGAGCGTCGGCGCGCCGGTGACCGGTACGGCCAGGCAGCGTACGCCGGGTTCCTGCTCCGCGTCGTCCACGCAGTAACCGCGCCGCCTGATCTCGGCGAGTTCGACCATGAGCAGGTCCGGGTCGGTGATGGTGTTGGGGGTCTGGGCCGGCATGCCGGCGCGTTCGACGAGGGCGCGGGCGTCCTCGGGCGGGAGCTGGGCGAGCAGGGCCTTGCCCACCCCGGTGCAGTGGAGGTAGACGCGCCGGCCGACCTCGGTGAACATGCGCACGGAGTGGGTGGAGGGCACCTGGGCGACGTAGACGGCGCGGTCGCCGTCCATGACCGCCATGTTGGCCGTCTCGCCGACCGCGGCGACGAGGTCGGTCAGGACGGGCCGGGCCCAGGTGGCGAACATGCTGGAGGCGCTCTCACCGAGCCGGATCAGCCGGGGCCCCAGCGCGTAGCCGCGGGAGGGGAGCTGGCGGACGTAGCCCGACCCCACCAGGGTCCTGATGATCCGGTGGATGGTCGGCAGCGGCAGGCCCGAGAGCGTGGACAGGCGGCTGAGCTGCAGCTCTCCGCCCGCTTCCGCCATCAGCTCCAGTATCGCGAAAGCCCGTTCCAGCGATTGCACGCCGTTGGACGAGCGTGGTGCCGACATGTCCACAGTCTCCGGAGGCAGGTGGCGTTTTCTACCATACGGAAGAGTACATCCTCCGCAGGGCCACCATGCGTCAGGACCAGCTGGGTGCGAGGAAGATCAGCCAGGTGAGCAGGGGCGCGATGGCGATCATGCTGAATCCCCAGCGCATGAGGCCGCGGAAGACGT
>NZ_JBHYJD010000065.1:0-53090 GCF_042740555.1 Nonomuraea sp. NPDC059007 | reverse complement strand
ACGACCGGCCCCGGGAAGGCGTCGAGGCGGGCGTCGCCCGGCGTGCGGCTCTCAAGGTCGTCACCGAGGCCGGCCGAGTCGCCGCGGCCCCGCCGCAGGGACTCCCACGTGGCGGCCAACTCGGGGGCGTCGGCCCAGGTCCCGTTCACGGCATCGGTCAGCGTACGACGGAAGGAGGCGGCGGGCGCGTCGGGCAGAGCCGCCGCGATCCGCTCCGACTCAGCGCGGGCGGCGGGGCCCAGGCCGTTCTCCAGCACTGAGGAGAGAAGGTAGGCGGCGTGCTGAGCGAGGGCGGGATCGGTGCAGGTCAGTACGGCATGCAGGGTCGCGGGCCGGCCGGAGCGCTCGACGAGGGCGTACACCCTGCTCTTGGCGCGGGTGTGCTCGCAGTGGAAGCGCGAGGAACGGCAGAGGTCATGACGGGTTCTCCAACAACGTGAGGTACGTGGAAAACCGCTGGTGGGCGCGGTACGGCCACGCCCCCTGACGGAGAAGTCCTGCCCGCTGGTGCTGCTGGTACGGCCAGCTGCCCGGTTCGATGTACGCATCGCACCGCTTGGGTGTCGTTTCGGGCGCTAACCGCCCGTCGGGGGTGCGTCCGAGCGGAGGGCCTTGCTTTTCTATGCGCCCCAGGAGTGGTTGAGGTGGGTGGCTACTGCGGCTTGGGCGGCTTCTGCTGGGCCGGTGGCTATTGCGTTCAGGAGGTCTCGGTGTTCGGTGATCAGGCGGTCGCGGTCCTTGTAGACCTCGCGTAGGCGGACCACTCCGAGCTGGGTTTCGGCGGCCAACGCGCTGTAGAGGCGTTCCAGGCGGGGGCTGCCCACCGCCTCGATCAGTGCCTGGTGCAACGCCATGTGTTCGGCCACTATCGCGGACCACGGGGCTTCTTCCGGGAGCGACTCCAGTCTTGCCAGCGCTGAGTCCGCGGCCTCCACTCTTCGGCCGGCCAACGCTCTGGCCATCAGGTCTTCCAGCGGGCGGCGGACGTACATGAGGTCGCTCAGATCCTCCAGGGTTACCAGGCGGACCTGGGCGCTGCGGTTGCGTTCGCGGCGGAGCAGGCCCTCGTGGACCAGTACGGCCAAGGCCTCGCGGACCGTCGGGCGGGCCACGCCATAGGTGGCCGCGATCTCCTGTTCGGGGAGGGAGGTGCCGGGGTCCAGCTCGCCGGACAGGATTCGGCCGCGTAGCGCTTCGGCCAGCGCGTCGACGGTGGACACGGGTCTGAACGGCACCATGGCACTCTAGCGGCTCACCGTACGGGGTTCGGGAAGGGCTACGGTCACCAGGCTGATCGCCAGCAGGGCGAGGCCGAGGATGGAGAGCAGGGCCAGGTGTTCGCCGAGGACCACCACGCCCAGGAGTGCGGCCACGGCGGGTTCGGCCAGTGCCAGGGTGGCGGCTGTGGCGACGGGGGTGGTGCGCAGGCCTCTGCCGTACAGGAAATAGGCGAATGCGGTGGTGCCGAGGCCCAGGTAGAGGACGGCCGCCAGGTTGGCCGGGGTGGTGAGCCAGTCCACGCCTTGCCACAGGAGGACGGGGAGCATGATCGCGGCGGCGCCGCCGAACAGGACGCCCATCACGGCGTTGGACGGCAGGCCGCGGGAGATGGCTCGGGCGGCGGTGACCGCGTAGTAGGCGTAGAGGAGGCCGCCGGCCAGGGCGAACAGGATGCCGGAGAGCACCTGCCCGCCGGCCTGGGCGTCGCCGCCGCCGGCGATCAGGGCCGCACAGCCGGCGATCGCGGCGGTCGTGGCGGCTGACCAGCGTGCGCTGGGGCGTTGGCTATGGAGCAGCCAGGACAGCAGGCCGGTGAAGACGGGGCCGCTGCCGATGGCGACGACGCTGCCGATCGCGACGCCGGTGCGGCTGATGGCCGCGAAGAAGCACAGCTGGTACGCCGCCACCGCCACCGCGCCCAGCAGAAGGCTTGGGCGCAGGGCGGATCTCAGCTCCGATGCGGCCAGCAGGGCCAGCGCCGCGCCGCCGATGACCAGGCGGGCGGCGGCCAGCGCCACCGAGTCCGCGGAGACGAGGAGGCCGGCGGTGCCTGCCGTACCCCAGAGGACGGCGGCGCCGACGACGGCGGACGGACCATTGCGCATACCAGGATTGTCTGACAAACAGACAATCCTGTCCAGGGGATCAGGTGGCGGGAGTGACGTCGCTGATCTACGCTCAGGTGCGTGGACAGCGAGAGTCTGGCCGCGGCCGCCCTGCTCTCGGCGCTGAGCCGGGCCGCGGGAACCCTCGCCGAGCTGCGTCATCCGTTCGTGCGCAGCGCCCCGTTCACCTACCTCGCCCCACCCGCCGGCGCGGTCGCCGGCACCGTCTTCACGCTGCCCGACGGGCGGGAGGTGCGCTTCGCCGTCTCGGTCGCGGTGGCCGACGGCGCGTACCGCGTGGACGGCGAGGTGATCGCGGAGGACGAGCCGCTGGTCGAGCTGCCGCGCACCAGCGTGCCGACGCTGGAGGAGGCGCTGGTCCTGCTCGATGAGTACACGATCGAGGTGGCCGGGCCCGCGGTGCGGCTGCTCGACCGGTTATTGGAGGATCTGCGCTAGTCGGTGGCCAGGCGGGCGTGGCGTTCGACGTCGTAGCGGACGCCGTCGTAGCTGAGCTTGGCGCGCTCGATGCCCTCGGCCGGGAATCCGGCCTTGAGGGCGACCTTGCAGGAGGCGGGGTTGTTGACGCGGTGGCCGAGTTCGAGGCGGAACAGGCCGCGCTCCTTGAACGCCCACTCGGCCAGCATGGAGGTGGCGATGGCGGCCACACCCCTGCCGCGGGCCTCGGGGATGGTCCAGTAGGAGACCCAGCCGTTGAGGTGGCGGTCGATGCCGGTGACGGCGACGTTGCCCGCGACCTGGCCGTCCAGTGTCACCGCGAACGCGTGCCCGACTCCTTCCCAGGCGGCGATCCAGCCTTGGGCGTCCTTGAGGGTGACCATGGGCCACGGCGCCTGCCTGCGCATGTCCTCGGACTGGAAGGCTTGGAGCACCACGGGGGCGTCCGCGTCCCGCCACTCTCGCAGCTCTATCCCTGTCAAGAAATATCCCCCCTACTACCGACTTATACGGATATACCCCATCACAGGCGTTGACTTGAGCGGTCGCTCAGCCCCATCTACCCTGGGAAACCCAACGAGGAGACCGATGTCCACCACCACCCGCGCCAAGCTGCTCGACGCGGCCCTCGCGACGCTGCGCGCCCAGGGCATCGCGGGCGTCTCCGCCCGCACGATCGCCGCCACGGCCGGAGTCAACCAGGCGCTGGTGTTCTACCACTTCGGCAGTGTCGACCAACTGCTCGCCGAGGCGTGCGAGAACGGCTCCACCGAGCGGGTGGCCCACTACCGCGAGCGCTTCGCCGCCGTCACGACCCTGACCGAACTGCTCGAACTCGGCCGCGCCATCCACGACGAGGAGCAGGAGTCCGGCAACATCGCCGTGCTCGCGCAACTGCTGGCCGGCAGCCAGACCGACGACAAGCTGGCCCCCGCGACCGCGGCCGGACTCAACCTGTGGGTCGTGGAGCTGGAGCGGACGCTGGAGCGGGTGCTGCGCGAGACGCCGCTGGCCGAGCTCGTGGACGTGTCCGGGCTGGCGCGCTCGGTCGCCGCCGCGTTCATCGGGCTGGAACTGTACGAGGGGGTCGACGCCGACGGCGCCGCGAAGGCGCTGGACTCGCTCGAACAGCTCGCCGTCCTGGTGAGCGTCCTGGACGAGATGGGCCCTCTGGTACGGCGGGCCGTACGCGGCCGGCTGCGCAAGGCGGCGACCCGCGGATGATCGTGCCGGAGGTCCGCCGCTACCTCTCGCTCGCCGATCGCCTGCTCCCCGGCAGGATCACCGGCTTCTACGTGGTCGGATCCACCGCCCTGGGCGCCTTCCGCCGGGGCCGCAGCGACATCGACTTCGTGGCCGTCACCGAGGGCACGATCAGCCTGCCCCGCCTGCGCGCCCTGCAGTGGACGGCCAACACCCCGGACGGCCTGCGCCAGCTGGCCCGCGGAAACTGGGCGATCCCGGGCACCGTCAACGGCGTGTTCGTCCCTCGCGAGGAACTCACCCGGCCCGTCACCCAGATCAGACCCGTCGCCTCCCACAGCGGCTCCGACTTCAGCGCCGGCGCCGCCTTCGACGTGAACCCGGTCACCTGGAAGACCCTGCGCGAGCACGGCATCGCGGTGCGCGGCGCCGAGCCGGCGGAGCTGGGCCTCGACCCGGAGCCCGCGCGGCTGAAGGAGTGGAACCTCGCGAACCTGCGCGGCTACTGGAAGGGCCTGGCGGAGCGGACGGCCCGCCGCGCGAAGCCGTCGCTGATCGGCCGGAGGACGGGCATGGCCTGGACGGCGCTGGGGCCGCCCCGGTTGCACCACACGATCGCCACCGGCGAGGTGATCTCGAAGGAGGCGGCCGGAGAGTACGCGCTCGACGTCTTCGACGCCCGCTGGCACCCGTTCCTGCGCGACGCCCTCGCCTACTGGCGCGGCGGCCCGCCCGCCGCCGTGCGCCCCCGCGAGGCCGCGGGCTTCGTCCTCGACGTGATCGCCGACGCCGAGCGGCTGTCGAGCGGCGGCTCGGGGCTCGGGTAGTCCTTCAGCTCGATGTCCGTGGCCGCCCGGTCGCCGATCTTCGTCATGGCTCGCAGCAGGAAGCGGTACTTGAAGATCCAGTTGCGTATCCTGATCCCGCGCCTGGTGGTCGGCGCCAGGAAAGTACCGGCGTTGCCGTCGCGCGCGATCTTGGCGTAGCCGAGGAAGGCGTCCTCGTAGGCCTGGTAGGCGGCCCGGTACTCGCCGCCGGTCGCGGCCAGCTCGCCCGCCAGCACGTACGCCGCGACCATCGCCAGACCGGTGCCGAACCCGCCCAGTGTGTTGCCATAGGCGGCGTCGCCGATCAGCGCCACGCGGCCCTTGGTGTAGTGGTCGAGACGGACCTGGCTGATGGAGTCGAGGTAGACGTCCGCCGCCGCGGCCACGATCTCCGCGCCCCGCCAGCCGATACCGCGGTAGGCCTCCACCAGGACCCGCTTCATGTCCTCGGCCGAGTGGCGGTCGAAGGACAGCTCGCCGGCGGCGAAGACGAAGAACGCCCCCGCCTTCGGCCCGCCCGAGGCGATCATCCGCCCCGGCTCGTTGTACATCTGCGCCGGCCCGTCGAACCGCTCCGGCAGATCGGCCAGCGCGTAGTAGTGGCCGAGATGGGTGACATAGTCGGACTCGGGGCCGAAGGCCAGCCTGCGGACGTTGGAGTGGATGCCGTCCGCGCCCACGACCAGGTCGTAGGTGCGCGGCGCGCCCCGCTCGAAGGTGACGTGCACGCCGCCCCCGGTCTCGGTCAGCGAGGTGATGGAGTCGCCGAAGACGTAGCGCGCGCCGGCCGCCACGCTGATGTCGTACAGGATGCGGGACAGCTCGCCGCGCTCGATCTCGAGGTCGCCGCCGGTGAAGGAACCGGGTATCACCGCCAGCTCACGCCCGGCGGCGTCGACGATCTGCTGGTCGGTGCCGCCGGTCTGGTGCCGCGACACCTCCCGCAGGATGCCCGTGCGCTCCAGCACGAGCCGGTGCGTCTCGCCCTTGAAGTCGACGGCCTGGCCGCCGGGACGCAGCGCGGGCGACTTCTCCACGACGGTCACGTTGAAGCCGTGGCGGGCCAGCCAGTAGGCGAGGGCGGGGCCGCCGATACTCGCGCCGGAGATGAGGACGTTGCTGTTCTTCATGTCCACGAGCTTCGGCGGGGGCGCTGACAGTCCGGCGACGGCCGGCTGACGGTTACGACAGCACTGTCAGCGCCTGGTCCCTGCTCAGCGCCGCCCCCTTCGCGTACTGCGCGGCGAACCGCTCGGCGCCGATCGACCGCGTAGCCGCCGCGGCCACCTCGGCCACGGCGCGGTCGCCGGTGACCGCGGTGCCGCGCAGCGTCGCCGCCGCGCCCAGGAGGTAGGCGGCACGCTCCGCCGTACCGTCGAGAAGGGCCAGGTCGGCGTGGCCCTCGACCACGGTGGCCAGGTCGCCGGCGAGCGACCGCGAGATGCCCGTGAGCGCCTCGGCGTGCAGTGCGCGTGCTCGCGCGTGGTCGCCGTCGCGTGCGGCCAGGCGCGCGAGGGCGGTCTGCGCGTGCGGACGCAGGCCCTCGGTGGCGAAGACGCCGGGCTGGGCGACGGCCAGCGCCCTCTCGTAGTGTTCGCGGGCCGGGGCCGGGTCGCCGCGCCGCTCGGCCAGCTCGCCCAGCGTGAACTCCACGATCGCCGGCCGCCCGGTCACGCGCGCCAGCTCGGCGGCTCTGGCCAGGTCGGCGGCGGCGGCGTCCTGGTCGCCCTCGCGCAGCAGCCCGCCGGCCCGGCGGCACAGGATGTCCACGACCTCGTCGTCCGCGCCCAGCTCGCCGATCAGGTCGAGTGCCCGCTGCCACAGCTCGCGCGCCCGCGCCCACTCGCCGCGCCAGCTCGCCAGCGTCGCCAGCGACTCCAGGCCCTGCGCCATGCCCCACCGCTCGCCCAGGGCGGTGAAGCTGGCCAGCGCCGACTCCAGCCCGCGCTCGGCCTCGGCCAGCCGCCCGTCGAGCTGGTCGACCAGCGCCTCGCCGAGCACGGACACCGCCCTGCTCCACGGCTCGGGACCGAGCATCCGCCCCCGCCGCCTCCGGTCGACGCCGGGAGCGCCGGGCCCGGCGACCATGCCCCACAGGACGGTCCCGAACGGGTAGCGCAGCGTGCGGTCCAGCACGTTCATGATCGCCTCCGCCCGCGCCCACTGCTCCTGCCGCACATCCGGTACGGCCAGCAGCACGCACAGCACGTACTCCTCGACCAGCTCGGCAGGAGGCTCACCCACCCGGTCAAGCAGTTCCCGCGCCGACGCGGCGGCCTGCCCGCGCCGGCCGCTCAGGAACCAGTAGGCCGCCTGCGCCCCGACCAGCCGCAGCCCCGTTCCCGGATCGTGGCGTACGGCATGCCGCAGCGCCGCCTGGAGGTTGGCCTGCTCGGCGGAGAGCCGGGCCAGCCAGTCGAGCTGCTCGGCCCGCAGCAGCCAGGGGTCGGCTTCCCGCACCAGTTCCAGGAAATAGGCGGCATGCACGTCGCGGGCGGGATCGCCGGCCTCTTCCAGCTTCTCGGCGCAGAACAGACGGACCGTCTCGAACATCCGGTACCGCCCGTCGGCCGCCTCCACGAAGGACTTGTCCACCAGGTCGGCCAGCACCTCGCCGTCGCCGCAGACCCGCTCGACGGCCTCCAGCCCGGCCCCGCCCGCGAACACGCTCAGCCGCCTTGCCACCACCTGCTCCTCGTGGCTGAGCAGGCTCCAGCTCCAGTCGACGACGGCGCGCAGTGTCCGGTGCCTGGCCGCGGCGGTCCGGTCGCCGCGCGAGAGCAGCTTGAACCGGCCGTGCTCGGCCAGCCGCGCGGCGATCTCCGCCACGGTGAAGGAGCGCAGGCGCGCCGCCGCCAGCTCGATCGCCAGCGGCGAGCCGTCGAGCGCCGTGCAGATCTCCACGACCTCGGGCCCCGGCTCGAACCCGGGACGCACGGCCGAGGCCCGCTCGGTGAACAGCCGCACGGCCGGGGCCCGTGCCCACTCGCCCGGCTCCGCGCCGGCGGCCGGCAGCGCCAGCGGGGCCAGCGGGACCAGTACCTCGCCGGTCAGTCCGAGCGGCTCGCGGCTGGTGGCCAGGACGGACAGCTTCGGGCTGGCGTCGAGCAGCCGCCTGGTCAGCAGCGCGGCCGCGGCGACCACGTGCTCGCAGTTGTCCAGGACGAGCAGCAGGTCCCGGTCGGCCAGCGCGGACACGACCCGTTCGACGGGGTCCGGCGGCTGGAGCAGCCCCAGCCCGGTCTCGCGCACGCCCAGCGCGCCCATCACCGCGTGCGGGACCAGCCCGTCGTCGGCCACCGCCGACAGGTCGACGAAGCAGACGTCCCGGCCACCCCGGCGGGCGGACTCCACCGCCAGTCGCGTCTTGCCGGTGCCGCCCGGCCCGGTGATCGTGACCAGCCGGGCGCCGGCCAGGGCGGCGAGCCGGTCCAGCTCGGCCTCGCGGCCGACGAAGCTGGTCAGGGGAGCGGGCAGCCGGCGGCTCGCGCGGGGCGCGTCGGCGCGTAGCATCGCCACGTGGAGTCCGGCCAGCTCGGGTGAGGGGTCGGCGCCCAGCTCGTCGGCGAGCAGCCTGCGTCCCTCCTCGTAGACCTCCAGGGCCGCGGCCTGCTGGCCGCCCGCGTGCAGCGCGCGCATGAGCTGGCCGCGCAGCCGCTCGCGCAGCGGGTGCGCGGAGACGAGTTGCCTCAGGGAGCCGACGGAGGTGCCCGCGGGGAGGGCCAGTTCGGCCTCGATCAGGTCTTCCGTCGCGGCCAGCCGTACCTCGTCGAGGCGGGCGATCTGCGCGCCGGCGTGGGCCACTTCCGGCAGGGCGGGGCCGCGCCACAGCGCGAGGGCCTGCCGGAGCGTGGCGGCGGCGCGTTCGGGCTGGGCGGCGGCCAGTAGCGCGCGGCCCTCGGCGGCCAGGTGCTCGAAGCGGTGGGCGTCGACGTCGTCGGGGTCGACCGCGAGCCGGTAGCCGCTGCCGTGGAACTCGATCAGGTCGGGCGGGAGCTGCCGCCGCAGCCGGGAGACGTGGGCCTGGATCGCGTTGACCGCCCCGGCCGGCGGGTCCTCGCCCCACTGGCCGTCGATGAGACGCTCGGTGCTGACCAGCCTGCCCGCGTCCAGCAGGAGGAGAGCCAGCAGCGCTCGGGGACGGGGACCGCCGAGCGCGACGGGTTCGCCATCCTCGCCCCTGACCTCCAACGGCCCCAGGACTCCGAACCGGGGAGCCGACATGCCCCCAGCCTACTGACTGCTATAAATCCCCAATGGCGAAGTTCGGTGGTGTCGTGCGCCTCGGGTTGTTCCGTGTCGCCGCTCCCTGGCTCAAACGCGGACGCGCGGCACGCAAGGGCCGCCGCCCGCAGATGGCGGCCGGGCCGGGCCGGGTTCCTTCCAGGTCGCCGGGTCGTGGTCCCGTGCCGCTGGCGAACCTCCGCCCACGGCAGGTCGACGAGCTTGAGCGCGCCACGGCGCCGCTGACGGCCGCGCAGCAGGCCGGGATGCGCCAGGCGCACCAGGAGATCGCCCGTCTCCAGCGGGAGGCGGCCGGGAAGCCGTTGTCGTACATCAGGATCCGGCAGATGCTGCAGCACATCAACCCGACCAACAGCCGCAGAAACTGTCCCGAGACGGCCCTGGCCGTGGACGACGTGCTCGCCAGGCGGGTGGCGGTCGCCGGTCCGCTCCCGGGCTCGCCGATGCCCCAGGCACGGGGCATCTACCAGAGGAGGGCGATCGAGGGCACGACGCGGAACGACTCCCTCGACGCCGCGGAAAGCACGATCGCCGCCAACCCGGGATCGCGCGGCATCATCATGGCGAGCCGCGAGAACGGCAACGCGCACATCTACAATGTCGCCAACATCAACGGCAAGGTGACTTACCTGGACGGGCAGTACAAGCTGATGTCGCCGACGAATCCGCACACCCAGTTCAGCTCGTTCGAGTTCTTCCGCACCGCGTGAGGAGGCGGCCACCGATGATCAGCAGAGAGGCGGCCGAACGCGTCGCGCGCGACTTCGTCGCCAGGGAGTTCCCGGACCTGGAGGGCGCCGAGGAGGTCGCGGTCGACGACGCGGCCACGATCGAGCGGCCCTACGGGTGGCTGTTCACCTATACGACGGTGTCCTACCTGCGTACCCGTGACCCCGGCGAGGGTCTGGCCGGCGCCGGGCCGCTGCTGGTGCTGCGCGAGGACGGGCGGATCATCGACTTCCCGTCCTTCCACACCCGCGAGTCCGCGCTGGAGGCCTACGAGAGCGGGAAGGCGCCCTGAGCCTCAGCCGCCGATGACCCCGTTCATCGCGATGGTGACGCACAGGTCGAGCAGGCGGCCGGTGATCTCCATGATGATCGGCATGCGCGCCGTCGAGGCGCCCATCGTGGCAGGGGCCGCGGCGATGGCGATCTGGAGCTGGATGACGAGCTGGATCAGCTGAACGATGAAGTTGATCTTCAGGATGAGGACGATCGCGGCCAGGATCATCAGCCCGAGGCCGATGACGCCGGCGCCGGTCGTGCCGTCGCGCAGGTTGCCCTGGGGGGAGTCCTCGGCGTTCCACGCCTGGCGGAAGGCGGTGACGCCGTCGCCCTTCTGCTCCGTCCACACCCCGGCGGCCGGGGTCTCGCTCTTGTTCACCGCCGTGCCCATGTCCCGGCCCAGCGCCATCCAGGCGAGGCCGATCTTGAACAGGTACTCCTCGTCGGTCATCGGCCAGTGGCGGCCCAGCGAGTACATGACCTTGCCGAGCCCGGCCGGAGGCTGCATCCCCATGGCGCCTACCCGAGCAGCTTCTTGACGTTGTTGACCTCGATGAGATTCAGATCCTCGCCCATTTTCTGGTTCGCCCCCATGGTCTCGATGTCTGCGGCGACGGCCTTCAGATCGTCGGTGTTCTCGCTGTAGGAGCCGAACGCCATCTCGTGGATGGCCGCGTAGACGGCGCCGATGAGCATGCCGAGGTCGTCGCCGCCGAGTGCGCCGCCGTCGCCTTCGACCTCGCGGCGGAAGTTGTCCAGTTGCGCCCGCAGCTCGTCGGCCGAGGTGCCGACCTCGCCGGCGGCGCCCTGCGTCCGCGCGGGTCTGTGCAGGCTGTCTTCCACGGCCACCTCCTAGTCCGGACTCCGGACGCTGGACATGATGTCGCGCAGCGCCCGCGTGGCCCGGTGCATCTGGTCGAGGCTGAGGTCCTGGAGCTGGCGGGCCCGCTGGTCGAGGTCCTCGCGGTACACGCCGGTCGCCGCCTCGCTCTCGGCACGCTTGGCCCGCAGGTCGGCGAACGCCTCGTTGACGGCGGTTCGCAGGTGCTCGGCCAGCTCGTGCGTACCGGCGGACATCGCCTTCGCCCCGATCTCCAGTGCCTCCAGGCGGCCGTCGGCCGCGAGCGCGCGTACCTGGCCCTTGAGCGCGAGGCCCTCGCCGCGCGGCGGCTCGACCGGCCGCTGCTGTCCCTCGGCCGCCATGTCCAGGAAGGTCTGGGCGAGTTCGAGGAGCTGGTCGAGGCCGAGGCTGCGCGCGTCCGCCGCGCCCTCGACCCGGGTACGGCCGTGCAGCTCGGCCATCGCCGAGGCGATGCCGCGCGAGATCGTATCCATCTGGAACAGGGCCTCGTCGCGCGCCTGGCGCAACATCTGCGACATAGCCGCCAGATCGGGGACGTCCGGGGCGCTGCGGGCGCCTTGCACCTGCTCGATCGCCTCGTTGACGGCCCTGAGCACCAGCTCCGCCACCTCGCCCGGCGGCAGCCGGAGAAGGCGGGGGTCCAGCCTGATGTCCTCGACGGCGCCGCGTGCGACGGTGACGCGTACCCGGCCGTCCTCGCTCGTGCCTTCGCCGTACGGCGCCGCGCCCGCCGCACCCGTGCGCAACGAGTCGATCAGTGCGCGGGTGTCGGCCGTCAGCCGATCGAGTTCCGTGTCGTCAAGAGGCTCCGGCACCGGACAAACATTACCTCAGCCTGACAAAGGCCGCTTCTCGCCCTTGATACGGCAAATGTCGGACGGCTCTGCTAGACCTGTTGGCATGGGCGTAACCGTTGACGAGTTCCTGGAGATGCTGCGGCGGCTGCCCGAGCACAAGCTCGGCGACGGCGGCGACTGGACCAGCATGAAGGTCCACGGACGCGGGTTCGGCTACCTGTGGGAGCGCACGGAGACGGTCGGGCTCAAGGCCACCATCGAGGAGCAGCTCGCGCTGGTGGCCGAGCGGCCCGAGGTGTTCGAGGTGCAGTTCACCGCGGGGCGGTTCGGCTGGGTCGTCGTGCACCTGGCCCGGATCGACGCCGACGAGCTGTGGGAGCTGGTCGCCGAGGCGTGGTGCCTGACGGCGCCGCAGGAGATGGTGACGGCGTTCGAGGCCACGCTGGGGCTCGTCGACAGCCCGTGATCGCCGGTACGCGGTTCACGGTGGTCCCATAAGCACCTATAAGCGCAGGCCCTTGCGGGACGTGGCCCCGAGTCGCGAGAATCGCGCCCATGCACGGCAACCCGATGCCGGACTCCTACGTGTACGTCACCGAGGAGGGCGTCACCCGTCACTACGCCGACGGCAGCGTCGAGGCGCTGGCGTGGGAGGACGTGGTCGAGGTGCGGGTTGTCACCGAGCCCGGGGCCGACGTCCTCTATATCCTGCTGGATCGCGACGGCGAGGGCTGCGTCGTGCCGAGGTCGGCGACCGACGCGACGTTTCTGGCGCGCCTGCGGTATCTGCCGGACTTCGATCTTGATCGGCTGGCCGTCGCGGCGGAGTCTGTGCAGGACGGGGTTGTGGTCGTGTGGCGCAGTCCGGATCCGCCGTCCGCATTGCCAGATCTTGAGTATGACTAGCTCCTGAATTCTGGCGCTATCGCTGGGTTTCCAGTGGTCAAACAGGCATTTCTCCTGTTCCTCGCTGCATCTTTGGATCGTTCCGTCAAGGTCAGAAATCTGCTCCCTGGCGTCCGATTGTGGACATAGTGCGTTATTCCCCAGCATGGAATCGATCTTTACTCTTTAGTGGGGGCCGCCGCCCTTGAGTTCATGTGGGATGTGGGTAAACCCATGCGCTTCAAGGAACGTCACGTTATTGCGGTGCCGAGAGTTGCAGGTGGGGTGTTATGAGGGTGGGGATAGGGGAGTCCGATGTCGTGCTCCTCCATGCCGTGCCGCGTCACGCATCCAGTATCTGGACGCGGGCGTATCTACGGCTCTTATTACTGGGCGACGTCGTCTGCGCGGTGGTCTGCTGTGCCTTCGTGTTCGGGGTGCGGCTCGGCTTCGGCGCGTACATCCCGGCGGAGGAGTTCGCGCTGGGCATCGGGCTGCTGGTGGCCTGGCCACTGGCCCTGATGCTGGGCGGCGCGTACCGTCAGCGAGCCCACGGCGAGGGCACTGACGAGTTCCGCGCGGTGTTCAACGGCGGTGTCGGGCTGATGGCCGCGGTGGCCATCGGCGCCTACGCCACCCAGACGGCCGTCGCCAGAAGTTTCGTCATGGCGACGCTGCCGCTGGCCGTCATGGCCACGCTGTACTTCCGCTACCGCATGCGCAAACGCCTGCACAGCAGGCGGGCGGTCGGCGACTACATGCGCCACGTCATCGCGGTCGGCCACCGGGAGGCGGTGATCGACCTGGTGGTGACCTTCCGCCGCCAGCCGCACCACGGCATGGTGGTCGTGGGCGCGTGCCTGCCGCCCGGCACGCTGGACGCCGATCTCGAGGGGACGCCGGTGCTCGGCTCCTTCGCCGACGTGGCCGACGTCGTGGCCGAGGTCGGGGCGGACGCCGTCGCGGTGCTGGCCTGTCCCGAACTCGACGGGACCACGCTGCGCAGGATGGCGTGGAGCCTGGAAACGGCCAAGACCGATCTGTTCGTGGCTCCTGCGCTCATGGAAGTGGCCGGGCCGCGCATCAGCATCCGGCCGGTCGCCGGGATGCCGCTGCTGCACGTGGAGCATCCGGAGTTCGGCGGGGCCAAGCGGGTGGTGAAGAACGCCTTCGACCGGGTGGTCGCGGCGCTCGCGGTGCTGCTGCTGTCGATTCCGCTGCTGGGCATCGCGCTCGCGATCCGGCTGACCAGCCACGGGCCCGCGTTGTTCCGCCAGACGCGGGTGGGCAGGGACGGCACGACCTTCAAGGTCCTGAAATTTCGGACCATGGTGGTAAACGCGGAGCAACTCAAGGACACGCTTCTCGACGAGAACGAGTTCGACGGCGTGCTCTTCAAGATTAGGAACGATCCACGGATCACGCGGGTGGGCGCCTTCCTGCGCCGATACTCCATCGACGAGCTGCCCCAGTTGCTCAACGTCGTCGCCGGGGACATGTCGCTGGTCGGCCCGCGCCCGCCGCTGCCGGAAGAGGTCGCCAAGTACGGCATAGACGTACGGCGGCGCCTGGTCGTCAAGCCGGGCATGACCGGGTTGTGGCAGGTCAGTGGCCGTTCCGACCTAACCTGGGAGGAGTCGGTACGGCTCGACCTCAGGTACGTCGAGAACTGGTCGCTCATTCTCGACCTGCAGATCCTCTGGAAGACCTGGTCGGTCGTCACCCGTGGAGAAGGGGCCTACTAGCCGTGAAAGCACTCGTCCTCGCCGGAGGGTCGGGGACCCGGCTCAGGCCGATCACCCACACCTCGGCCAAGCAACTGGTGCCCGTCGCCAACAAGCCGGTCCTGTTCTACGGGCTGGAGGCGATCGCCGCGGCGGGCATCCGGGAGCTGGGCATCGTGGTCGGTGACACGCACGCCGAGATCGAGGCGGCGGTCGGCGACGGCTCCGCCTTCGGGCTGGAGGTCACCTACCTGCGGCAGGAGGCGCCGCTCGGGCTGGCGCACGCGGTGCTGATCGCCCGCGACTTCCTGGCCGGCGACGACTTCGTCATGTACCTGGGCGACAACTTCCTCGTCGGCGGCATCAACGACATCGTGTCCGGATTTATGGCCAAAAAGCCGGACGCGCAGATCATGCTGACCCGCGTCGGCGACCCCCGCCAGTTCGGCGTCGCCGAACTCAATCCCGACGGCGGCGTCAAGAGCCTGGAGGAGAAGCCGCAGCACCCCAAGAGCGACCTGGCCCTGGTCGGCGTCTACCTCTTCACCGCCACCGTGCACGAGGCGGTGGCCGAGCTCAAACCGTCCTGGCGCGGCGAGCTGGAGATCACCGACGCCATCCAATGGCTCATCGACCGCGGCTACCACGTCGAGTCCACGACCGTCACCGGCTACTGGAAGGACACCGGCAACGTCGAGGACATGCTGGAGGTCAACCGGCTGGTGCTGGAGTCGATGGAGCCGACCGGGCAGGGAGAGGACGTACAGGGGGAGAGCGTGGACAGCGAGCTCATCGGCCGGGTGCGGCTGGAGGCCGGCGCCCGCGTGGAGCGCTCGCGCATCGTCGGGCCCGCCGTCATCGGCGCGGGCGCGCGCGTCACCGACAGCTACGTCGGCCCCTTCACCTCGATCGGCGCCGACTGCGTCATCGCCGACAGTGAGATCGAGTACTCCATCGTGCTGCCCAGGGCCTCCATCGAGGGCGTGCGGCGGATCGAGGCCTCGCTCATCGGCCACGACGTCCAGGTCACCCCCGCCCCGAACACCCCCAGAGCCCACCGCCTCGTGCTGGGCGATCACAGCAAGGTCCAGATCCATGATCGAACGTAGTGAGAGAATAATTAAACGCAGCATGAATTTCATGAGGTCGACGGAGTCGAACTCATGAAGATCCTTATTACTGGGGGTGCGGGGTTCATCGGCTCGGCGTACGCGCGCATGTGCGTGGACGACCGGGCCGAGATCACCGTCCTCGACAAGCTCACCTACGCCGGCGACCGGCGCAACCTCGACGAGGTGCGCCACACGTTCGTGCACGGCGACATCTGCGACGGCGCCCTGCTCGACGAGGTGGTGCCCGGCCACGACCTGGTGGTGAACTTCGCCGCCGAGTCGCACGTGGACCGCTCTATCGACGGCGCCGCCGAGTTCGTGCGCACCAACGTGCTCGGCACCCAGACGCTGCTCGACGCCTGTCTCAGAGCCGGTACGCGCAAAGTGGTCCAGGTCTCCACCGACGAGGTCTACGGCTCGGTGGACATCGGCTCGTGGACCGAGGACGCGCCGTTGCAGCCCCGCTCGCCGTACGCGGCGGCGAAGGCCGGCGGCGACCTGATCGCCCGCGCCTACGCCATCACCCACGGCCTGGACGTCTCCATCACCCGCTGCGGTAACAACTACGGCCCGCGCCAGTACCCGGAGAAGCTCATCCCGCTCTTCGTGACGAACCTGCTCAAGGGCAGGAAGGTCCCGCTGTACGGCGACGGCGGCAACGTCCGCGACTGGGTCCACGTGAGCGACCACTGCGCCGGCATCCGGCTCGTGGCGGAAAAGGGCGAGCCGGGCGAGGTCTACCACATCGCCGGCACCGCCGAACTGACCAACGTGGAGCTGACCGGACGCCTGCTCGACGCCTGCGGCAGGGACTGGGACATGGTCGAGTACGTGAGCGACCGCAAGGGCCACGACCGGCGCTACTCGCTCGACGACTCGAAGCTGCGCGCGCTCGGCTACCGGGCCGAGGTCGCCTTCGACCAGGGCCTGAAGGACACCGTCCGCTGGTACGCCGAGCACGGGGACCGGTGGAACGACTGATGCGCTGGCTGATCACCGGTGGCGGCGGCATGCTCGCCACCGACGTGCTGGAGCGGATCGCGCTCACCGGGGAGCCGGTGATCGCGCTCACCCGCGCCGACCTCGACCTGTGCGAGCCGCGCGCGGTGCGCGACTTCGTCTGCGCCTACCGGCCCAGAGCGGTGGTCAACTGCGCCGCCTGGACGGCCGTGGACGACGCCGAGAAACACGAGGACGAGGCCATGGCGGTCAACGGCAGGGCGGTCGAGGTGCTGGCCGCCGCCTGCGTGCGGGCCGGGGCGCGATTAGTGCAGCTTTCGACGGACTATGTCTTCGACGGGCGGTCGGCGCGGCCGTACCGGGAGGATGACGAACCGAACCCGCTCAACGCCTACGGGCGCGGCAAGCTGGCCGGCGAGGTCGCCGCCGCCGGTCACTACGTGGTCAGGACCGCCTGGCTGTACGGCTCGGCCGGCCGTAACTTCGTCAAGACCATGATCCGCCTGGCCGGTGAGCGCGAGTTCGTGAACGTGGTCGACGACCAGCGCGGCCAGCCCACCTGGACCGCCGACCTGGCCGACTACCTGGTCCGGCTGGCCCAGTCGGACCAGCCGCCGGGCGTCTACCACGGCACCAGCGCCGGCGAGACCACCTGGTACGGCTTCGCCCGCGAGATCTTCACGCTGCTCGGCACGAGCCCCGACCGGGTCAGGCCGATCACCACGGCCGACTACCCGATGCCCGCCGCGCGCCCGGCCAACAGCCTGCTCGCCTGCACCAGAGGCGAACCGCTGCGCGACTGGCGGGCCGCACTGCACGCCGCCTGGCCGGTGCTGGCCACGAGAGCTGGTCGTCAGTGCAGTCCCGCGTAGAACTTCTGGCACGCGGCGTAGGAAGGCAGGAGCCCGGACTCCAGCGCCGCCTTCAGCGTGGGCGCGGCCGCGTCCTTGTCCGACAGCAGCGGCTCGTCCACCGGCCACGTGATGCCCAGGTCGGGGTCGAGGGGGTGGACGCCGTGCTCGCCTCCCGGGTTGTAGCCGGAGGAGCACAGGTAGAGCACGGTGGCCTGCTCGCTCAGCGCGAGGAAGGCGTGGCCGAGCCCTTCGGCGATGAGCACGGCCCTGCGCTCGTCGGAGTCGAGCCGCACGGCCTCCCAGCGGCCGAAGTCCGGGGAGCCCTCGCGCAGGTCCACGACGACGTCGAGGATCGCGCCGGACACGCACATCACGTATTTCGCCTGTCCGGGAGGTACGTCGGCGAAGTGCACGCCCCGCAGGACGCCCGCTTTGGAGACCGAGCAGTTGACCTGCACGGTGTCGAAGGGCCTGGGCAGGTCGGCGGTTCGGTACGCCTCCAGGAAGGCGCCGCGAGGGTCGGCGTGGATGCGCGGGGTGAACTCCCACGCACCGTCGATGCTCAGGGGCTTCATGGGGCGCAGCATCACACAAACACTCCTGAAAGGGCTAGGTCGAAATGACCACCGTCTCCTCCGCGGGCAGCAGTTGTAACGATCCGTCCGCCATGTCCGACGAACACGCGGGAGTGAGCTGACATGATCGTTTGCCGTCTGTGCGGGTCGGGTGCGATGGCCGGTGTCGTGGACCTCGGCGCGACGCCGCCGTGCGAGCTGTTCCTCACCGCCGACCGCCTCGACCAGCCCGAGCAGACCTTCCCGCTGCATCTGCGGGTGTGCACCGACTGCTGGCTGGCCCAGCTCCCGCCGCTGATCACCCCCGAGGACACCTTCACCGAGTACGCGTACTTCTCCTCCTACTCCTCCTCCTGGGTCGAGCACGCCCGCCGCTTCGTGGACGGGCTGACGCTCTGGCCGGACTCGTTCGTGGTGGAGGTGGCCAGCAACGACGGCTACCTCCTGCAACACGTGGTCGAGCGCGGGGTGCGCTGCCTGGGCATCGAGCCGTCGGCCAACGTGGGCGCGGCCGCGGTGGAGAAGGGCGTGCCGACGCTCACCGAGTTCCTCTCGCCCGAGGTGGGGCGGCGGGTGCGCGAGGAGCACGGTCCCGCCGACGTGGTCGTCGCCAACAACGTCTACGCGCACATCCCGGACGTGGTCGGCTTCACCCGGGGCCTGCGGGCGCTGGTGGCCGACGACGGCCTGGTCGCGATCGAGGTGCAGCACCTGCTCACGCTCATGGAGCTGAACCAGTACGACACGATCTACCACGAGCACTTCCAGTACTACACGGTCGCCTCGGCGCAGCGCGCGCTGGCCAGTGGCGGGCTGACGCTGGTGGACGTGGAACTGCTGCCGACGCACGGCGGCTCGATCCGGCTGTGGGCGAAGCCGTCGGGAGAGCCGTCGGAGCGGGTGGCGGACGTCCTGGAGAAGGAGAAGGCCGCCGGATTGCATGAGATCTCCGGGTACGCGAACTTCGCCGCCCGCGTCGCCAAGGTCCGGCGCGACCTGCTGCGCTTCCTCATCGACGCCGCCGACGCGGGCAAGACCGTCGTCGGGTACGGCGCGCCGGGCAAGGGCAACACCCTGCTCAACCACTGCGGCATCCGGCCGGACCTGCTGGCGTACACGGTGGATCGCAACCCGTACAAGCACGGCAGGTTCACCCCCGGTAGCCGTATCCCGATCCTGCCCCCGGAGGCGATCGAGACCGACCGGCCGGACTACGTGCTGGTCCTGCCGTGGAACCTGCGTGACGAGCTGGTCGAGCAGCTCTCCTTCGTCCGCGAGTGGGGTGGCCGGCTGGTCTTCCCGATCCCCAGGCTGGAGGTCGTCGAGTGAAGGTCGTCCTGTTCTGCGGCGGGCGCGGCACGCGTATGCGGCACGAGGGCGTGGGCGGCGACATCCCCAAGCCCATGCAGCTCGTCGGGCCCCGGCCGCTGCTGTGGCATGTGATGCGCTACTACGCGCACTTCGGCCACAAGGACTTCATCCTGTGCCTGGGCTACGGTGCCCAGCACATCAAGGACTTCTTCCTGACCTACCAGTTCGCGCTGCGCGACGGCACGGTCGAGATGCTGGAGACGGACATCTCCGACTGGCGCATCTCGCTGGTGGACACCGGCCTCGACTCGCCGATCGGCGAGCGGCTGCGCCGGGTGCGCGAGCGGCTGGACGGCGATGAGATGTTCCTGGCCAACTACGCCGACGTGGTGGCCGACGCGCCGTTACCCAAGATCATCGACAGTTTCGCCGCCTCCGGCGCCGGCGCGTCCATGATGGTGGTCCCGCCGACGTCCAACACCTTCCACGTCATCGAGATGGGCGAGGAGGGCCTGGTCGGCGGCATCACCCCGGTCAGTGAGATGCCGCTGTGGATCAACGGCGGCTTCTTCGTGCTGCGCCAGGAGATCTTCGACCACATCCCGGAGGGCGGCGACCTGGTCGCCGACGGCTGCATGGAGCTGGCCAAGCGCGGCCGCCTCCTGGCCTACCGGCACCGCGGCTACTGGCGCCCGAGCGACACCGTCAACCAGCGTCTGGAACTGGACAACTCGTGGAGCCGGGGCGAGCGCCCGTGGGCACTGTGGGAAGCATGATCGGACTCAGGCCGGGCCGTACCGGGCGGATCGTGGCACTCGGCGCCCATTGCGACGACCTCGCGATCGGCGCCGGCGCCACGCTGCTCACGCTGGGCGCGACCCGCGTGGACGCGCTCGTCCTGTCCGGCGGCGGCACGTCCAGGGAGGACGAGGAGCGGGCCGCGCTGAAGGCGTTCTGCCCGGAGGCCGAGGTGCACGTCACCGTCCTGAACATCCCGGACGGCCGGCTGCCCGCCCACTGGGAGCGCGCCAAGGACGCGCTGGAGGACCTGCGCGCCGCCACCGACCCCGACCTGATCCTGGCCCCCTGGACCGGCGACGCCCACCAGGACCACCGGGGCCTGGCCCAGCTCGTGCCGACGACGTTCCGCGACCACCTCACGCTCGGCTACGAGATCGCCAAGTGGGACGGCGACATGGGCCGCCCCAACGCCTACCATCCGATCGCGCCCGAGCTGGCCGAGCGCAAGACAGACCTGCTCCACCTGCTCTACCCCTCGCAGCGCCGGCGTGCCTGGTTCGACCGCGAGGCCTTCCTCGGCCTGATGCGCCTGCGCGGCATCGAGTGCAACAGCCGCTACGCCGAGGCCTTCCACGTGAACAAGCTGACGATCGACCTGGCTGGAGACTGACATGCGGGTACTTCTGACCGGACACCAAGGCTATCTGGGCACCGTGATGGCCCCGGTCCTGCGCGCGGCCGGCCATGAGGTGACCGGCCTTGACTCGGGCCTGTTCGCCGACTGCGTGCTGGGCCCGGCGCCGGACGACCCGCCCGGCCACACCGTCGACCTGCGTGACGCCGGGCCCGAGGTCTTCACCGGCATCGACGCGGTGGCCCACCTGGCGGCGCTGTCGAACGACCCGCTGGGCTCCCTGGCGCCACAGTTGACCTACGACATCAACCACCATGCCTCGGTACGGCTGGCCGAACTGGCCAAGGCCGCCGGCGTGCGCCGTTTCCTCTACGCCTCCACCTGCTCGGTCTACGGCGCCTCCGGCGGCGACGGCCTGGTCAACGAGGACGCCCCGCTGAAGCCGGTGACCCCGTACGCCGAGTCGAAGGTACGCGTGGAGGAGGACCTGGCCAAGCTGGCCGACGACAACTTCTCGCCGGTGTACATGCGCAACGCCACCGCCTTCGGCTTCTCGCCCAGGCTCCGGGCCGACATCGTGCTGAACAACCTGGTCGGGCACGCGTTCCTGACCGGGGAGGTGCGCGTGCTGTCGGACGGTACGCCCTGGCGGCCGCTGGTGCACGCCCTGGACATCGCCCAGGCCTTCGCCCTCGCGCTGGTCGCGCCGCGCGGGGCCGTACACGATCAGCCCTTCAACGTCGGCACCGAGCGCAACAACGTGACGGTGGCCGAGATCGCGCGGGAGGTGGCGGACGCGGTGCCCGGCTCGCGGCTGACGATCACCGGCGAGGCGGGCAACGACCCGCGCTCCTACCGCGTGGACTTCGCCAGGATCCGGCAGGCCATGCCCGGCTTCGACGCGGGCTGGACCGTGGCCGCGGGAGCCGCCGAGCTGGTCGAGGCCTACCAGCGGCACGGCCTGGACAAGCACGCCTTCGAGCGCCGCTTCACCCGCCTGGCCCGCCTGGCCGACCGGCAGGGCGCGGGGACGGTGGACGGGACCTTGCGCCCGTGAAGCAACTGGTTGAGCGCCTTTATCCGATCTGCCGCAGCATCACCGGCGACGGCGTCCGCGAGACGCTGGCGATCATCGGCGAACACCTGCCGCTGACGGTCTCCGAGGTGCCGACCGGCACCCAGGTGCTCGACTGGAACGTGCCGCAGGAATGGAACATCCGCGACGCCTGGATCAAGGACCGATCCGGCCGCAAGGTGGTCGACTTCCGGGAGCTCAACCTGCACGTGGTCGGCTACAGCGTGCCCGTGCGCGGCACGTTCACGCTGGATGAACTGCGCCCGAGGCTGCACACGCTGCCCGGCCTGGTGCCCTACCGCACCAGCTACTACACCCAGACCTGGGGCTTCTGCCTCACGCAGGAGACGCTCGACGCCATGGACGAGGGCCCCTACGAGGTGCTCATCGACTCGACGCTGAGCGACGGCAGCCTGACCTACGCAGAGCACGTCGTCCCCGGCGAGCTCGACGACGAGGTGCTGATCTCCTGCCACACCTGCCACCCGTCGCTGGCCAACGACAACCTGGCCGGCATCGCGGTCGCGGTCGAGCTGGCGAAGAGCCTGGTCAGCCCCCGCTACACCTACCGGTTCATCTTCGCGCCCGGCACCATCGGCGCGATCACCTGGCTGGCCCGCAACCGCGGGCGGACCGAGCGGATCAAGCACGGCCTCACCCTGGCCTGCGCCGGCGACCCCGGCCCGCTCACGTACAAACGCAGCAGGCGCGGCGACGCCCCGATCGACCGGGCCGTCGCCCACGTGCTGCGCGAACGGCCGCACACCCTGCTCGACTTCTCGCCCTACGGCTACGACGAACGCCAGTACTGCTCGCCCGGCTTCAACCTGCCGGTAGGCGGTCTGACCAGGACCCCGTACGCCGGCTACCCCGAGTACCACACCTCGGGCGACAACCCGGGCTTCGTCACCGAGGAGGCCATGGCCGACACCCTCGACACCCTCGAACAGGTGGTCGAGGTCCTGGAGGGCAACCGCGCCTACCTCAACCTCAGCCCGTACGGCGAGCCGCAACTAGGCCGGAGGGGCCTCTACGCATCACTGGGCGGAAGGAGTGACACGAAACAGGCCCAGATGGCGATGTTATGGGTGCTGAACCTCTCCGACGGCGAACACACCCTGCTCGACATCGCCGAGCGCGCGAACCTGCCGTTCTCGGCGGTGGCCCAGGCCGCTGTCGCGCTGCATGGCGCGAGCTTGTTGAAGGAGAAGACGTGATGGAGCTCCGGGTCGGGGACCTGGTGGAAGTTCGGAGCGAAGAAGAGATCCTGGCCACCCTGGACGATCGGGGCGAGCTGGACAGCCTGCCGTTCATGCCGGAGATGCTCAAGTACTGCGGGCAGCGCATGACCGTGCACAAAGTGGCGCACAAGCTCTGCGACACGATCGAGAAGGGACGCATGCGCAGGATGGAGCATGCCGTACATCTGACCGGGGCGCGCTGCGACGGCGGCGCGCACGGCGGGTGCGGGACGGCCTGCTCCATCTACTGGAAGCACGACTGGCTGAAGAAGGTCACGCCCGCGGATCCGGAGGGGGCGGCCAGGCCGGCGCCGAAGCTGCTGCCGCTGCTGGACGCCAACACGCTGAAAGGTCCCGACCGCTTCGCCTGCCAGGCCACCGAACTGCTGCGGGCGGCGCCGACCTGCGTGCGTTTCAGCGACGTCAGCCAGTACGTGACCGATGTGAAGACCGGCAACGCGGGCGTGCTCGCGACCGTGCGCACGATCACGGTCGGCCTGTTCAACCACTGGCAGCGCTTCTCCCGCAAACTGCCCAGGCCGTTACGCATCAAGAACGGCATCAACTGGGGTTTCGTGCCGCCGGGCACGCTCAAACGCACCCCGTCCGGCGAACTCGACCTCAAGCCGGGCGAGCTCGTACGGGTCCGGCCGAAGGCCGACATCCTCGCGACGTTGGACGCCAACCGTAACAACAGGGGCCTGGGTTTCGAAGAGGAGATGGCCAGGCACTGCGGCAAGGTGACCAGGGTCCGCTCACGGGTGGAGGTCTGCGTCGACGAGCGTACAGGCGAGTTGCTGACCATGAAGAGCCCGTGCATCACGCTCGAGGACATCGTCTGCGCGGGCGCCTACAGCGTCAACTGCCCGCGGGAGTTCGTGCCGTTCTGGCGGGAGATCTGGCTGGAACGTGTCAACGAGAGCGAGAACCATCCGTGACATCCATAGGTCAGCAGGCCGGGCGTGGCTTGCGCTGGGGCCTGGTCGGGAATCTGATCACCCGGGCCGGGTCGTTCACCATGGGCCTGGTTCTGGCCCGTCTGCTGACCCCCGAGGACTTCGGCGTGTTCGCGGTGGCCATGGCCGCCACCGCGTTCGTCATGACGGTCAAGGACCTCGGCATCATGGCCGCGGTCGTGCAGTGGCGTGGCAAGCTCGAAGACGTCACGCCGACCGCGACCCTGCTCTCGTTCGTCTCGGCGATCATCCTCTACGGGATCTTCTGGCTCGGCGCCCCCTACTACGCCGCCGCCTCCGGCGCGCCGGAGGCCACCGGCGTGGTCCGGCTGCTGACCGCGATCATCCTGGTGGAGGCGTTCACCGCGGTACGCAGCGCGGCCATGCTGCGCCGCTTCGAGCAGGACAAGCTGACCACCGCCATCGCGATCGGCTTCGTGGCCAACGCGGCCGTGGCCATCTCGCTGGCCAAGGCGGGCGCGGGGGCGTACAGCTTCGCGTGGGGCCAGGTCGTGGCGGCGGTCATCACCGGCGTGATCGTCTTCTTCTGGGCCAAGCTGCCCGGCAGGATCGCCTTCGACCGGCCGATCGCGGTCAAGCTGATGAAGTTCGGCCTGCCCTCCGCGGCGGGCGTCGGGCTGGAGAGCGTGCTGCTCAACGCCGGTTACATCGTGGTCGGCGCGGTCATGGGCCCGGACTGGCTCGGCTACTTCCTGCTCGCGTTCAACGTCTCCAGCTGGGTGCCCGGCCTGATCGGCAACGCGATCAGGAACGTGGCCATCCCCGGGTTCTCCCGCCTGGCCGAGGACGGCGGTGAACGCCTGTCCGACGGGGTACGGCGGGCCACCCCACTGCTCTACACCGCGATCCTGCCGTTCGCCGTGATCATGGCGACCCTCGCGCACCCGCTCATCGACCTCCTCTATGGCGAGAAGTGGGGCCAGTCGGCCGGCGTGCTGCGCTGGCTGGCGGTGGTCATGGTGGTGAGGATGCTGGTCGCGCTGACCTACGACATCCTCACCGCGCAGGGCGCCACCAAGGCGACTGTCTGGATGAACCTCGGCCACGCCTTCGTGCTGCTGCCCGCGCTGATCGCCGGCGCGCATCTGGACGGGATCAGGGGCGCGGCCATCGGCCAGGCGATCGCGTCGGTCGCCGCGGCGATGCCGCTGGCCGTGTTCTTCCTGCGCAGAGCGGGCGTGGACCTGGGCGGCATCCTGCCGTCGCTGCTGCGTCCGACGCTCGCGGCTGTGCTCGCCACCGCCACCGCGTACGTGATCGAGCGTCTGGTGAGTGCTCCTGCGGTGGTCGAGCTGATCACCGCCGGCGGCGCCGCCATGCTCGTCTACACCCTTGTCGTCGTGCCCGTTCTCAGGAAGATGCCCTCTTTCGGGAAGAAGGAAGTCGCGTCATGACCGTCTCCATCGGCCTGCCCGTCTACAACGGCGCCGAGCATCTGGCCGAGACTGTGCGATCGATCCTGGCCCAGGATCACACCGACATCCAGCTGGTCATCTCCGACAACGCCTCCACGGACGGCACACAGGAGATCTGCCGCGAGCTGGCGGCGGGCGACGAGCGCGTGCTCTACCACCGTCAGCCGCGCAATCTGGGGACCATCCCCAATTTCATGACCGCGATGGAGTTGTCGACGGGCGAGTACTTCCGCTGGATCGGCGACGACGACCGGATCGAGCCGAACTACGTCTCGCGCGTGCTGCGCGAGTTCGAGCGTGACCCGCGGGTCGTCCTGGTGACGCACCAGACCGCGTACACCACGGAAGGCGTGACCACCACGGCTCGCTACGAGGGCACCGAGCTGGGTTCCGACGACCCGGTCGAGCGTTTCGCCGAGCTTCTGCGGCTGCTGACCGAGAGCTACACGATCATCGACCCGCTGTACGGGCTCATGCGGCGCGATGTGGCGGTGAGCATCCCGCGGCCAATCCTGGTGCGCGAGGACGAGCTGGCGGCGGCCCGCTACGCCCTGGCCGGGCCGTGGGCGCACGTCAACGAGGTGCTGGCGGCCCGGATCTGGATTCCGGCCCGCATGGTGAAGATGTCCAAGCGGCACGAGCTGCCGACCTGGCGCGGCGTCTTCGCCAATGTGATCTTCACCCGCGAGCTGCTGCGCGCCGCCGAGGAGGCCGGGCTCGACGCCGACCAGCGCCGGCGGGCGCGGGCCGCGGTCTACAAGCACTACGCGGCTCGGCAGCGGATGTTGCTGCGCCGCCGTACGCGCCGTCTCATGCGCCTTATTCCGGGCATGTAACGGATCGCCCCATATTGCCGAGGTATATAGCAATTAATTGGGGCGGGGAGCACGAGAAAGTTCAACCCATGACGTCAGTCTTCTCCAGCAGCACTTTTGACGACGACGCTCGCCGGGATCTCATCTTCAAGGGGGAGATCTTCACCTTTCCGGCCACGGCGGCCTCGACCGAGCTGATCGGGTTCGCGCGAGAGCTGATCGACGAGGCCTTCGCGGGCCGGGACCCGGAGACCGCGCAGTTCGACATGCCCGTGGAGGAGTTCGCCGGACTGCTGTCCGATCTGAAGCCGCGGTTCATCCACCACCCGCGGTGCAAGGAGATCCTGCCCAGGATCTTCGAGGAGATGGGCATGAACCTGGAACGTACCTACTTCGACGTCCCCCGATTACGGACGTCCACCTCCGACCGCTACCTCGACTCGGGCATCTCCTACGCCTACCACGCCCACCGCGACTGCTGGTATTCGGCGCCCTTCAGCCAGGTCAACTGGTGGATCCCGGTGTTCGAGGTGGTGCCGGAGAACGTCATGGCCTTCCACCCGCGCTACTTCGACCGGCCCGTGGCCAACGGCAGCGCCCGCTACGACTACGGCGAGTGGAACCGCGTCGGCCGGCCCACGGCCGCGCGCCACATCCACTCCGACACCCGCGAGCAGCCCAAGCCGGAGGAACCGCTCGACCTGCAGCCCGAGATCAGGATCGTGCCCGAGCCCGGCGGGATCCTGATGTTCTCCGGCGCGCAACTGCACTCGACCGTGCCCAACACCTCCGGGCGCACCAGGTTCAGCGTCGACTTCCGGACCGTGAACCTGGACGACGTTCTGGCCGGAAGGGGCGCCCCGAACGTCGACGCCGAGTGCAGCGGCACCACGCTGGGCGATTTCATGCGGGCGAGCGACCTTGAGCGGATACCGGAAGCCGCGCGTGCTATGTAACGACAAGCCCCATTGGAACGATGAAATCGTGTTGGGGGCCTGCGTCCCGGGCACTGAGGGGGAGACCGGCACGTGAATTTCTGGAAGGCGCTCCTGCGCCTCCTCCTGCAGAAGCGCATTGGGATCCCAGTCGCCTTGGCCGCCGTAGGCGTCGCGGCGGCGACCTTCGCCGTCATCCCGGTCCGCTACATGTCGAGCACCATCATGATGGTGTCCCCGCCGGTCAACGGCGGCATCGTCAACCGCAACGCGGTCAACCCGGGCGGCGGCGGCAACCCGCTGCTCATCCAGACCGAGGGGCTCAGCACCGCCGTCGCCACGCTGGTGCTCGCGCTGAGCGTCGAGGAGACGCGGGCCGAGCTGGGCGCGCCCAAGGACGGGCCCACCGAGCTGGTCGTCAACGACGGCAGCACCAGCCCCCGGCTCATCGGCATGGACGGGCCGTTCCTCTACGTGGAGGCCACCAGCACCTCGGCCAGGGCGTCGGCCGACGTCGTGGCCAAGGCGCGTGAGCGGCTGATCCGCGAGCTCGACGGCCGGCAACGGGAGCTGGGCGCGCCGACGGCCACGTACGTGGTGCTCATGGACATCGTGCCGCCCACACCGCCCGAGTCGGACGCCATGGACAAGTTCATGGGCGCCGCGATGGGCTTCGTGATCGCGATGTTCCTCGGCATCAGCATCGTGTACGGGCTGGAGCGCCGTCGTGCCCGGCGGCGGGTGGCGCGGGCGCCGGCCGTACCGGAGAAGGAACTGGTGGTCCACGCGCAGATTCCGGACAAACGCCCGGAGCCCGTCGCGGACGAGGACGACATGCCGACCGACTCCTTCCCCGCCGTGGTCGCGGAGGAGACCTCCAACGGCAACGGCAAGGCCAAGGCGGAGGAGCCGGAGGACGACAGCGAGCCCGAGGACGCCGTGGCCACCGAGCGCGGCGGCTGACGGGAGCGCCATGGACTTCTGGAGCACGATCGGCGTGCTGTTCCGGCGCTGGTACGTGGTGCTGCCCGCGTTCGCGCTGGCGATCTTCGCCTCGCTCGCGGTCTACCGCACGGTGCCGGTGCAGTACGCGTCGAACGCCGTGATCGCCCTGACCCTGCCCAAGAACGGCGGGGTGCTGCCGTACAACCCCAAGGAGCCCAACCCGGAGCTCAACCCGCTGATCGTCACCGAGCGCGGGCTGACCGCCACGGCCTCGATCCTCATCGCCGCGCTCAACTCGCCCGACGTGGCCACCGAACTGGGCGCGCCCCCCGGTGGCGCGGTCGAGCTGAGCGTCAACAACGGCAGCAGCAACCTGGAGGCGATGGCCAACGGGCCGCTGGTGTACATCGAGGTGGAGAGCCCGTCGCCGGACCTGTCGCGTGAGCTGGTGCAGCGGGTCAGCGCCCGCGCGCGGGTGGAACTGCGCGAGCGGGAGATGCAGGTCGCCGCCCCGGCCACGACCTACATCGTGGTCACCGACGTCGTGGCGCCCACCGCGCCTGAGCCCCGGCTGGCCCGCAAGTCGCGGGCCATGGTCGTGGCGCTGGCGCTCGGCGGCATGGCCGCGCTGACCTCCGCCTACGCCGCGGAGAGCTTCGCGCTGGCCCGGCGCAGGCGGGTGGCCAAGGACGCGGGCCTGCCCGAGGTGGTCATGCCCGAGCGGGTGCCCTGACCATGGCCATCGACTTCCGGCCCACCGGATTGCCCAGCCTCAACGGGCACCGGCCGGTGCAGGTGGCCGACATCGACGGGATGTTCGCCGGCCCGCGCGCCGACGGGGCCACGATCGCCTGCATCTACATCGTGATCCTGCTGACGACGCCGGCCGCGCTCATCGTGCGCGGGCTGCCGCTGTCGGTCACGCCGGCGGCGATCATCGGCATGATCGGGCTGGTGCTGTGGCTGATCACCCAGCTGACCACCACGCTCGGGGCGGCCAAGGGCCGCAACATGGCACGTTCCGGCCTGTTCCTGTTCTTCACCGCGAACCTGGTCAGCTACGGCTACGGCACCTACCACTGGCTGCCCTCCGACGAGCTGAACCTGGCCGACCAGAACCTCTTCCTGCTGCTGGCCAACCTGGGCATCGGGCTGCTGGTCTGCGACGGCGTACGCGGGATCGAGCGGCTGAACCTCGTGCTGAAGGCGGCGGTGGCCGGTGGCGCGATCATCGGCGTCATCGGCGCCATCCAGTTCGTGACCGGCTTCGACATCACGCGCTACCTGGTGCTGCCCGGACTCCGGCTGAGCTGGGAGGACCTGTACGTCTTCGAGCGCGGCTCGGTACGCAGGGTCGCCGCGACCACCGCGCACCCGATCGAGTTCGGCGTGATCAGCGCGATGCTGCTGCCGATCGCCGCGCACTACGCGCTGCGCGCCAAGGCCCTGGGCCAGCCGTACCTGCGCTGGTGGGCGTGTACGGCGATGATCGGGGCCGGGCTGATGTTCTCGGTCTCGCGCTCGGCGGTGCTGAGCCTGGTGGCGATCGGCGCGGTGCTGGTGTGCGGATGGACGTGGAAGCGGCGGCTGCGGGCGCTGGCCGTGCTCGCCGGCTTCCTGGCGGTGATGAAGGTGGCGGTGCCCGGCCTGCTGGGCACCTTCCTCGACCTGTTCGTCAACTTCTTCACCGACTCCAGCGTGCAGTACCGCACGCACGACTACGGCATCGCCATCGCCGAGATCGAGCGACATCTGTGGCTGGGGCGCGGCACCGGTAGCTGGTATTTCCCGAAATATCAGGTGTTCGACAACCAGTACATGCAGACCGCCATCGACCTGGGCCTGATCGGCACCGCCATCTACGTGATCATGATGGCGCTGGGCATCGCGGCCGGGCTGTGGGCCAGAAGGCTCAGCAAGGACCCGCACGTCCGCGACCTCGGACTCACGCTGGGCGGTGTCATGCTGGCCCCGATCGTGGCCTCGGCCACCTTCGACCTGCTCGCCTTCGCCACCGTGACCGGCCTGATGTTCCTGCTGATCGGAGCCTGCGGCGCGCTGCTGCGCGTCGCCAGGCAGGAGGCTCAGCCCATGCAGTCCAGCGGCCCGACCACCCCGGTCACCCGGTAGGCGTCGTCGATGGTCACGAGCTTGTTGTCGCGCCAGTCGACGGTGGCGCACTCGACCTCCGCCGGTTTGTAGTCCCAGGTGTTGTCGACGAGCAGGTTGTTGCGGAAGATCACGTACCCGCCGATGTCCCAGAGCTGGATGCTGAACGTGCCGCCCATCAGCAGGTTGTTGGTCATCACGACGTTCTCCGCGTCGGGGTTCTGCGTGCGCGGGATGAAGATCGGCGCGTTGTGGTCGACGACGCCGCGCTGGTCGATGGTGTTGTGGTCGAAGAACAGGTTGCTTCTGCCGTAGTAGCCCTGGATGCCGTCGGAGTGGTCCTTCGGGTTGGAGCACAGGTCGATGAAGGAGTCCTGGACGACGATGTTGTCGCCGGAGAAGCGGATGCCGTCGCCGTGGTTGCGTACGTGCACGCGGACCGCGGTGAACTCGCCGTCCCCGATACCGGGCAGGCTGTCGCAGCCCTGCTCGGGGCCGACCGTGCTGTCGCTGATCGTGAAGCGCTTGAGCTTCCTGTCCTTCTCGTTGAGTATGCGGCCGTCGATCACGCTGTTGGTGATCACCACGTCGTCGGCCAGGACGACCAGGTCGCCCTTGATGTGCACGCGGTCGAGCCGCCGCCCGGCCATGTCGACGCGGTGGGCCTGGCCGCTGTCGTTGAGCACGGCCTCGGTGAGCTTGGTGCCGGGCGGCACGCCGGTGCAGGCGGCCGTCGGGTGGTCGGGGCAGGCGCGGCCGTCGGGCGCGACGACCTGGCGCGGGCCCAGCGCGGTCGGCCTGCTCGTGGCCTTCGGCGTCGGCTGCGGCTTGCCGGTGCCGGTCAGCGGGGAGGCGCTCGGCGACGGGTTCGCCGAGGCGGTCACCGTGACGGTGACGGTCGGCCCGCCCCGCGGGGTCAGGGCCCCGCTCGACGGCACCTGGCCGCCCGCGGCCGTGCACGCCGCCGTCATCACCAGCGCGGCGAGCACGGGCAGGACCTTGAACAACCGTCGCATCGCAGCCACTCCTTCAGGTCAGGCGGTCGAGCAGTCCCGCCCACGATCCGGCGGCGAGGTCACGCGCGCTGACCGCCGCGGCGGGCAGCGGCCAGTCGATCTTGAGGTCCGGGTCGTCGTAGCGGACCGAGAGGTCCTCGGACGGGTCGTGCTCGCGGTCGATGCGGTAGCAGACGTCGGTCTGCTCGGTCAGGGCCTGGAAACCGTGCAGGAATCCAGCGGGCACGTAGAGGGTCACGAAGCTCTCGTCGTCGAGCGTGACCGCCTGGCTCCGGCCGAACGTCGGCGAACCCGGCCGGATGTCGACGAGCATGTCACGGACCGCCCCTCGCGCACATCTCACCAGTTTGGCCTCACCGCGCCCGGCCCGCCCGTGCATTCCGCGAATCGTGCCCCGGCGCGAGCGCGACTGGCTGTCCTGCACGAACGCGGCCGGGTCGATGCCGTGCTCGGCCGCGAGCACCGCGTCGAACGTCCGCGTGAACAGGCCCCGATCGTCACGGTGCGGTGTCGGAACGAACAGCAGGACCCCGTCCAGGGCGGTCCGCTCTACTCTCATGGTCGGCCTTCCGAAGGGAACGACAGGTGAATCCCGTCGCCAGCATCGTCATCCCCGCGCACAACGAGGAAGCGGTCATCGCGGCCGGACTCGACCGGCTGCTCGGCGGCGCGGCTCCGGGCGAGTTCGAGGTGATCGTGGTGGCCAACGCCTGCGCCGACGCCACCGTATCGGCCGCCGCGCGCCCCGGCGTGCGGGTGCTGGAGACGCCGGTCGTGGGCAAGGCCAACGCGTTGCGGATGGGCGACGCCGCCTGCGGCGCCTTTCCGCGGATCTACGCCGACGCCGACGTGGGGCTCGACGCGGACTCCGCCCGCGCGCTCGCGGCCGCGCTGGCCCGGCCGGGCGTGCTGGCCGCCGCGCCCAGGCCGGTCTGGGATCTGGAGGGCGCCACGTGGGTGGCCGGGCGGGTGCACCGCGTGCACGACGCGCTCGTGGCGCCGCACCGCGCGCTGGCCGGCGTCGGCGTCTACGCGCTGGGCAAGGAGGGGCACGCCCGCGTCTTCCCGCTGCCCGACGTGCTGTCCGACGACGGCTGGGTGCACGCGAGCTTCGCGCCGCACGAGCGCGTGGTCGTGGACGGAGCGAGCTCGGTGGTGCGTCCCGCGCGCTCGGTCCGCGCGCACCTGCGCCGCCGCGTGCGGGTGCGGCTGGGCAACCGGCAGCTCGCCGACCTCGGCCGGCCGGTCAACGCGGTGCCGCTGCGGCTGGGCGATCTGGGCGCGCTGCTGCGCGCCGGCCGGGTGAGCGTGCTCGACGCCGGCTGCTACCTCGCCGTCCTCCTCGCCGACCGTCTCCTGACCCGGGTACGGCGCGGCCGCCCCGCCGACTGGGGAACCGACGCCAGCAGCCGCTGAGCTCATGACGAGGCGACGGCGGCCTCGTAGGCGGCCAGCAGCGCGGTACGCGAGTTCGCCCAGGACAGCGGCCCCGACACCCGGGCCTGCCCGATCTCGCCCATCCTGCGGCGCTCGTCCGGGTCGTCCAGCAGCAGCGCGATCAGCTTGGCGAACTCCGACTCGTCGTTGGGCGGCGCGTACCGGGCCGCCTCGCCCGCCGAGACCCTGGCCTCGCGCAGGTCGAAGGAGACGATCGGCCGGGCCATCGCCATGTACTCCATGATCTTGTTCATCGTGGAGACGTCGTTGAGCGGGTTGAGCGGGTCGGGCGCCAGGCAGACGTCCGCCGTGGACAGATAGCGCAGCAGGTCCGCGTCGGGGATGCGGCCGGTGAACTCCACCACGTCCTCCAGCCCGAGCGTCCTCGACAGCTCGACCATGGCCTCGAACGTGTCGCCGCCGCCGACGAAGACCGCGTGCCAGTCGTCGCGGCCCAGCTCGTCACGGAGCTTGGCCAGGGCGCGCAGCGCGTAGTCGACGCCGTCCTGCGGCCCCATGACGCCCAGGTAGCACAGCAGGTGGGGGCGGCCCTTTTTCAGCTCGGGCTCGGGCGGTACCTGGTGGAAGCGCTCGACGACGGGGGCGCTGCGGACGACGAAGACGTCCTCCGGCCGCTTGCCGCCGCGGGTGAGCGCCACCTGCCGGTAGGACTCGTTGGTGGCGATGACGACGTCGGCGACCCGGTAGGTGGCCCTCTCCAGGGCGCAGACCGCCCGGTAGAGCAGGTCGCGGCCGCGGGTGAAGCGGGACTCGTACAGCTCGGGGATGAGGTCGTGCTGGTCGAAGACGTAACGGCTGCGCCAGCGCAGCTTGGCCAGGAGGGCGACGAGGAAGAAGAAGTCGGGCGGGTTGCAGCCGTGGACCACGTGGACCGGGCCCACGCGCCTGGACAGGCGTAACGTGTGCCACAGGGCGGTGCCGTACTCCTTGAGGTAGCCCTTGGGGCCGCCGGTCGCGGCGGTCAGCGGGTAGCGGTGGATGGTGATGCCGTCGATGACGGCGTACGGCTCGGTGTCCTGTTTGGCGCCCTGCGGGCAGATGACGTGCACCTCCCAGCCCGCGTCGCGCAGCGTCGTGCTCTCCTGCCAGACACGCCGGTCCATCGGCACGGAGAGGTTCTCGACAAGGATCAGCGCTTTCCTACCAGCCAAGGCCCACATATCCAGGTTCAGCCCGCCGCCGCTCGGCGTCGGGCAGGCGGACGAGGTCGATGACCGGGCGGTCCCCGGCGCGCGTGAGCACGTCGAGCACGGCCTGGTCCTTGCAGCCGACCACGCACACCTCGGCGTGGTCGAGCACCTCCTGCGCGGAGTCGGTGAGCAGGTCGGCCAGGTGCGGCAGGCGCTGCTCGACGTAGGCGCGGTTGGCGCCCATCAGCCGCGACAGGGTGACGTTCGCGTCGTAGATGCGCAGGTCGTAGCCCTTGCCGAGCAGGTGCTCGGCCATCTCGACGAGCGGGCTCTCGCGCAGGTCGTCGGTGCCGGGCTTGAACGACAGCCCGAACAGCCCGACCTTGCGCCGGTCGGCGCCGATGACCAGGTCGAGCGCGCGCCGCAGGTGCGCCTCGTTGGCGGGCAGCACGTGGGAGAGCAGCGGTACGGAGACGTCGGCCCGGCGCGCGGCGTAGACCAGGCCGCGCAGGTCCTTGGGCAGGCAGGAGCCGCCGAAGGCGAAGCCGGGGCGCAGATAGGCGGGGGAGACGTTGAGCTTCCTGTCGGCCAGGAAGATGTCCATGACGCGGTGGGAGTCGATGCCGAGGGCCTGGGAGATGGCGCCGATCTCATTGGCGAAACCAATTTTCACCGCATGGAACGCGTTGTCGGCATATTTCGTCATCTCGGCGACGGGAATCGGGACGCGGAATACCTCACCCGGTAAATCCCGGTATAACGCGGCGACCAGATCGCCCGTCTCGCGATCGGATTCCCCGATCACCGTTTTCGGCGGGTCGAAGAAGTCGCGCACGCTGGTGCCCTCGCGCAGGAACTCGGGATTCACCGCCACCCCGAAATGTGTCCCCGCCTTCAGGCCCGAGGCGCGCTCCAGAATCGGGACGAGCAGGTCCGCGCAGGTGCCCGGCAGCATGGTGCTGCGGAAGACGACCGTGTGCCTGCGCGTCCCGTCGATCGCCCGCCCGATCTGCTCGGCCACACGCTCCAGGAAGGCCGTCGACAGGCTTCCGTTCGCCGCCGACGGCGTTCCCACGCAGATCAGCGAGAGGTCGCTGGCCGCCAGGGCCGCGACCGCGTCGGTGGTGGCGCGCAGCCTGCCATCCTGCACCACCTCCCGCGTGAGCTCGCCGATCCGCTCCTCCACCACGGGCGCGAGCCCGCGGGAGATGAGCTCGACCTTCTCCGGATTGACGTCCACTCCGACGACCTCGTGGCCCATCGAAGCGAGACACGCGGCCGAGACGCAGCCGACGTATCCGAGGCCGAAGACGCTGATCCTCATCTGCCCTCCAGACAAGCAAGGGCAGCGCATCCCCCCGCCCACGTCTCGGATATCGATACCTGCGCTTGGAACGTTACGAGAGGCGGCAGGTCGTGATATTTACGGGTGATGAGCGAGCTCGTAGTAACTCGCAAGAGGCTGGATTCACTGACCGGGTTACGGTGGATCGCCGCCTTCGCGGTCTTCGGTTTCCATATCCACGCGGCCGGGCTCACCAGCGACCCGGCGTTGAAGGCGGTGCTGTCCGCCCTTTTCTCCGCGGGCGCCGCCGGTGTCCCCTTCTTCTTTATCCTGTCCGGGATGGTGCTGACCTGGTCGGCGCGGCCCGGCACCTCCTCCGGCGTCTTCTGGCGGCGCAGGGCGGCGCGTGTCCTGCCCAACCACGTCCTGACCTGGCTCGCCGTCCTGGCGTTGCTGGCCGTCTCCGGCGCCGCCGTCTCCGCCGGTCCCGCGCTGAGCGGGCTGGTGCTGCTGCAGAGCTGGGTGCCGGTCGAGGCCTACTACTTCGGCGGCAACACACCCGCCTGGTCGCTGTCGTGCGAGCTCGCGTTCTACGCTGCCTTCCCGGTGCTGCTGCCGTTGCTGCGACGGGTGCCCGCGCACCTGCTGGGCTGGGTGGCGGGCGGGATACTCGCGGGCATCTGGGCGGTGCCGCTGCTGTCGCAGCCGATGGGTGACGAGATCGCCTACTGGTTCGTCTGGATCTTCCCGGTCACGCGGGCGCTGGAGTTCGCGCTGGGCATCGCGCTGGCGTTGCTGGTCGCCTCCGGGCGCTGGCGGGGGCCCGGCCTGCCGGTCGCGGCGGTGATCGCGCTGGCCGCCTATGCCACGGTGCCGTTCGTGTGGGAGCGCTGGGGGTGGGTGGCGTGGACGGCGGGGCCGTTCGCGCTGCTGATCGCGGCCGCGGCGACCAGTGACAACCTGGGGGAGCGGGTCTCGTTCCTGGCCTCGCGGCCCATGGTGTGGCTGGGGGAGATCTCCTTCGCCTTCTACCTCGTCCACCAGCCGGTGATCAGAGTGGCGGGGCGGCTGGTCGGTGGCGACCGGCCGGTTCCCGTCGTGCTGCTGGCGGTCGCGGGCATGCTCGCGCTCGCGCTCGCCGCCTCGTGGGCGCTCTACCGGTATGTCGAACGGCCGCTGGAGCGGCGGCTACGTTAGGCGGCGCTTCATCCGGCTCAGCGTGGGCCTGGCCCGCTCCAGGGCGGTGCGGGCGGCCCGCCGTACCGGATTTCGGGTGACCAGACCTTGACCTACGGTCGTCTCGCCCGTCTTGGCGCGGCGTTTGTACTCGTCGTCGCCGCGCCCGAGGTCGATGCGCTCCACGCCCAGGGACGGCGCCGCCAGCACCAGCTCACGCAGCAGGATCCAGCCCGGCGCCAGCTTGGCGTGGCCGGGGTCGTAGACGGGGAACCACCAGTGCAGCACCCCGCCCGACCTGATCCCGAAGTGCGCGGCCAGCAGGTGCGGGCCGGCGTGCAGGGTCGACAGGATGCCCGAGAAGTCCGGCTCGCGGGTGTGCAGGAGCAGCTTGAGCAGGTCCGTGCGGCCGGACTCGGCGAAGTAGTCGCGCGCGCCCGTCGCCCGGTACTGGGCCCGCTTCAGGTCGATCACCTGAGCCAGCGCGTCCTCGTCCAGGCTGTCGGCGGCGAAGCGCACCGGCCCCAGCTCGCGCCCGGCCTTGGCCGCGCGCCTGCGCGCCTGCCCCATGTTGTCCTTGCCCGCCTTCGACGCGCGCGCGAGGTAGCCGTCGAGCCCGCCCTCCACCTCCACGTACGGCGAGGCCCGCCGCGTGACCGTCCACCGCTCGAAGCCCGCCACCCCCTCCACCAGGTGGTCGAACTCGAACCCCGTCACCCCCTTGCCGAGCAGCCGCAGCGGCTCGAAGGCGGTCCCCGGCGCCAGCAGCGGCCCCTGGAAGTCGGCACCCGGCCACCCGGCGGGACGCAGCGTCGAGCCGATCCGATGGCAGGCCAGCAGCGCGCCCTCGCCCACGGCCACGTGCACGGCCCGGCCGCTCGCGTGCACCGCCCCGGCGAAGCGCGGATGGAAGAAGGGACTGTCCAGCGCCGGATTGGCCGCGCGCAGCCCGTGCCAGGTGTCGAGCTGTTCCAGCGTGAGCTCGTGGAAGGGCAGCAGCCTCATTGCGGCAGGCTCTTCCAGCGCCGGGACGGCCGCAGCAGCCAGGCCACGCACTCGCGCGAGGTCCTGCGCCCGGTCAGCGCCCGCGCCGCCTCGCCGAGCAGCACGATCAGGAAGTACAGGCCCCCGGCCAGCGGGCCGCGCCGGCGCCGGAACAACGTCACCTTGTTGATCATCAGCAGCGCCGCCAGCGACGGGTTGACCGCCGAGTCGCCGCCGATGTGCTCGATCACCGACGCCGGCTCGTACCAGGTGGCCCAGCCGTGGTCGGCGGCGCGCAGGCAGTACTCGGTCTCCTCGCTGTAGAGCAGGAACGACTCCTCCCACGGACCGAGCTCGGCCAGCATCTTCGCCGACATGCACAGCGCCGCGCCGGTCGCCCAGGCGACCTCGCGCGCTTCGGCGTACTCGCTCGGGTGCGTCACCAGCTCGCCCAGCCTGCCGAGCCGGCCCGCCCTGATCCCGCCGATGGCCGCCTCCACCGCGGCCCGGCCGATCGACGGCATCCGCCGCAGCGACGGCTGCAGCGAGCCGTCCGGATTCACCATGTACGGCGCCGCGATCCCCCGCCAGGCCGCCTCAGCCAGCGGCAGGATGGACCCCGGCCGCAGCCGGCAGTCCGGGTTGATCAGGTAGACGGCGTCCAGTTCCCCCAGGTCGAGCGCGGCGACGGCGGCGTTGAAGCCCGCCGCGTACCCCGCGTTCGAGCCCACCTCCACCACCCGCGCCCCGCCCGCCTTCGCCAGCGCCACGCTGTCGTCCTTGGAGGCGTTGTCGGCGACCACCACGTCGATGAGTTTCACGCCCTCCGAACCCGCGACGATCGAGCGCAGGCAGCCGTCGATCACGTCGGCGCTGTTGTAGGTGACGATCACCACCGCGATCCGCTTCAACGGCGTGTCCTTTTGTAGAGGCGGGCGCCCAGATCGCGCAGCGACGTCCCGGCGTGCAGGACCCGCTCGATCCACGCGCTGTCCAGATCGTGCTTGAGGCTGGTGCGCGCCTGCAGCCAGCCGCCGGGCCTGGCCCGCCCGCCGTCGCTGGTGTACGCCCGGCTCACCCCCGCCCGCCGGAGCCTGGCCAGCACGCGGCGGTCGTAGGAGCCGAACGGGATCGCCACCCGCGACACCCGGCGCCCGGACACCTCGCTCAGCACCGCGTGCGCCTGGGCCAGTTCCTGCTCGGCCTCGCGCGCCGATACGCGCCGCCAGTCGCGGTGCGCCCAGCCGTGCGAGCCCACCCGCATCCCGGAGGCCACCAGCGCCCGCACCCCGTCCTCGTCCAGGCGGCCCGGCTTGCCGAGCTCGCCGGCCAGCACGAAGAACTCGGCCTGCAGTCCCCGCTCCAGCAACCTCGGCAGCGCGATCTCCAGGTCGGAGGCGTTGCCGTCGTCGAAGGTGATCCGCACGTCGGGCCGGCCCACCACCGCGTCCATGACCTGCTCGAACCGTTCCACGCTCACCCAGGTCAGATCCTCGCCCGGATCGAGCGCCCGGCGGGTCTCGCCGATGCCGTGCACGGTCAGGTTGACGACCGAATCCCCCACATGCCCCTCCCAGGTCAGCTTTAGGTAATCGGGCGGCGGATGGCCCCGTTACACCGCGGCCAGCAGTTTTTGCAGGTGCAGGCCCCTGTTCACGTCGATCTCATGGGGACGCCACTCGCGCACCGCCGCGGCGAACTCCGCGCGCAGCGCCGCCCTGGTCGGCCCGGAGTCGCCGGCCAGGTCGGCCAGGTCCAGGCGGAGCTCGCCGTGCGGGCCGTACATCTCGTAGACCGTGCGCTTGCCGACGCCCGGCACCTGGCCCGACAGCGTCAGCTGGCTGACCGCGCCGCCCTCGTGCAGGCAGGTCAGCATGTGCACGGCCGAGCCGGCCGAGCTGACCTCCTTGATCGTGCCGAGGGCGGCGTCGAGCAGGTCGAGGCCGTGCGGGCCGGTGTTGTACAGGACGCCGCCCCTGTCGCGCCATGGGCTGTGGGCGAACGTGCCGTCGCGGAACTCGTTGGTGAGCTGGCAGGCCCGCCCGCCGTACAGGCTGGTCCCGGCGCACGCGCGCAGGAACGCGCGCACGCCGGGACGGAAGCGGTTGGTCAGCGTCAGCATGCTCGGCACGCCCGCCCGCCCGACCTCCGCCGCCACCCGCTCCGCCGCCGCGACGTCGAGCGCGAGCGGCTTTTCCAGCAGTACGGCCCGGCCCGCCCGCGCCGCCAGGACCGCCAGCGTCGCCTGCACATCCGGCGGTACGGCGAAGACCACGGCGTCGCAACGTTCCAAAAGCTCGTCGAACGTGGCGAACACCGGCACGCCGATCCGCGCCGCGTTGCCGGGATCGCGCGACCAGACACCCGCCAGCCGGGTTTCTGGACCCGCGGCGAACGTCGGCGCGTGAAACGCCCGCGCCCACGGCCCGGCGCCGGCCAGCCCGACCGAGACGGTCACGCCTTGATCGCGATCAGCGATTTGGTGAGCCCCGCCACCCTTTCGGCCCTCATCCGCGCGGTGGGGAAAAGCAGCGCCATTTCCGCGCGGCCGATCAGCTCGATTTCCAGCGCGTCCTGGAGCGCGGCCGGCCAGTCGGGGGACTTGGTGTGCACCAGCGGCCAGCGCCGGTTGATCCGGGCCCGGACGTTCAGCGGCAGGAATTGGTAGAAAGGAAAAAGCACATGCGGCTCGACCGGAAAGTATCTGTAGGGCGTCTGGACCCAGAACCGCCCGGCGAGCGAGTGCACCGCGTCCGCGAACGCCTGCCGCCTGGCGTAGCCGCCCACGTGCTCGATCACCGCGTTGGAGAAGACCAGGTCGTAGTCGTCGCCCAGAATGCGTTTGGGCAGGTCACAGGCGTCGCCCACTTCCGTCCTGAGCCAGCTCGGCAGCTCCTGGTCATCGTGCGCCAGGTTGATGACGTGGACGCTGGCCGGTTTGATCGGGGCGCGCATCCAGGCGGTGGCGGTGCCGCCGAGGTCGATGACGTTCATCTGTCCCAGGTCGGGAAAGCTTTCCGCCACCCACCGCCAGCGGCGCGCCCGCGCCTTTGCCGCGACGGAATTTGGACCGTCGACGAATAAGTTCCGCAAGGGAGATCCCACCGCGTCATCTTCGCCTACGGGCTGCCACCGCGCCAGCGTTCTACCCAGGTAGGCCACCTTCGGCCACCTTGCTGTAGTTCTTTCCGAGCGGCCGGCCGGGGATCGGCTTGGCGATGAGGGCGACCGGAATGAAGAAGCAGATCTGGCCGATCGTGAGGATGAGCGTCCAGAGCGCCTTGTCGTCGTAGAGGGCCGCCGCCCTGGCGTACAGCTCGTCGGGGACGCGCTCCCCGGTCGGGTTCGGGGTGAGGACGGCCTCCACGAGTTCCAGCGCGACCCGCTCGGCGTCGGTGAAGTACGGGGCGTCCCGCCAGGACGGCAGGGCGGCGATGCGCTCCTCCGTCTCCCCGGCCTTGCGCAGCAGTTCGGTCTGCCGGACGGTGTGGTACGTGCTGCCGGCGATCTGCCCGGCGCGCAGCTGGACCAGGATGATGGTGAGGGCCGGGATCGCACCGTTGTGGGCGGCCTTGGACATGGCGCCGGCGACCGTTCCCACCTCGGGGAAGAACTGCATGGGGTCGGGCAGGCGGGACTCGATGGATGCGGACATGGGGCTTCTCCCTAGGGTCGGCGGGTGTCTTGGAGGTCCGACGACACAGCCGCGGGGAATGTGAGGCCTCACATTTCGGCGGGCTACGGCGTCGGACTCATGACAGATCCATCCAGCGCCGTCCTGGCCGTCGAGGAGTCACCCGTGTTTCTGCGTGTCGCGATCATCCTGCAAGCCGTGACCCTTTTCAGCGCCCCGATCACCGCCGGGTTGCTGCTGACCGCGCCCAGCGGACGGGCGCTGCACAGCGCCTCGGCGTACTCGGTGTTCGCCGCGGCGCTGGTGCACCTGGTCGCGGTGATCCTGGTGTGGCGGCGGGGCGGCGGCGCCGCCCGGCCCGTCCTGTACTCGGCCGGGTTCTTCGTTCTCGTCCTGGCGCAGATCGCGCTGGGCATCGCGCAGGCGGTGACCCTGCATCTCCCCTTGGGCGTGCTGTTGTTCGGCTACAGCGTCCTTCAGCTCAGCCAGCTGCCGTCGATGCGGCGGCTGGCGCCGGAGAGCGTCTGAGCGGTGGCAGGCCGGGGTCGCCGGTCTGCCACCCCTGATCAGGACTTTCGCTGCTGGTCGGCGTACCAGGCGATCGTGTTCTTCAGCCCGTCGACGAGTGAGGTCCTGGGCTGCCAGCCGAGTGTCGTCCCGGCGGGGCCGACGTCGGCGATATGGGCGCGGTCGAGCTGCCGGTCGGGCAGCGCGCCGTACTGGGGCGTGATCGGGCTGGCGGCCAGACGATGGAGCAGCTCGATCGTGTCCCTGATGGACACGCCCACCCCGCTGCCCACGTCGTACATGCCACCGGCGGCCTTCTCGCTCTCCGCCGCCGCGACGAACGCCTCGATCACGTCGTCGATGTAGATCCAGTCGACCAGCCGGGAGCCGCTGCCGATCCGGGCAGAACGTCCGTTGAGCAGCTCCGTGGTCACGTACGGCACCAGCTTGGCGATGTCCCGCTGGCCGGGGCCGTACACCATCGCGATGCGCAGCACGGACACGTCCACCGACCACAGATGGTGGAAGAGCCGGGCGTACACCGTGGCCGCGGACTTGGCCGCGGAGTACGGCGAGTGCGGCACGCTCTCCGCGGAGCGCATTTCCTCGATGGACCCGGCGAAGACCAGCTTCATGGGCTGTCCCGCCGCGGCCGTGAGCAGGTTGACCGCGGCGACCAGGTTGCCGTCCAGCATGGCTCTGACCATGCCGACGTCCCTGATGCCGGTGACCTCACTGGCCAGGTGGAAGACCAGGCCGGGCCGGATCGTGCCCAGGAGGTCGGCGGTGGGCGCGGCCTCGCGCAGGTCGCACTGGTGCCAGATCTCGGCTCCGACCTGCGGCTGCGGCTGCCTGCTCACCGCGTGCACCTCGGCGCCGAGCAGTTCGAGCCTGCGCGCGAGGTGCGATCCGATGAACCCGCTGGCGCCGGTGACCAGCACGCGAGTTCCTTGCCATTGCGGCATTCTCTTTTCCCTCCTTCATGACATGTCGGAACGTGCCTGAACGGAGGGGCGGCGGCCCCCTCGGACTGGGCGGGGGGTGGCCGGGATGGTGGGGATCGGGGTCGGGTCCCGCCCGTGCGAGGCGGCGGTGACTTCGCGCGCGGCGTCGCGGGACGTACCTGCGGATCTCCTGGCGGCGCCGTTGCGGGCGCGCGGCGGCGGTGGCCGTGGCGACGGGCGAGGAGCGCTTGGGCGAGCAGTGCGCGGGCCAAGCGTGCCGTGGAGTCCTGGTCAGGCGGCACGGGTGGCCGCCGCAGTCGGGTTCGACCGGCGCTTGCTCGGACTCCACGACGGTGACGTGCACGGCTACGACCGGCGGTGGTGCTACCGCCGGTAAGCCGAGAAAGGTGGCCGCCAAGAGCAAGACGGCAGACAGCACGCTCTTGGCAGCCAAGTGAGTCTCCGCGACAGAGGTTCCGCTACGGAGACATTGTCAGCTCGGCTCAGCCGATGCGCCAGGTGTCTCCGCCCAGCAGAAGCTCGCTGAGATCTCCCGGGCCCTTCCCGGCCGCCGCCTGCTCCAGCTGCTCGGCCATGAGCACGTCGTAGGCCGGGCGGTCCACCTGCCGGAAGATGCCGATCGGCACGTGCTCGAACGCGGGCTCGTCGAGCCTGCTGAGCGCGAACGCGAGCGACGGGTCCGGGTTGTGCGCGTCGTGGACGAGGATCTGGTCCTCGCTCACCGAATCGCGCGCGACCACCTCGATGCCGCCGTTGGCCGCCCTGACCACGGCCTTGGAGGTGCTCACGATCGGCTGGTCGTGCTCCATGCGCAGCGTGATGTCGTCGCGGACCTCGGGGTCCTTGAGCGGCTCGAAGGCGTTGTCGTTGAAGATGTTGCAGTTCTGGTAGATCTCCACCAGCGACGTGCCCCGGTGCGCGGTGGCCTCGCGCAGTACCGACTGCAGGTGCTTGCGGTCGGAGTCGATCGTGCGTGCCACGAACGAGGCCTCGGCGCCGATGGCCAGCGAGATCGGGTTGAACGGCTTGTCCAGCGAACCCATCGGCGTCGACTTGGTGATCTTGCCGACTTCGGAGGTGGGCGAGTACTGGCCCTTGGTCAGACCGTAGATCCTGTTGTTGAACAGCAGGACGTTCAGGTTGACGTTGCGGCGCAGCGCGTGGATGAGGTGGTTGCCGCCGATCGACAGCGCGTCGCCGTCGCCCGTGATCACCCACACCGACAGGTCGGGACGGCTGGCCGCCAGCCCCGTCGCGATCGCCGGCGCGCGGCCGTGGATCGAGTGGAAACCGTAGGTGTTGAGGTAGTACGGGAACCGCGAGGAGCAGCCGATGCCGGAGACGAAGACGATGTTCTCCCGCTTGAGCCCCAGCTCCGGCAGGAAGCTCTGCACCGCGGCCAGGATCGCGTAGTCACCGCAACCCGGGCACCAGCGCACCTCCTGGTCGGACTTGAAGTCCTTGAGTGTCTGCTTCACGTCGGTCTTGGGGATGAGGTTCAGCCCCTTGCCGTTGACCAGCTCGGTCATTTCTCAATCACGTCCTGAATGACTCCGGCCAGCTCCTCGGCCTTGAACGGAAGCCCGCGTACGCGGTTGTAGCTGATGATGTCCACCAGGAACTTCGCGCGCAGGAGCAGGGCCAGCTGTCCCAGGTTGATCTCGGGCAGCAGCACCTTGTCGTAGCTCTTGAGCACCTCGCCGACGTTGGCGGGCAGCGGGTTGAGGTGGCGCAGGTGGGCCTGGGCGACCTTGCCGCCGGCCTTCCTGATCCGCCGCACCGCCGCCGCGATGGGCCCGTACGTCGAGCCCCAGCCCAGCACCAGCACCTTGGTGCCGTCGTGGACGTCGTCGACCTCCAGATCGGGGACGTCGATCCCGTCGATCTTGGCTTGGCGCAGCCGGACCATGAGGTCGTGGTTGTTGGGGTCGTAGGAGATGTTGCCGCTGCCCTCGGCCTTCTCGATGCCGCCGATGCGGTGCTCCAGGCCCGGCGTGCCGGGGATGGCCCAGGCGCGGGCGAGCGTCTCGGTGTCCCGCTTGTAGGGCAGGAACTCCTCGTCGCCGTTCTTGACCGCGAACTCGGTGGAGATGTCCGGCAGGTCGGAGACCTCGGGCAGGCGCCACGGCTCGGAGCCGTTGGCCAGGTAGCCGTCGGACAGCAGATAGACCGGCGTGCGGTACTTCACCGCGATCCGCGCGGCCTCGATGGCCGCGTCGAAGCAGTCGCTCGGCGAACTGGGCGCCACGATCGGCACCGGCGACTCGCCGTTGCGGCCGAACATGGCCATCAGCAGGTCGGTCTGCTCGGTCTTGGTCGGCATGCCGGTGGAGGGGCCCGCGCGCTGCACGTCCACCAGGATGAGCGGCAGTTCGGTCATGACCGCGAGGCCGACCGTCTCGCCCTTCAGCACGACGCCGGGACCCGACGTGGTGGTCACGCCCAGCGCGCCGCCGAAGGCCGCGCCCAGGGCGGCGCCGACGCCGGCGATCTCGTCCTCGGCCTGGAACGTCCGCACGCCGAACTTCTTGTGCTTGGACAGCTCGTGCAGGATGTCGCTGGCCGGGGTGATCGGGTAGGAGCCGAGGAACAGCGGCAGCTTGGCCTGCACACTCGCGGCGATGAGGCCGTAGGCGAGCGCCTGGTTGCCGGAGATGTTGCGGTAGACACCCGGCGCCAGCTTGGCCGGCTTGATCTCGTAGGAGACCGAGAACGACTCGGTCGTCTCGCCGAAGTTCCAGCCCGCCTGGAAGGCCGCGATGTTCGCCTTGGCGATCTCGGGCTTCTTCGCGAACTTCTGCTCCAGGAACGTGATCGTGTGCTCGGTCGGCCGGTGGTAGAGCCACGACAGCAGGCCGAGCGCGAACATGTTCTTCGAGCGCTCGGCGTCCTTCTTCGACAGGTCGAAGCCCTCCAGGGCCTTGACCGTGAGGGAGGTCAGCGGCACCGCGTGCACCCGCCACTCCGACAGCGTGTCGTCCTCGAGGGGGTTGCCCTCGTAGCCGACCTTCTGCAGGTTGCGCTTGGTGAACTCGTCGGTGTTGGCGATGATGTCCGCGCCCCGGGGAAGATCGCCGAGGTTGGCCTTGAGCGCGGCGGGGTTCATCGCCACCAGGACGTTCGGAGCGTCCCCCGGCGTGAGGATGTCGTGGTCGGCGAAGTGCAGCTGGAAGCTGGACACGCCCGGCAGCGTTCCTGCGGGGGCGCGGATCTCGGCGGGGAAGTTGGGCAACGTGGACAGGTCGTTGCCGAACTCCGCGGTGCCCGCGGTGAAGCGGTCGCCGGTGAGCTGCATGCCGTCGCCGGAGTCACCGGCGAATCTGATGATCACACGGTCGAGTTGCTGAACCTGCTTCGTCACGGCGCCTCCTTGGTCGGCGCGGTGTGCTCGCGGGTGCCCTCGCTACGCTCGGTCACGAGTCCTCCTCGACGCGCCATTGCGCGGGAGCGGGCGCGGTCTCTGTTTCCATGCTAGATCCTCGGGAGGGTCAAGACGTTTCCTCGCCGCACAATGCGGGTAAACGCGTTGAAAGTTAGGGGTGGCGGGGGAGAACGACTAAGGGTGACACAGCCCGGACGCGAGCCTGCCGAGATCGACGTGCAGGCGGGCGAAGAGGGTGGTTCGGGTCACGAGCGCCAACTATACGTCCCCCCAAAGCTCAGGCTACGTCAGGGGTTGCTTGCGTGAACCGCTCGCCCCCGACAGGTACAGGCGTCCGGCCTGCATCCCAGCAGAGCCGTACAACTCTGGAACGGTGACGAAGGTGTAACCCTTCCCGCGCAGTCTTTTGAGGATGTCCGGAACCGCCTCAACGGTCGTGCGATGAATGTCGTGCATCAGGATGATCGCCCCAGGATGCGCGCCCTTGACCGCCCGCTTGGCCACGACCCCCGCCTTCCTGTCACGCCAGTCGCGGGTGTCGACGTCCCAGTTGACCAGCGAGACCCCGAGCTCCTTCGCAACCGCCAGCACATCCTTGCTGACCGCCCCGTACGGCGGCCGGACCAGCGTTGGCCGCTCACCGAGCGTGGCCGTCAGCGTGTCCTCGGTCCGGATCAGCGAGTCGGCGATCTTGCTGCTCGACAGCTTCGACAGGTCCCGGTGCGCCCAGCTGTGGCTGCCCACCAGGTGTCCCTCGCCGCTCATCCGGCGCAGGAGGTCCGGCCGGGCCGCGGCGTTGACGCCGACCGTGAAGAACGTCGCGCGCGCCCCCGCGTCGCGCAACGTGTCCAGCAGCAGCGCGGTGTGCGGCCCCGGCCCGTCGTCGAAGGTGAGCGCGACGCACTTCGCCTTCGCGCAGTCGACCGTGCCCGCCTGGTTGCTGGTCGCCTCCGGGCTGTGCGTGGGCGTCACCTTCGGCGTGGTCTCCGGCGTCGGCGGCGCGGCCGCGCGGGCCGCCTCCCGCGCCCGCCGTCCCGCCGCCGACAGCAGCGGCTCCACCTCGGCAGCCGGTACGGCTTCCGCCACCCTCCCCAAGGAGCAGGCGCCGACCTGGCAGTCGTCGAACTCCACCACGAGATCCCCGTCGCGGTTGAAGGCCATCGAGTCGAACAGTTCGGGATTCGCCCCCACCCCGCCGGACCCGCGGGCCTCCAGCCGCCGGCTCACCTTCTCGGCCAGCCCGCCCAGCGCCGCCTCGCCGTCGAGCAGCCCGGTGGAGGGGAAGGCCTGCTTGGTCCGGCCGTCGTACCAGAACGTCCGGTTGGCGTTGCCCCAGTTGGCGCCGTAGAACTCGCCCGTGCGCAGCCGTACGGCGATGGCGGCGTCGGAGGCGACGGGCAGTTGCCAGTCCACGTTGAGCTCGGGCCGGGGGGCCGGTCCGTGCTTGACGGTGGACTCGCGGAAGGCACGCAGCTGGCGCTCCGCCTCCTGCCTGACCTTGTCGTTGAGCGGGCCGGCTCCCTTGATCTCGGGGTAGGTGATGTGCACGTACCGGCCGCTGCCGTCCCCCTCGCCGAGGGTCTTGGTGACGAGCCCGTTGACTGCCGACGGGGTCACGAAATCGATCTTCGTCGGCTCGGCGGGGACCTTATGGTCGCCCTCGGGGGAGGCGGTGGTCATGCCGCAACCGGCGACGGATACGGCAATCAGCGCGATTCCTCCGAAGAATCGCATTTTGTGCATGCGGGCCAGGCTATGGGTGCCCTTTGAGCGCTTTACCTTCCCTTGGGAATCTTGGAGTCGAGCCTTTAGTGGGGTATGTACGTAAAGGAGTTGCGTGCCTACGATGTGATGGGTGCGGGATCTAGGACCGTCTACGGGGTTCATCCAGTCGACCCTTCTTCAGCGCAAGCTCCATGACCTGGTGCCGGGCGGCGCGCACACCTACGCGCGCGGTGACGACCAGTACCCGGAGGGCATGGCGCCGGTACTCGTACGCGGCGCGGGCGCGCGGGTGTGGGACGCCGACGGCAACTGCTTCGTCGAGTACGGCATGGGCCTGCGCTCGGTCACGCTCGGGCACGCCTATCAACCGGTGCTGGACGCCGTGCGCGAGGTGCTCGACCAGGGCCTGAGCTTCAGCCGCCCCACCGAGCTCGAACTGCGGGCCGCCGAGGACTTCCTCGCCCCGCTGCCCGGCGCCGACATGGTGAAGTTCGCCAAGAACGGCTCCGACGCCACCTCCGGCGCCGTTCGCCTGTCCCGCGCCTACACCGGCCGCGACCTGGTCGCCGTCTGCGCGCAGCCGTTCTTCGCCACCGAGGACTGGTTCGTCGGCGCGCTGGAGATGAACGCCGGCGTGCCCGAGTCGACCAGGAAGCAGACCCTCCGCTTCGCCTACAACGACCTCGGCTCGCTGCGCGCGCTGTTCGACCGGCACCCCGGGCAGATCGCCTGCGTCATCATGGAGGCCGCCACCGCCCTGGCCGAGCCCGAGTCCGGCTTCCTCGAAGGCGTACGCGCCCTGTGCACGGAACGCGGCGCGCTCCTCGTCTTCGACGAGATGATCACCGGGTACCGCTGGGCCTACCCCGGCGCCCAGGAGTTCTACGGCGTCCGCCCCGACCTCGCCTGCTGGGGCAAGGCCATCGGCAACGGCTTCCCCGTCTCCGCGCTGACCGGCCGCCGCGAGGTCATGGAGCTCGGCGGCCTGCGTACCGACCGGGACCGCGTCTTCCTGCTGTCGTCCACCCACGGCGCGGAGACGGTGTCGCTGACCGCCCTGCGCGCGGTCATCCGCGCCTACACCGAGCACGACCCTGTCGGCGTCATGGAGGAACGCGGGCGCGCACTCGCCGACGGCGTCAACTCCGCCGCCCGCGAACTCGGCCTCGCCGCCCACGTCGCGGTCGTCGGCCGCCCCTCCTGCCTGATCTTCACCACCAAGGACGCCGAAGGGCAGCCGTCACAGCCGTTCCGCACGCTCTTCCTGCAAGAACTCCTGCGGCACGGCGTCCTGTGCCAGTCGTTCGTGGTCTCCGCCGCGCACACCCCCGACGACATCGAGCTCACCGTCGAGGCCGCGCGCGCCGCCCTGCTCGTGTACGGCAAGGCCCTGGAGGACGGCATCGGCCGCTTCCTCAACGGAGCCCCGGTGGCCCCCGCCCTCCGCAGCCGCGCCGCCCCTCGCCGGGTGCGCTGACGAAGGTTACGATCAGCCCATGGACGGCTACTACGGCAACTACGCTCTGGTCGCCGCGCTGCTGCTCATCGGCGTGGCCATCGTGGCCGGCGCGCTCATGGCCAACCGTCTCCTGCGCCCCACCCGCCCGACCGCGGAGAAGCTGACCACCTACGAATGCGGAGTGGACCCGGTGGGCGACGGCTGGGCCCAGTCCCAGATCCGCTACTACGTCTTCACCTACCTCTACGTGGTCTTCGCGGTCGACGCCGTCTTCCTGTTCCCCTGGGCCACGGTCTTCGCCGCCCCCGGCTACGGCATGACCACGCTCGTGGAGATGTTCGTCTTCCTCGGCTTCATCGCGCTCGGCATCCTGTACGCCTGGCGCAAGCGCGTCCTGACCTGGACCTAGCCCCAGATAAAGTGCCCCATGACCTCATGGCGGGACCGGCCGCGCACGCGGCCGGCCGAAGAGCTCCCCGACGAGGTCGGCGACGGTTGCGCCACCGGCGGCCGCCTCGCCCGACTGGCCTCCTACGCCGCCGCGCTGCTGGTGCACCTGCTGACGCTCGCCCTCGTCGCCGCCGGGATCTGGCTGATCACGCGGCCCGGGTTCATCGGGATCATCCTCGGCGCCGGGGCGCTCGGGCTGGCCTGGCTCATGGCGCCGCGGCCGGGGAAACTGCCTGACGGGGTGGCGCTGGGCCGTACCGACGCGCCCGAGCTCTTCCGGCTCGTGGACGAGATCGCCACCGCGCTGCGCGCGCCCCGCCCCCACATGATCGTCGTCTCCGGCGAGGTCAACGCCGCCTACGGCACCTACGGCCCGCTGCGCAGGCGCTTCCTGGAACTCGGCTACCCGTTCTGGCTCGCGCTGACCCCGCAGGAGCGGATCGCGATGCTCGGGCACGAGGTCGCCCACTCGGTCAACCAGGACACCCGGCACGGGTTCGTCGTCGGCTCCGCGCTGGGCGCGCTGGCCGAACTGCACGAGACCACCAGGACGGACGGCGACCACCTCACCTTCGGCAAGATCGCCGTGGCGCCGCTGCGGCTGGTCGCCGGCGGGTTCCACACGGCGCTCGAACGCATCACCTACCGGGCCACGCAGCGTGCCGAATACCGGGCCGACCTCATCTCCCTGCGCGTGGCCGGATCGGAGGCCGCGCTCGCCGCGATCGACAAGGGGCTCTGGGCGCTGCCCCACCTCGCCGACTACCTCGGCACCCAGGCCCATCAGGTACGCGGGGACCTGTGGGACGCGGTCAGGGCCTACGTGGCCGAGATGCCCGAGGACGAGCGCGACCGGCGCCGCCTGGCCGCGCGGCGGCAGGAGGCGCGCGTGGACACCACCCATCCGCCCACCCACCTGCGCCGCGACCTGCTGGCCGGCCGGCCGTACACGGAACCGATGGTGCGCGCGCCACGGATGGAGCCCATCGACCGCGAGCTCGACGAGGCCGCGCGGCGGATCGCGAGCGAGATCGTCGACAACGCCCGCGCCGCGCTGTACATGTAGGGGGCTCTACTCTTCCGCCGCCACCCGCGCGAGAATGGTCACATGGCCGATCTTCCGATGCCCACCGTGGGGCCGATCTCGCGGCTGGCACCCAAACCCATGCGGTTCATCCTCAACTGGGGGCGGCGCTACTCGCTGTGGGTGTTCAACTTCGGCCTGGCCTGCTGCGCGATCGAGTTCATCGCCACCTCGACCAGCCGCCACGACTTCATCAGGTTCGGCGTCATCCCATTCGCCAACGGGCCCAGGCAGGCCGACCTCATGATCGTGTCGGGCACCGTCACCGACAAGATGGCGCCCGCCGTCAAGCGGCTCTACGAGCAGATGCCCGACCCCAAGTACGTGATCTCCTTCGGCGCCTGCTCCAACTCCGGCGGCCCCTACTGGGACTCCTACTGCGTCACCAACGGCGTCGACCAGATCATCCCCGTCGACGTCTACGTGCCCGGCTGCCCGCCCAGGCCAGAGGCGCTGCTCTACGGGATCATGAAGCTTCAGGAGAAGATCGCGGGGGAGAAGCTCAGCGACCGCTACATCTGGTCGCGCGCCCACAAGGAGGACGTGTGAGCTTCTCTTCCTGGGGCGAGCGGGCCCAGCTCAGCGAGTCGTACGGCGAGCACACCGTCGACGTCGCCGCCGCCGACTGGACCGAGGCCCTCACCTACGCCCGCGACGAACTCGGCTACGAGTTCTTCGACTGGCTGACCGGCGTCGACGACCCGCCGGAAGGCTTCACCGTCGTCGCCCACGTCTACAACCCCGCCGAACGCGCCCGGCTCCTGCTGCGCACCTGGGTGCCACGCGCCGAGCCGCGGCTGGCCTCGGCCGTCGGCGTCTACCGCGGCGCCAACTGGCACGAGCGCGAGACGTACGAGATGTTCGGCGTCACCTTCGACGACCATCCCTACCTCGTTCCGCTGCTCCTGCCCGACGGCTTCGAGGGCCACCCGCTGCGCAAGGACTTCATCCTGGCCGCCCGCGTGGCCAAGGCCTGGCCCGGTGCCAAGGAACCCGGCGAGTCCTCGCCCGGCCGCCGTAAGATCCTCCCACCCGGAGTACCCGCCGACTGGGGCACTGGAGGTTAGGCCACATGCTTGATGTGATCTTGCGCTTCGCCGTCATCCTCGCGGTGTTCCTGCTCCTGCCGCTCATCATCGGACAGACCGAGCACAAGGTCATGGCGCACATGCAGTCACGGCTCGGGCCCATGTACGCCGGGGGTTTCCACGGCTGGGCCCAGCTCATCGCCGACGGGGTCAAGTTCGCCCAGAAGGAAGACGTCATCCCGGCCGCGGCCGACCGCCGCGTCTTCATGATCGCCCCTGGTGTGGCGCTGGTGCCGTACCTGGTCGTGCTGATCGTCATCCCCATCGACAAGAACGGTTTCGGCGTCAACCTCGACCTCGGCCTGTTCTTCGTGCTGGCCGTCATGGGCATCGGCGTGCTCGGCTCGATCATGGCCGGGTGGGCCTCGGCCAACAAATACTCCGTGCTCGGCGGCATGCGCTCGGCCGCCCAGCTCATGTCGTACGAGCTGCCGCTCGTGCTGGCCGCCTCCTCCGTCGCCATGGCCGCCGGAACCCTCTCGCTGCCCGGCATCCTGGACCAGTGGCAGTGGTGGTGGCTGCCGTGGCAGGCCATCGGCGGCGTCGTCTTCTTCCTCGCCGGTCTCGCCGAGCTGCGCCGCCCGCCGTTCGACATGCCCATCGCCGAGTCCGAGATCATCATGGGCCCGATGACCGAGTACACCGGGATGCGGTTCGCCCTGTTCATGCTCGCCGAGTACGCGGGCATCGTCGTGCTCTCCTTCCTGACCACCGTGTTGTTCCTCGGCGGCTGGCACGGCCCCCTCCTGGCCGGGTGGATCTGGACGCTGATCAAGGTGTTCCTGCTGGCCTTCGTGGTGATCTGGCTGCGCGTCAGCTTCCCCCGGCTGCGCGAGGACCAGCTGCAGAAGCTGGCCTGGGTCGGACTGGTGCCGCTGGCCCTGGTCCAGCTCGCGCTGACGGGTGTCGTGAAGGTGCTGCTTTGAGCGAGTTGCGCTCCGGTCTGACGGTCCTGTCCTGGTCCGCGGGCGAACTGCTCATCTCCCCTTCTCCGGTACGGCTCACGCCCGCCGCCCTCCTCCACTACCGCTACGAGCAGACGACCGTCGGCGCCGACGGCCTGCCCGCGTACGAGCGGACCGTGAGCGGGCTGGCGGTGCTCGACCAGGACGGGCTCGTCCTCGCCGACCTGCCCGGCGAATGGGAAGACGTCCTGGCCTTCGCGCAGGCGGGCGGTGTTCCGCTGCACGCGGCGCTCGACGCTCCCGCCGCCCGGGTCCGGGCTGCGCTGGCCGCCCGCGCGCCTGGGTGGAGGCGCATCGTCGGCGTTCCGCCCGCACCGGCCGCGCGCTGGCGTAAGCCGGTGGCGATCGGGCTGGGGGTGGCGGCCCTCGGGATCATGATCTACCTGACGTCGAACGGGTTCTGGTACGTGTGGCGGGGGTTCTCGGCGATCGGGCGGCTGCTGATCGATGTGGTCGAGGTCAAGTGGCTGATCTTCTTGTTCAGTCCGTTGTTGTTGTTTCTGGCGCCTGTGCGTGAGCGCCTTACGCGGCGGAGTGTGCGTAAGGGGGTGATGGTGGGGTCGGTGGGCGGCCTGCACCTCAGGCTGACGTCCGGCATCCTGTTCATCAACCGCGGCCCCCAAACCCTGACCGCCCTCCCCGTAACCCCCCACCCACCCCTCGCCCCACCCTCGACTTCCCCCACTTCTGCCCCACCGCCCCCACCCGCACCCTCCACGCCGCCCCCACCCGCGCCGCCCGCACCCTCCACGTCTGCACCCTCCACCCCCGCGCCGTCGGTGTCCGCGCCGTCCCCTCCCGCGCCGTCCGTGTCCGCGCCCGCTTCCCCTGCGTCTGCAGACCCGCTACCTTCTCCGGCCGCCGCCCTGACACCCACTAGATCGCTGATGTGAAATTCGGGTTAGTGGTCGTAGGCGGTCAGGGACCGTTTTACGGGTGCGCCGGTGTTCCAGTTGTGCCAGATGGCGGCG
>NZ_JBHYJD010000064.1:0-54715 GCF_042740555.1 Nonomuraea sp. NPDC059007 | reverse complement strand
CGCCGTGGGGGGGTCCGACCCGGGGGGCCACCGCCGGGGGCCCCTCAACCGGGGGTCCCCCCCGGCCCCGACGGCTCCGGGCTTCACCGGCGGTTCAGACAGCCAGTGCCTCCTCGCGCTCGGCGGGCGCGGGCTCGGCGGCGGCCGGGGCGTTCGTGGCCGGGACCTTCCTGAGCATCGTCAGCGACAGGACGATCGCCACGGCCACCAAAGCGGCCGCGATGCCGCCCGCCACGTTGAGCCCGTCGGTGTAGGCGGCCCGCGCCGCCGCCACCAACGCCTCGCCGGTCTGGCCCGGCAGGCTCTCGGCCGCCGTCAGCGCCCCTGAGAGCGTGTCTGGGGCGCCGGCGGGCATCGCCGCACGGTAGACGGCCGTGCCCACGCTGCCGAGGACCGCGACGCCCAGAGAGGTGCCGAGGTCGCTGGCGGTGGTGTTCACCGCGGAGGCGGCCCCGGCCTTCTCCGGCGGCGCCGACCCGATCACCAGAGCGGTGTTCAGCGCCATCGCCGGGGCGATGCCCGGGTAGAGCACGAAGAAGCCGGTGAGCAGCATCGGCAGACCGGCGACGCTGCCGACCTGGGTCATCAGCAGGTAGCCGATCACCGAGAGGAACGCGCCGCCGCTGATCACGTACGCCGGCCGTACCCGGCGGGCGATGACCGGCGACAACGTCGAGACGGCCACCAGCGCGAGCGCCGCGGGAAGGATCCACAGACCCGCCTCCAGCGGCGAGAGCCCCGCCACGAGCTGCAGGTACTGCGTGAACAGCAGGTACACGCCGCCCAGCGCGACCGCGCTCAGCATGAACACGCTCAGGGCGCCGCTGAACACCTTGTCGGCGAACAGCCGCACGTCCAGGAGCGGGTTCTCCAGCCGCAGCTGCCTGCGGACGAAGATCACGCCGAACAGCAGGCCGACCGCGAGCGTGCCCAGCGAGATCACGCCGGGACCCGCCTTGGCCAGCTCCTTCACCCCGTACACGATCGGCAGCAGCGTCGCCATCGACAGCAGCACGCTCAGCGGGTCCAGCCCGCCGCTCTTCGGCGCGCGGTACTCGGGGATCAGGAACGGCGCGCCCACCAGCACGAGCACCATCACCGGCACGCCCGCCAGCAGGGCCGCGCCCCACCAGAACGCCTCCAGCAGCAACCCGCCCACCAGCGGGCCGATCGCCACGCCGACGGAGATCGAGGCCGCCCACAGCCCGATGGCGGTGCCGCGCTGCCTGTCGTCCTTGAACATGTTGCTGATCAGCGACAACGTCGAAGGCATCACCGCCGCCGCGCCCACGCCCATCACCGCGCGGGCCGCGATCAGCAGCTCCGCATTAGGCGCCAGCGCCGCCAGCAACGAGGCCACGCCGAAGGCCGCGGCGCCGAACAACAGCACCTTCCTGCGTCCGATGCGGTCGCCCACGGTGCCCATCGCCACGAGCAGGCCCGCCATCATGAAGCCATAGATGTCATTGATCCACAACAGCTGCGCGCCGCTCGGGTCCAGGTCCGCCGCGATCTGCGGCGTGGCCAGGAAGAGCACCGTCATCGCCAGGAAGAGCAGCACGGTGGGCAGCAGAAGTATCGAGAGCCCGAACCACTGCCGGGGTCCAGCCTTGTTCATGAGAATTCCTGTCTGAGAAGTCTGAGGAGCATGCGATCGACGGCCGACGGGATCAGCAGCGCCGGGTCGCTCACGAGCGCGACCGGCTTGCCCCGCCACGCCTCGGCGCACCAGAACACCGCCTTGCGCAACGACCAGGTCCGTACCGCGACCACCACGAACCCCTCCGCCGCGGCGAGCCAAGGCATCAGATCGTGTACGGCCGGCGGCACCAACGCCCGGCCGGGCGCCGGATCCGGCAGGCACGCGGCCTCGAGATCGATCACGTCGACCTCCAGGCCGTGGCGCGCACAGGCTCGCTCAGCGATCAACATGGCCGCCGAGTGGTCAGAGCCTGTGACCACCGCCAGCCGCGGGTGTCCGTCGTTCATGTCCTGGACTGTGCCTGCGGGCGCTCCAGGTTTTCTCCAGCTCCACTACCGTGAGGCTCATGCGTTTCGGGGTACTTGGTCCGCTCGCGGTGTGGGGACCGGAAGGTGCGCAGGTCAGAGTGCCTGAGGTGAAGGTCCGCGCCCTGCTGGCCCACCTGCTCATCGACCCGGGGAAGGTGGTGCCCGCCGACCGCCTCATCGACTCGCTCTGGAGCGGCGCGCTGCCCGCCAACCCCGCCGGCGCCCTGCAGACCCGCGTCTCCCAGCTCCGCAGGATCGTCGGCAAGGAGAGCGTGGTGTCCGGCGCCTCCGGGTACCGGCTCCAGGTGGAGCCCGGCGACGTCGACACCGGACGTTTCCAGACGCTGCTGTCCGAAGCCCGCACCGGCGCGCCCGAGGCCAGGGCGGCGTTGCTGGCCGACGCGCTGGCACTGTGGCGCGGGCCCGCGCTGATCGACTTCGCCGACGAGGAGTTCGCCAGGCCCGAGATCGCCCGCCTGGAGGAACTGCGGCTGACCGCGCTGGAAGACCACGCCGAGACGCGGCTCGAACTGGGCGAGCACGCCCTGCTCGCCGACGAACTCGGTGACCTGGTCGGCCGGCACCCTCTCCGGGAACGGCTGCGCGCTTCCCACATGCGGGCCCTCTACCGGTCCGGGCGGCAGAAGGAGGCGCTGGACAGTTACGGCGCGCTTCGGGCTCGGCTTGACGAGGATCTCGGGCTGGAGCCCGGGCCTGAGCTGGCCGGGCTGCACCAGGCCATCCTGCGGCAGGATCCCTCGCTGGACGCGCCGGTGCGGGAGGCCCGCCGTACGAACCTGCCCGTCGCCCTGACCGACCTCGTCGGCCGCGACGACGCGGTGTCCGCCGTCGTCGGGCTGCTGGGCGAGGCCAGGCTGGTGACGCTGACTGGACCGGGCGGTGTGGGGAAGACGCGGCTGGCGATGGAGACGGCGGGCCGGTTGACCTCCTCCGAGCCGGACGGGGTCTGGCTCGTCGAACTGACCGCAGCCACCTCGGCCGTCTCCGGGGCCTCTTCGGCCACCTCGGCCGGCTCCGGCGTCTCTTCGGCCACCTCGGCCGGCTCCGGGGTCTCTTCGGCCGCCTCGGTGGCCGGGGCGACTGAGGTGGCCGAGGTTGTCGCGGCGGCCCTCGGCGTCCGTGACGAGGGGCCGGACCTGGCCGGGCGGCTGGCCGAGGCGCTGCGCGGCAAGAGGATGCTGCTCGTGCTGGACAACTGCGAGCACGTGACCGAGCCTGTCGCCCGGCTCGCCGCGCTCCTGCTGCGGACCGCGCCCGAGCTACGCATCCTCGCCACCAGCCAGGAGCCGCTCGGTGTCGCGGGCGAGCAGGTGTGGAGCGTGCCCACGCTGGCCCAGAAGGACGCGGAGCGCCTGTTCGCCGCCCGGGTCGCGGACGCCGCGCCCGGTGTGGAGCTCGATCCCGACGCCGTGGCGGCCATCTGCCGGCGACTCGACGGGATTCCGCTGGCGCTGGAGCTGGCGGCCACCCGCGTCCGGGCACTCGGTGTCCGGGAGCTGGCCGCGCGGCTCGACGACCGGTTCCGGGTGCTGGGGGGCTCCCGGAACGACGTGCCCGCCCGGCAGCGGACGCTCCGGGCAATGATCGACTGGAGCTGGGAGCTGCTCGGGCCTGCCGAGCGGCTGGTGTTGCGGCGGCTGGCCGTACACGCTGACGGGTGCACTTTGGAGGCGGCCGAGGCTGTCTGCGGCGACGACGCGCTGGACGTCCTGCCCCGGCTGGTGGACCGGTCGCTGGTCGTGGTCGGCGACGGGCCCCGATACCGGCTGCTGGAGTCGGTCGCCGCCTACTGCCAGGAGCGGCTGCTGGAGGCCGGGGAGAGCGAGGAGATGCGGCTGCGGCACCGGGACCACTACCTCGCGCTGGCCGAGCGCGCCGAGCCGTACCTGCGTGGGCCCGAGCAGCGCAAATGGTTGCTGCGACTGGACGCCGAAGCCGCCAACTTCCGCGCCGCGCTGACCGCGGACGACAGCGGGAGCTCCGAACGGCTGGTCAACGCGCTCGCCTGGTACTGGGTCCTGCGCGGACGGCTCGGCGAGGGCCGCAGATGGCTGGCCCAGATCACCGCCCCGGGCGACATCACGCGTACATGGCTGGCCGCCTTCACCCTGCGTACCGGCGAGGCGATCACCTCGGTCCCCGTCGCGGCCCCCACCGCCGACGTCGCCGCGCTCACCGGCCTGGCGCGAGCTCAGGCCTTCCTGGCCTCCGCCCAGCTGGGCATCGGCGACTCGGAGCCCGCCGAAGAACTCGCCGACCGCGCCTTGACCTCCTTCGCCGCGATTGGCGACGAATGGGGTACGGCTTTCGCCCGCTCAGTCCAGGCCCGCCAGGCGTTGCTACGCAGCGACCTGGACGGTGCCCGAGCCTACGGCCGGGAAAGCCTGGACCTGTTCGCCCAGCTGGGCGACCGCTGGGGCCAGTCCCACGCCGGGTTCGCCGTCGCCTGGCACGCCGAAATCGTGGGCGACTACGCCGAGTCGGCCCGCGTACACCGCGATGGCCTCCGCATGTCCGAAGAACTCGGCCTATGGACCGAGGTAGCCGACAAAATGTCCCAGCTGGGACGTCTAGCCCTCCTGGCCGGAGCCTTCGACCAGGCCGACTCGCTCCACACGCGAGCCATGGCACTGTCCGCCGAACAGGGCTACACGGTGGGGGAGGAGTTCGCCGCCCTGGGCCTGGCCCTGAGCGCCCGCCGCCAGGGCCGCCTGGATGAGGCGGAGGCGCACCTGCTGGCCTGGATCGACTGGGACCACGCCCTGGACTCCGACGCCGCATTGGCCCTGATCTTCGCCGAACTGGGTTTCATCGAAGAGATGCGCGGCTCGTACTCGGCCGCCGAAGCCCGCCACCAGCAAAGCCTGACCCGGGCCCGAGCCGTAGGCGACCCCCGAGCCATAGCCCTCGCCCTGGAGGGCCTGGCCGGTACCGCCACCTCAGAGACGGCCGGCGCCTACCTCCTCGGCCAGGCAGCCGCCCTGCGCCTGTCCGTCGACGCCCCGTTGCCGGAGGGCGAGCGTTTCGACGTCGACCGCATCACGGCACGCCTGCGCGCATCGCTGGGCCCCAAGTTCACCGTCGCCTACACCGAAGGCCTCACCAACCCACCGAAGTAACGCCCGGCCGCAACCCCCACAACGACGCCCAGCGTCAACCCGCCACGACGACGCCCGGAGCGTCAACCCGCCGCGACAACCTCGATCTCCACCAGCCATTCGTCGACCAGCGTCTGCGCGACGATCGCCGTCGTCGGCACAGCCCGCCCCTTGAGCGCCGCCACCCGAGCCGCCGCATTCGCCGCCGCATAAGCCGGATCGCGCAGATAACTGGTGAGCCGAACGATGTTGTCCACCGTCATACCGGCGCTGGCGAGAATAGCCCGAATATTCGCCCATATAAGCCCCAGCTGCTCCTCCAATGTGGCCCCGGGCTGCCCATCGGCATCCAACCCCATCGTCCCCGCCACAAACAACAACCGCTCAGCCCCACGAACCTCGACCGCATGCACATAGTCCCCGGTGGCCGAGTAAACCCCACGTTCCGGATTAACCGTCTTTATCTCCATAGCCAGCACGCTACCTGCACAAGCCCCTCTCCAACCCCCGCCGATTGGCCGCTTAATTGGCCATGGCCAGGTGGAGATTTCCATAACCGGTTGCGACGAAATTTATACGGAGAGTAGTCTCTGTCATGCGAGGCAGCGCCCAAGTCGGGGGACAGGCGCTACCATCCGCGGTTGCCGCAACCAGAAGTAGCCCTCGCCAGGCGCTCTACCGAGCACCTGGCGAGGCGCTCGGTAGGGACGCCCGCCACACGCCGAACCCCCGGACCGCCAAGATGCTGCCTGGCCCCCGGAGCCTGCCCGGATATCCGCATGCGTCCCGAATTTTGCAGACCGCAAGCGGGCAAGCGCCTCCGTCCGGGACAAAAACCTGGGTTTTCATGAAGTGAGGCACGCTCGCTCATAACCACGCCCCCACGCTGTCCCGACAAACCACGCGATAGCCACCTTTGCCACCACGGGTTATGGGCCCGATGCTCCGAGGAGAACTGTTACCCGCGGAAACTTGGCGCACCACCCCATGAGCTGGCATGTTCCCCTCCCACAACACCCTCCGACAGCGGAGAATGATGGATGTGACCCAGAGCGTGATCCCCCAGCCGGGCATGTGGTTCGAGCATGCCTTGAACTCCCAGAACGACCGCCCGGCACTGTACATGATCACTAAGATCGCCGACCCCGGCCCCACAGCCCTTCCTCAGGTTCACTACCAACGTCTCGGCGCCACATCCGACGACCGAGCCGAAAGCATCGACGCCGACCTGTTCGACGACATAGTCCTGCGCTGGCTGACCCCCGAGGAAGCCGTACGGGCAGAGATCCACGCCCGCTACCACCCTGGCACCTATTGACGCCGGCACCGAGGTAAGCGACGGCGGGAGAGGACAGACCCCTCCGCCCTCTCTCGCCGTCGGAGGAGACCGCTTTCAGCGGCCCCTTGTCGTCCACACCACAACCACAGCAGCGAGCTCGGTCAGGCCGTGTCGCCGGACGGGGGTTGCGTGGTTCAACCCCATCTACCCTTTCTGGGTCAGCCTGCTGTGACCTTGGCGTAGTGGAAGATGTCGAGCGGAAGTGGGTGCTCCAGCTTCCATTGGAAGCGGACCGGCCGGTCGCCGTCGCAGTCCATGTACGTCATGGGTCCGGCATACAGGTACGGCGGCGCGCCCAGACCCTCGTCCCGCTTGTGCTCTCTGATGAAGAGGTGGACGGTGGATTCACCGGACATGTAACGCCTGGCGGTTGGGTTGGTGCGGCGCAGCGTGGACTGTGACTCCCACTGGAAGCGCGTGGGAGTGATGGCGCGGTCGTGGTACATCGTGGTGGGTGAGTAGAGGGTTTCCGACTTGTCGATCGTGACGAAGAACAGGTCGGCGCGGGCCTCGGGGATCCATTTGATGCCTTCGCGCATGTGGGCGGGCTTGTCCACGCCGAAGGCAGCGAGGGCCTCGTTCTTGCTGTAGGTGGCGTGGATGTGCAGGGGGACATCGCCGTGCAGTGGATGAGTCACGCGGTGGCGGCGCTCGGCGAGCAAGTCGGCCAGTTCCCGCACTTCGCTCACCCGATCGATGTGGGTGAGTAGTTCGGCCATACGGTTCTCGGCGGTGGAGATCGGTTGGGTGCCGCCCCAGACGGTCACGTCCAGCATCGCTAGGAGTCGCTGTTCGCGCACGGATGTGCCACCGCCGAGGTTGCGCAGGAGCGCGAGGCGCTCCGGGTCGTCGATGCGGAGCATACGACTGAGCGCCTTGCCGATCTTGTCGTCTTGTGGGCCTGCCGTACCTCCTCTTTGTGCCGCGCGGAGCAAAGCGGCCCAGCCGGGGCGGCGGCGGTAGAGGTCTTCCAGTTCCAGCCCGGTCTCCTCCAGGAAGGCGGCCAGAGTGGTCTGCTCAGGCAGGGAGACGAGCTCCGCGGTCAAGTCGGGCCAGCGGAGGTTGAGTGATTGGCGGATGTTAGCCATGACCAGGCGGGACACTTCCCGATCCAGGTCGATGTGGCAGCCAGGTGGCAGGGTGGGGAAGCCGTTTTCGACCTCATGAGCGACTCCGGTACGGCTAGCGCCGGTCAACGCCCGGTAACGGCGGTCGAAGCGGAACTGGCGGTGCTGATTGCCGATGAAATCCAGCACAGTCAGGCAGGCCTTGCCGTTGTCGAGGCGCAGGCCGCGGCCGAGTTGCTGGAGAAAGATGGTTGCGCTGTCAGTGGGGCGGAGAAACAGCACGGTGTCGATGCTGGGAATGTCGACGCCCTCGTTGAACAGGTCAACGGTGAAGATGACGTTGACCTCGCGGGACTTCAGCTGCTGGAGTCCAGCGACGCGATCGCCGTTCCGGGAAGTGATCGCCAGGGCTGGGATGCCTGCCTCGTTGAAGCGCCGGGCCATGTACTCGGCATGATCGATGCTGACGCAGAAGCCGAGTGCGCGCATGCGCGCGACGTCGCCGACCTTGCGCTGCAGGGTTTCGACGACGAGGCCGACGCGGGTGTCGTTGCCGGTGAAGACGTTACTGAGTTGGGCCAGGTCGTAGCCCTGGCCACGCTTCCATGGCACGGCTGACAGATCGACGCCGTCATGTACACCGAAGTACTGGAAGGGCACCAGGAGTTGGCGTTCGATGGCCTCCCACAGTCGGAGTTCAGCGGCGATCCGGCCGCCGAACCAATGTTTGATGTCCTGGCCGTCGGCGCGTTCCGGGGTGGCGGTCAGGCCGAGAAGCACACGCGGCTTGAGGTGGTTGAGGAGGCGGGTGTAAGTGGTGGCTTCGGCATGATGGAATTCGTCCACGATCACCATGTCGAAAGCCGTGGGGTTGAGATCGGCGTTCTGTAGTGACTGAATGGAGGCGAACACGTGACGCCACTGTTCCGGACGCCGTCCGCCTACGTAGAGTTCGCCGAAGGAGCCTTCGCGCAACACCTGGCGAAAGGTGGCCTGGCTCTGGGTGAGAATCTCTTCCCGATGGGCCACGAAAAGCAATGAGCCGACCTCGCCGGCATCGCGCAGGTCTCTGTAGTCCAAGGCCGACACCACGGTCTTGCCGGTGCCGGTGGCCATCACGACCAAGTTTCGCCAGCGGTCATGGATTCGGCGTTCCGCCGCGAGTTCAGCCAGGATCTCGCTCTGGTAGCCGAACGGGCGCACATCGATCGAGGCGATCGCCAGAGGAAGTTCGCGCGGCCCGGCGCTTTCGAACTCCAGGGCCTTGTCCAGCCGATCGCGATCGATGGTGGGGTCGTAGGTCTCGAAGGCGGGATCGCCCCAATACTCCTCGAATGTGGCGGCGAAGGTATCGAGGAGATGGGGCTGCTCGATTGCGGACATGCGGACGTTCCATTCCAAGCCGTCTATGAGGGCGGACTTGGACAGGTTGGAGGAGCCGACGTACGCCGTGGAGAATCCGCTGTTTCTGCGGAACAGCCACGCCTTTGCATGGAGTCGGGTGGTCTTGGTTTCGTAGGAGATCTTGATCTCGGCGCCGAGTTCCTCCAGACGGTCCAAGGCGCGGCGTTCAGTTGCCCCTCGATAGGTCGTGGTGATCACTCGAAGCCTGCCGCCTCGCCGTACGAACTCGGCCAGGTCGTCTTCGATGATGCGCACGCCGTACCAGCGGACGAAGGCGCATAGCAGGTCGACGCGGTCGGCTGAAGCGAGCTCTCGCTTCAGCTCGTGCCCGACGCTGGGTTGTCCGTGGCCGTTGACCAACAGAGCACTGGCTGCCAGGGGCGTCTCTGGGCGTGGAGGGAAGACTGGCCTGCCGGTGGGGGTGTGGGTGCGGGTGATGGCCAGCAGGAGTTCGTGGGAGCTTGCGACCAAGTCCTCCTGAGCCGTATCACCGAGGAGCGTGGCGAGACGGTTGGCCAACTCGACCTGGCCTGCCAAGCGTTCCGCATCGGTTCCCCTCATGGAGCGAAGCGCTCTGCGGGTCAGTGCGGCCAGGTGGGCAGTCAGTACGTCTGCTGCCTCGATGTGGTCCAGTTGGCGCCGCTGGGTTATGCCGGCTTGGCCGTTGAGCTCGTGGGCCAGTCCCTCAGTGACGAGCTGCTCGTACAGGCCTGGCGCAAGATCGCTCATGGCCGGCACCGTAGCGGAAGGTGCGGACAGTTTCTCCCGAATGCCTGAGAGCCGGTCACCACACTCGGGGGGAGATCAATTCCTCGTGGTCCGCATTCGCGAAGCCGTACGCCTTGGATATGAACTCGAACTCTTCGCCGATCGCATCGCGTGCGACGTTTTCGATCTCGCTGTCGGCTTCCTCGAATTCGGACTCCAGGTCGTTGAACTCTTCGGTCGTGGCGTGGGTCAGTACATACAGAGCTGTGAGGTCAGCGGGCCCTTCCGCGCGCAGAGACCCAGCAGGATCGCCTTCCCCTTGTCGACGACGTGGTTGGGGTAGTAGCCGTCCTGGTACATGGACTCGAGGAAGTTGTGGCCGGCGACCTGCAGATTGGTGAGTGGCATCGTGACCTTCATTCTTGGAGCACCGGTGTAAGGGGCGGCTACCAAGGTCGTTGCCCAGGTTTCTCCCAGAAACGGGAGAAGGGCCCTCACCGCTTTGCGGATCAGGCCCTTGACCATGTACTGCTGGGTCGGGGTGGCGGGATTTGAACCCACGGCCTCTTCGTCCCGAACGAAGCGCGCTGCCAAGCTGCGCTACACCCCGGTCGCACGCCGGTCTTGCGCGTGCTTGGGAAAGTCTAGCGGACTTCGCGGGTGCTTGTGACCGCATAATCCGTCAGCGGCGCGGTACCAGGGTGAGCAGGGTCGCCTCCGGGAAGCAGGCGAAGCGGACCGGGGCGTACGGGGAGGTGCCCAGGCCGGCGGAGACGTGGAGCCAGGCGGAGTCGTGGGTGCTCAGGCCCTTGACGCGGGCCCGGTCGATGCCGCAGTTGGTGACCAGGGCGCCGTAGAAGGGGATGCAGAGCTGGCCGCCGTGGGTGTGGCCGGCGAGCAGGAGCTGGTAGCCGTCGGCGGCGAAGCGGGTCATGTTGCGCGGCTCGGGGGAGTGCATGACGCCCAGGCGGAGGTCGGCGTCGGCGGGGGCGGGGCCGGCTACCAGGTCGTAGCGGTCGCGGTCGATGTGGGAGTCGTGGATGCCGGCCACGGCCACGTCCAGGTCGGCGACCTTCAGGCGGGCGGTCGTGTTGTTCATGTCGAGCCAGCCTTCTGCGGCCATGCCTTCGCCCAGTTCTCGCCACGGGAGCGACGGCACGTGCTGGCGGCGCTCGTTGCGGGAGGTGCGCCACAGGTAGCGGGCGGGGTTTTTGAACACGGGCGCGTACAGGTCGTTGGAGCCGTACACGAACAGGCCGGGGCGGGACATGAGCGGCTCCAGGGCGTGGAGCAGCGAGGGGACGGCGTCCGGGTGGGCGATCGAGTCGCCGGTGTTGACCACCAGGTCGGGTTCGAGCGAGCCGAGCGAGCGTACCCAGTTGATGAGCTTTTTGCGGCCGGGCGTCAGGTGCAGGTCGGACAGGTGGAGGATGCGCACCGGGCGCTGCCCCCGGGCCAGGACCGGAACGTCGAATCGGCGCAGCCGGAACCAGTTGCGCTCGACGACCGAGGCGTACCCGAGCCCGGCGATGCCGAGACCCAGCAGGGACAGTGGTATAGCGGCGGCTTTCCTCACGTACTTATGATGCCCGACATCCGGCACGAGAGGTGCCGCTCAAGCGGCAAGATGGACCGCATGAGCGCATTGAAGGACAAGCTGAAGGCCGATCTGACGGCCTCCATGAAGGCCAAGGACGAGGTTCGCCTCCGCACGATCAGGATGGTTCTGTCGGCCGTCAACGTCGAGGAGGTTTCGGGCAAGCAGGCCAGGGAGCTCAGCGACGACGAGATCGTCAAGGTGCTGACCAAGGAGGCCAAGAAGCGCCGCGAGGCGGCCGAGGCGTTCGGCAACGCCGGGCGCGCCGCGCAGGCCCAGGCGGAGCTGGACGAGCAGGCGGTGCTGGAGGAGTACCTGCCGGCGCAGCTCTCGGACGAGGAGCTGAACGCGCTGGTCGACGCCGCGATCGCGGAGAGCGGCGCGACCGACCCGAAGGCGATGGGCGCGGTCATGAAGGTGCTCAACCCGAAGGTCGCCGGCCGCGCCGAGGGCGGGCGTGTCGCCGCCGCCGTGCGCGCGCGCCTGTCCGGGTGATCGACGTCGTGTGATCGGAGCCATCCGTTACGGCGAAGCCGCCGCCACCCACCACCCGCCGCCGCCCCGCGGGTCCGCGCTTCCACGCCCGGCAGCCTGACGGGCGGGCCGCCGTGACGTCGCCTCCTTGACCAAGCGCCCCGGAAAAGGCCCCTGAAACGCGTTGAGAGGCCTCCCAGAGGCCTCTCAACGGTTCGGAGGGCTAGTTGCCCGGGGTGATGGGCCCGAAGTCGCCGTCGTCCGGGTCGAACAGGTCGAACGGATCGCCGCCCCGGTCGTCGGGTTCGCCGTCCCCGCCCCGGTCCTTGTCCTTCTTGACCGGCTTGGGCGCGCAGATGTCGCCGCAGCCGCCGAAGCGCTCCATGTTCACCGGCGTGAACTCCGCCGCCTCGATCCCCTTCAGCGCCTGCATCATCGACTGCTTCCAGATGGGGCCGGAGATGGAGGCGCCGTAGACGTAGCTGTAGCCGCGTCCGCCGATGGTGACGCCCATGAGGCGGTTGTCGAACGCGCCGCGGGGGTCGCCGATGCTGACGGCGGAGGAGAGGTTCGGGGTGTAACCGGCGAACCAGGCGGCCGTGTAGCCGTCGGTGGTGCCCGTCTTACCTGCCGCGTCCCTGCCGATGCCGCCGACGCCGCTCATGGTGCCCTTGGTGAACACGCCGGACAGGATGCCGCTGACGGCGTCGGCGACCTCCTCGTCCATGACCCGCGTGCACTTGGGCTTGAACCGCTTGGCCTTGCCGTAGCGGTCGACGATCTCGGTGATGGCCAGCGGCTTGCAGGACTGGCCGCGCGAGGCGAAGACGGCGTAGGTGCTGGCGACGGTGACCGGGTCGGTCTCGTTGATGCCGAGCGTGAAGGTCTCGAACTCGCGCAGCGGCTGCCCGTCGGCGCGCTTGAGCCCGAGCTTCTTGGCCATCTTGACGGTCTTGCAGAGGCCGACGCGCTCTTCGAGCTTCATGAAGAACGTGTTGACCGAGCCCCACGTGCCGGACTGCAGCGTCTTGAAGCCGCCGCCGCCCTCGCTGGAGTTGCGCACCTGGTGGGACGGCTCGCCGACGCGGTTGCCCTTGCAGTCGCGGAAGGCGCCGTAGCTGGGCGCGTTGTAGCCGGCCGGGGAGGGGAAGCCGTCGCCGTACTTGTAGCCCTCTTCGAGGGCCGCGGCCAGCGTGTACGGCTTCGCCGTCGACCCCTGCTGGAACCCGCCGCCGCCGCCGTGCTTGGCGTCGGCCACGACGTTGTAGCTGATCTCGTTCTTCTTCTTGTTGTTGCCGAACTTACGGCTGGCGGCCATCGCCTTGATCTCACCCGTGCCCGGGACGATCATGGCCTGCGAGGCGACCGGCTTGTCCTTGGTGCTGACCCAGTTCTTGATCGCCTTCTCGGCGGCCTTCTGCATCTGCGGGTCGATCGTGGTCTTGATCGTCAGCCCGCCGCGCTGCAGGAGCTTCTTGCGTTCCTCGGGGGTCTTGCCGAAGTCCTCGTTGTTGAGGATCTCGTACTGCACGTAGAGGCAGAAGTACGGATACGGGCTGGTCTCACAGCCACCCGGGAACTTCGTGTCCTTGTAGCCGAGCTTGGTGGCCTTGGCCGCGTCACGCTCGGCGGGAGTGATCTTGCCGAGCTGCGCCATCCGGTCCAGGACGATGTTGCGCCGCTCCAGGAGCGCCGCGCGCGACTCCTTGCTGACGTTGGGGTCGGTCCTGTTCGGATTCTGTACGGCTCCCGCCAGCGTGGCCGCCTCGGAGAGGTTGAGCTCGGCGGCCGACTTGCCGAAAAAGCGCTTGGAGGCCGCCTGGACGCCGTAGGCTCCTGCACCGAAGTAGGCGATGTTGAAGTACTTCTCCAGGACCTCGTCCTTGGTGTACTTCTTCTCGATCGCCAAGGCGTAGCGCAGCTCGTTGAGCTTGCGCGAGACCGTGGGCGCGATGGCGGCGGCCCGCTCGGCGTCGGTCTCGGCGGCGTTGAACAGCACCTGCTTCACGTACTGCTGCGTGATCGAGGAACCGCCCTGGGTCACGCCGCCGGACGTCATGTTCTTGAGGAGGGCACGGATGGTGCCCTCGATGTCGATCGGCCCGTGCTCGTAGAAGCGGAAGTCCTCGATGGAGATCAGCGCCGTCTTCATGATCGGAGAGACCTTGTCGAGCGTCACCGACTGCCGGTTCTCGAAGAAGAACTGGGCGATCTGCTTGCCCTTGGCGTCCTTGAGCACGGTGCGCTCGGGCAGCGGAGGTTCGTCCAGTTCCTCCGGCTTGAGGTTGAGATCCTCCATGGCTGACTTGGCCGTCACCCCGGCGCCGCCCACTGCGGGCAGCGCGATGGCGGCCGTCAGCACACCCGCGGCCGCCCCCGCGGCGATGAGCCGGATGACGTTCGTGACTGGTGATGAACGATCTTTGCCCTGAGCTTGCACAGGACCAAGAGTACGTCGAAAGAGTGTCGTTATCGGTAACCGAACCCCATTTCGCCTTGACTGGAAGGGGTGACTAGTCATTCCCGGTCAACACTCGGGCGAGAAATTGGTCCTCTGGGGTCTGTCGGCCCGAACGTCTCGTTGCATACGTTCTCCTCTGCGGCAACTGAATACGGAGGCTCGGCGCCCGCGCCCGTCGGCCCCAAGTGACGACTGACCACCTAAGGGGAGTGGGGTCGAAATGTGGATCACGGATTGGACCTCCCGTGCCGCCTGTCGAGGTGCGGATCCGGACGCGTTGTTCGTCCAGGGAGCCGCGCAGAACAGGGCTAAGCTGATCTGCCGAGGATGCCCGGTCCGTACCGAGTGCCTCGCCGATGCGCTCGACAACCGCATCGAGTTCGGGGTGTGGGGCGGTATGACGGAGCGGGAACGGCGGGCGCTGCTGAGGCGACGGCCAGACGTGGACTCGTGGCGGGAGCTGCTCGAGTCTGCGAAAGAAGAGTACGAACGGACAAACGAGCTGATAGCGGGCTAACCCCGCCTGGAAAGCACGGCCGGCGAGCGTCGGCCGTGCTTTCATGCTCCCGAAGCCAGGAGTTCCCCGATCTGGTGCAGACCCGCCAGGTCGTGGACGTCCTCCGACATGGCGCGGACCTGGACGACAGGCACCGTGGGGTGCGCGGAGACGAAGTGCTCCTGCTCCCGGTGCTCACGGGCCGCGAGCTGCATCCGCCCGGTGTGGAGCCGCAACACGGCGGCGGTCAGCTCGTGCTCGCCCTTGGACTCCAGGTCCTCCGCCGCGGCCGCGCTGCGCGCCGCCGAGATGCCCGACGCGGGCGAGAAGTGCACCCGGTTGACCACGAGCCCGGCCAGCGGCATGCGTTCCTCCGCGAGCCGTTCGACGAAGTACGAGGCCTCCCGCATCGCGTCGCGCTCGGGCGCGGCCACCACCACGAAGGCGGTGCCGGGCGCCTGCAGGAGCCGGTAGGTCATCTCCGCCCGCTGCCTGAACCCGCCGAAGACGGCGTCCAGCGCGGAGACGAACGTCTGCAGGTCCTTGAGCACCTGCGCGCCCAGCAGCTTGGTCATCGCGCCGGCCACGAGCCCGAACCCGGCGTTCAGCAGCCGGAAGGCGCTGCGGCCCCCGGCCTTGGCGGGCGCGGTGAGCAGCTTGATGAAACGCCCGTCGAGGAAGCGGCCGAGCCGTTCCGGGGCGTCGAGGAAGTCCAGCGCGGAGCGCGAGGGCGGGGTGTCGACGATGATCAGGTCCCACTCGTCCGAGCGGCGAAGCTGCCCGAGCTTCTCCATCGCCATGTACTCCTGCGTGCCGGAGAAGCTGGACGACAGCGACTGGTAGAAGGGGTTCGACAGGATCTGCCTGGCCCGCTCGGGGTCGGCGTGGGCCTCGATGATCTCGTCGAAGGTCCGCTTCATGTCGAGCATCATCGCGAACAGCTGGCCACCGCCCTCCTCGGCGGTGTGCACCAGTCTGGGGGTGTTGTCCAGCTCCGAGAGGCCCATCGACTGCGCGAGCCGCCTGGCCGGGTCCACGGTCAGCACGACCGCGCCCCGGCCCCGCTCCGCGGCCCGCAGGCCCAGTGCGGCGGCGGTCGTGGTCTTGCCCACACCGCCGGCGCCGCAGCAGACGATGATGCGGGTCCCGCGGTCGTCGAGGATGGCGTCGACGTCGAGGGGGGCGGGCTTCTTCACGCGGCTCCCTGGTTTCGGATGCTTGCGGCCAGCTCATAAAGGCCGGCCAGATCTACACCGTCGGCCAGCAGGGGGAGCTCGTATCGGGGCAGATCAGCCTGGTCGAGAGAGGCCCGCTCGGCGCGCTCGATCGCGGTACGGCGGGCGTGCTCCACCACCTCTCCCACGAGGGATTCGGCCACCGCCGCCGCGTCGGCCCCGTCGGCGAGACCGGCCGCCTTGAGCCCAAGTGTGAGTTCCCCCACGTCGAATCGGCCCTTGACAGCCGAGTCAAGTACGGCCCGCGGAAGCAGTGATTCACGGACCATATTGATGAAAATTCCGCCAGGCGGAAGGCCGGCAGAACGCAATTCGGCGAGGCCGTCCAGCGTCTCCTGAACCGGCATCTCCTCCAAAAGCGTGACAAAGTGCACAGCCGTCTCGGGGGACTTCACCACCCCGCTCACCAGGTCGGAGTGGTTCTTGATCGGCCCGACCTTGGCCAGCCCTGCCACCTCCTGGGTGACGTTCAGGAAGCGGGTGATCCGGCCGGTCGGCGGCGCGTCGAGCACCACGGCGTCGTAGACGCGCCTGCCGTTCTTGGCCCGCCGGCGCACGGCCTCGGTGGTCTTGCCCGTGACCAGGACGTCACGGAAGCCCGGCGCCACCGTGGTGGCGAAGTCGACGATGCCCATCCGGGTCAGCGCGCGGCCGGCGCGGCGCATGCCGTAGAACATCTCCATGTAGTCGAGCATGGCCTCTTCCGGGTCGATGGCCAGCGCGTAGACGTCACCGCCGTCGGGGGCCACCGCGATCTTGCGCTCCTCGTAGGGGAGAGGTGGCAGGTCGAAGATCTGCGCGATGCCCTGCCTGCCCTCCACCTCCACGAGCAGCACCTTGCGCCCGCCCGCGGCCAGCGCGAGTGCCAGCGCCGCGGCCACCGTCGTCTTGCCGGTGCCGCCCTTGCCGGTGACGACGTGCAGTCGCACGCCGTCCCAATCGGTGTCCCGAGAGTCCACGATTCGAGGCTACCTGGCGGTCACTTACGGAAACCTCCTGCGGGGCCTTTGAGCTCCGTCACACTACGCTGAGCCGCATGAAGAAATGGGAGTACCTCACAGCCCCGCTGCTGATCCACAACACCAAGATGATCCTGGACAACTTCGGCTCCGACGGCTGGGAACTGGTCCAGATCGTGCCGGGCCCCAACGCCGAGAACCTGGTCGCCTACTTCAAGCGGGAGAAGGCATGACCCCCGAGGAGAAAATCGCCGATCTCGGGCTGACGCTGCCCGAGGTCGTACCTCCGCTGGCCGCCTACATCCCCGCCGTACGCACCGGTGACCTCGTCTACACCTCGGGCCAGGTGCCCATGGTGGAGGGCAAGCTGGTCGGCTCCGGCAGGGTCGGCGCCGACCTCACGGCCGAGGAGGCCGCCGGCCACGCCCGCATCTGCGCGCTGAACGCGATCGCCGCCCTGAAGTCGCAGGTCGGCGACCTGGCGAAGGTCGTGCGGATCGTCAAGGTCGTGGTCTTCGTGGCCAGCGCCCCCGACTTCACCGGCCAGCCGAGCGTCGGCAACGGCGCCAGCGAGCTGCTGCGCGACGTCTTCGGCGACGCCGGGGTGCACGCCCGCAGCGCCGTGGGGGTGGCCGCGCTCCCGCTGGGGGCGTCGGTCGAGGTGGAGCTGATCGCCGAGGTTTCCTGACGGACCGGATATGTCACCATGACCGAGTGATGTTCTAGTTGGAGGTCATTGTGACTGGTATCCCCCTGCCGAAGGATCTGGCCGGCCGCGCTCGCGACATCAACGCAGGACGCATCGAACCGGTCCCCGCCCGGGACGCCGCCACCGTGGTGATCCTCAGGGAGGGACCGTTCGGGGAAGGGCCGTTCAGGGAAGGGCCGTTCAGGGAAGGGCTGGAGGTGTATCTGCTGCGCCGCAAGACCACCATGGCCTTCGCCGCGGGCGCCTACGTCTTCCCCGGCGGCTCCGTCGACCCGCGTGACACCGACCACGCGGTGGCCTGGGCGGGGCCGTCCCCCCGGCAGTGGGGTGAGGTCTTCAACGCCGACGAGCGCACCGCCCGCGGACTGGTCTGCGCGGCGGTCCGCGAGACGTTCGAGGAGTCAGGGGTACTGCTGGCCGGACCCGGCACCGATTCCGTGGTCGCCGACACCACCGGCGCCGACTGGGAAGCCGACCGCCTGGCGCTGATCGACAGGAGCCTGGCCTTCGCCGACTTCCTGGCCAAGCGCGGCCTGGTGCTCCGCTCCGACCTGCTGAAGCCGTGGGCGCACTGGATCACTCCCGAGATGGAGGAGCGCCGGTTCGACACCCGTTTCTTCGCCGCCGTGCTGCCTCCCGGCCAGCGCACCCGCGACGTGGGCGGCGAGGCCGACCAGGTCGCCTGGAAACGCCCGTCCGAGGCGCTCGAACTGGCGGCCAACGGCGAGATCTTCCTCATGCCCCCGACCTACCACACGCTCAACGAGCTGGCCGGCTTCGCGTCGGTGGGGGATGCGCTGGCCGTACAGCGAAAAATCATTACGATTCTCCCGCGAGCGGTAGAAATCGAGGGAGAGATGCGGTTGATGGTGTCATGAGCGGTCTCTACATCCCGATCGACACCCCCGACGGATCCCGTACGGCTCACGCCGAGAACCTCCTCGCCCCCAACCCGGGCATGATGACGCTCGACGGCACCAACACGTGGGTCATCGGCACCAACGAGGTGATCGTCGTCGACCCCGGCCCGTCGGACGAGGCCCACCTCCTCCGCGTGGTCGCCCACCTGGGCGAACGCCGGGTCCGCCACATTCTGCTCACCCACGGCCACCACGACCACAGCGGCGGCGCCAGGCGCTTCGCCGAACTCGTCGGCGCCCCCGTCCACGCCCTGGACCCGCTGCACCGCCTGGGCTCGGAGGGCCTGACCGACGGCGACGTGGTTCGGGCCGGAGGCGTGGAGCTCCACGTGTACGCCACGCCCGGCCACTCCTTCGACTCCCTGTGCTTCTGGCTGCCGGTGGACCGCGCGATGCTGACCGGCGACACCGTCCTGGGCCGCGGCACCACCGTCATCGCCCAGGACGGCGGCCTGACCGACTACCTCCACAGCCTGGACCGCCTCAGGAAGACCGCCGAGGACCTGGAGGCCGACGCCCTCCTGCCCGGCCACGGCCCCGTCCTGGCGAACCCGCTGGCGGCGCTGGACGGCTATCTCACGCACCGCCGCGAACGCCTCGACCAGATCCGCCAGGCCAGGAAGAACGGCGCCAGGACCCCCCGCGAGGTCGTCGAAGTGGTGTACGCGGACGTGGACCGCTCGCTGTGGCCGGTCGCCGAGATCTCCGTCCGAGCCCAGCTGGACTACCTGGACGGCGAGTGAACGCTCAGGGCTGGATGAGGCCCACGGCGAACGCGTAGTCGTCCAGGGTGAACTGGGTGATGCCGGTCATGCGCAGGGCCTGTACCCGGACGGTGTAGGCCCCGGGGCCGAGGGGAGGGGAGAAGCGCTCCAGGGCGTGCGCCTCCTCGGCGTCACCGGGGCTGTCGAACCTGTAGTCCGTGCCCACGACCGGGTGCAGCTCGGTGGTCGTGCCCGCGGAGTTGACCACGACGACGCGCACGGAGCACCACCCGGTGGCGGCGCCGACGCAGACGGACTCGGCGGTGAAGCGGGCGTCGACGAATCGCGTCGTCCCCGCGGGCACGGTGATGTTGACCGACGCGGTCGGGATGTTCCCCCAGGCTCCGATCGTCTGGGCGGTCCAGGGGCTGTTCTCGCCGGTGAAGGACTGCGCGCTGGTCTGCGTGCCGTTCTGGGAGCTGGGTACGGCGCCGGCCGACGTGGCCAGAAGCGCGAGCGCGCCGGACAGCGCCACCGAGGTGATCGCGGACTTGATGAGTCTGGACAACGGGATTCCTCTCTGCCGTCGCGGAGCCGTGTGCCCCGCGACCGGTCGTTTCTGGAATCACGCTGACAAGAACGTTGTGCCTGGTGAAGCCGTCACCGAATTATCCGGACAAGTCCGTACGGGTCGCCGGCACGGGACGGGCACGCGGCGTGAAGAGCGCCACCGCCACCACGGCGACGACGGTCAGCGGCACGCAGACCAGAAGGATCCATCGGAAGGAGACGTAATAGGCGATGATGCCGCCGATCACCGGCCCGGCGTTCAGCCCCACCAGGGCCACCACCGCCGGGATCGCGACCGCCGGCCACCACGTGGTGCCACGCAGGTGCGTCCTGGCGAGCTCGAACCCGGCCCGCAGCACGATCGCGGCCGCCAGCCCCTGCCCGACCCGGGAGGCGACGAGCATGCCGCCGTTCACCGCGAAGGCGCCCACGGCCGACACCAGCCCGAACCCGGCCAGCCCCCACAGAAGCACGCTCAGGCGCCCCTTCACGGGGATCAGCACTCCCAGGAGGGCCACGGGATAGGCGTAGGCCAGCATGACCTCGATCGCCGGGGTGAGGGAGAACTCCCAGGTAATGGGCGTTCCGGTGGCGTCCAGCACGGTCCAGTTCACCGAGAAGATCGCCACACATAAGGTCAGGGCCGCGACCATCTGCCATCGTCCAGTCATCGCCGGACAATACTCAGCCGCGATTGACAACCACTTGCAACAACCAGCGCTTCGCTGAGCCGGCCCAGGGCAAAGCTCAGGGGCTGGGGGTTGTGGGGGCATGGCGCCCCCACTGAACCCCTCGCGGTGCCGGTTACCGGGAGCGGTTGTGGAGGCGGTCCATGTCGAGGATCACGACCGCCTTGGCCTCGATACGCAGCCAGCCCCGCTGGGCGAAGTCGGCCAGTGCCTTGTTCACCGTCTCCCTGGAGGCGCCCACCAGCTGGGCGAGCTCTTCCTGGGTCAGGTCGTGGTGGACGCGCAGTCCGTCGTCGGTCTTCGCGCCGAAACGTTCCGCCAGGTCCAGCAACTGCTTGGCCACGCGTCCCGGTACGTCGGTGAAGACCAGGTCGGCCAAGACGTCGTTGGTACGCCGCAACCGCTGGGCCAGGGCGCGCAACAGGTGCAGGGCCACCTCGGGGCGGCCGGTCAGCCAGGGGCGCAGGTCGTCGTGGCCCAGCCCGGCCAGCCGTACATCCGTCAGAGCCGTGGCGGTCGCGGTGCGCGGCCGGGGATCGAACAGCGACAGTTCGCCGAACATCTCGCTCGGGCCGAGCACGCTCAGCAGGTTCTCGCGGCCGTCCGGCGACTGGCGGGAAAGTTTGATCTTGCCCTCGAGCACGACGTAGAGACGGTCGCCCGTCTCGTTCTCATGGAAGAGCGTCTGTCCCTTGGACAGCTGGACTTCGGTGATGCTCGTGCGCAGCGCCGCTGCGCTCTCACGGTCGAGCGCGGCGAACAGGGGGGCCTTGCCCAGCACGTCTTCGGTGTTCACTCTGCCTCCTCTGCTGCCATTGTGACGCACCCCACTTCCCGCCACGCACTTAGGCTAGGGAGATGCCCTCTGAGTCGAGACTCGCCCTGGTGCGCAGGGCGCGCCGGATGAATCGCATACTGGCGGAAACCTACCCCGACGCCCGCTGCGAGCTCGACTTCGGTAACCCGCTAGAGCTGCTGGTCGCGACGATCCTCTCGGCGCAGTGTACGGACAAAAGGGTCAACATGGTTACTCCAACCCTTTTCGCGAAATATCCGACAGTCCAGGATTACGCGGCCGCCGACCGCGCCGAGATGGAAACGATCATCAAGTCGACCGGCTTCTTCCGTGCCAAGACCAACTCGATCATCGGCATGGCCCAGGCCGTCTGCGACCGCTACCGAGGCGAGGTCCCCGGCAAGCTCAAAGACCTCGTCACCCTGCCCGGCGTGGGCCGCAAGACCGCCAACGTGGTCCTCGGCAACGCGTTCGGCGTCCCGGGCCTGACCGTCGACACCCACTTCCAGCGCCTGGTACGCCGCTTCGGCTGGACCGAGGAGACCGACCCGGTCAAGATCGAGCACGTCGTCGGGGAACTCCTTCCCAAGCGGGAATGGACCATCTTCTCCCACCGGGTCATCTGGCACGGCCGCCGCATCTGCCACGCCCGCAAGCCCGCCTGCGGCGTGTGCCCGCTGGCCGCCCTCTGTCCCGCGTACGGCACCGGCCCCACGGAGGAGAAGGCCGCCCAGAAACTCGTCAGACCCGGCCCGTTCTCCTGATCCCGAACGATCTCGAACGATCCCGGTGGGAAGCTGCGAGGGCTCGATCGCGTTGGAGGTGTTCGTGACGCAGGTGCCCGACTGGCTCGACCAACTGGCGGCGAAAGCCGTACGCACACAACCTCCCCGAGACATGCACCCGCCCGCCAACGGCGCGGGCCGGCGGGCGGCGGTGCTGATGCTGTTCGGCGAGGGCCCCCTGGGGCCCGACGTGCTGCTGATCCAGCGCAGCTCGCGCGGACGCAGGCACGCCGGTCAGCCCGCCTTCCCCGGCGGCGGCGTCGACCCGGAGGACGGCGGCCCGGTGCGGGCGGCGCTCAGGGAGGCCGAGGAGGAGACCGGACTGATGCCCCAGGGGGTGACGGTCGTGTGCACGATGCCCGAGGTGTACATCTGGCGCAGCGACAACCGCGTCACCCCCGTCCTGGGCTGGTGGCACGCGCCGTCGGCGGTGCACGCGGCGGCCCCCGACGAGGTGGAGTCGGTGGAGCGGGTGCCGGTCGCGGAACTGGTGGACCCGGGCAACCGGGTGACGTTGCGCCATCCGGGCGGCTACGCGGGCCCGGCGTTCAGGGTGCGGGGGATGCTGGTGTGGGGCTTCACCGCGAGCCTGCTGGACGGGGTGCTGGGGATGAGCGGGTTCGCGCGGCCGTGGGATGCGTCAGTGACCGAAGACCTGCCGCCCGAGGCCGTCAAGCTGGCCCGCCGAGGTTAGGGCGGCGTGCCGTACACCGGGATCGTCGTCGCCGACGGCCAGGTAGCGCAGGATCGGCAGCGACCGGAGCCTGAACGCGCTCAGGTCGGCCATGATGTGCACCCCCAGCAGCCGCTCAGCCGCGCTCTCCGCCGCGCACAGGCGTCTGGCCAGGGTGAAGGACTCTGAGTCCCCACGCGCTCGCAGCGCGCTGATCGCGCGCTTTCTGACGGGTCCGGCAGGGTCGGGGTCGGTCAGGGCCGCCTCGACGATCTCGCGCACGCTCACGCCGTCACGCTAGCCCGGAGGGTAAGCCCGTCCTGGCCGAAGGCGTGCACACTTGACCCTGTTGCTGGTTACCTTTGAAGCGTGCGCGGTGATCTGCTTGACCTCATCTTGATCGGCCTCGTGATCGCCTTCGGGATCTCGGGTTACCGGCAGGGCTTCATCATCGGCGTCATGAGCTTCGTGGGGTTCGTGGGCGGGGCGGTGCTCGGGGTGTTCATCGCGCCGCCGATCTCCAAGGCCGTGGTCAGCGGCCCGACCGAGCAGGCGCTGCTCGCCATCGTGATCGTCTTCCTGACGGCGACGATCGGCCAGTTCGCCTCCTCGACGATCGGCGCCGTCGTCCGCTCGCACGTCACCTGGGAGCCGGCGAAGCTGGCCGACGCGGTGGGCGGCACGTTCGCCAGCGCGCTGTCGGTGCTGGTCATCGCGTGGCTGATCGGCTCGCTGATCGTCTCGACCTCGTTCACGCCGCTGGTCACCCAGGTCAAGGACTCGCTGCTGCTGACCACGGTCGACGACGCGATCCCGCAGGCCGCGCGCAACTGGCAGCAGCCGTTCAAGCAGTTCATCGACAACTCCGAGTTCCCGCCGGTGTTCGACGCGATCGGCGGCGACCAACTGGTCAACGTCGCGCCGCCCGACGTCAGCGTGCTGCAGGGCGGGAAACTCAAGAAGGCCCGCGCGTCGATCGTCAAGGTCCAGGGCAACGCCGAGAGCTGCAACAAGCACATCGAGGGCACCGGCTTCGTCTACGAACCCGAACGGATCATGACCAACGCGCACGTGGTCGCCGGCGTCACCCGCGACCTGGAGGTCATCGACCAGGGCGGCAACAAGCACGCGGCGACCGTGGTCCGCTACAACCCGCAGCGCGACATCGCGATCCTGCACGTGCCCGGCCTCAACCTGCCCAACCTGGAGTTCGACGGCACGGCCAGGAGCGGCGAGAGCGCGATCATCGCCGGCTACCCCAAGGGCAAGGGCTTCACCGCAGAGCCGGCCCGCATCCGCAGCAAGATCCCCGCCAAGGGCCCCGACATCTACCGCAGCATGAACGTCACCCGGCAGGTCTACCAGATCCGCGGCAAGGTGCTGCCCGGCAACTCCGGCGGCCCGCTGCTCACCGTCGACGGCAAGGTCTTCGGCGTGATCTTCGCCGCGGCCATCAGCCAGGAGGAGACCGGGTACGTCCTGACCGCCGACGAGGTCCGCCCCGACGCGTCGGCCGGACGCGCCGACGTCAGCCCGGCCAGCACCCAGCGCTGCGACTAGCGGAGTCAGCGCACGTCGAAGCCCAGCGCGGCGGCCACGACCGTCGCCTGGAAGGAGTCGATGATCGCCTTCTTGACCGTGGTGACCTGCGGGTCGAGCGCGGTCAGGTCACTACCGCGCAGGTCGCAGGCGGTCAGGTCGGCGCTGTGCAACCAGGCGCCCGACAGGTCGCTGCGCAGGATCTCGGCCTTCTCCAGCCGCGCCCCCGTCAGGTCGGCCTCGCGCAGCCGCACCCCGTGGAAGGCGCTGCCGCGCAGGTCGGCGCCGGGCAGGCCGACGAACGACCAGTCGCCGCCCTCGACCTTGAGCAGCCCGTAGCTGCAGCCGTCGAACATGCTGCCGGTGAACTTGCACGCCCGGAACGTGGCGTCGAAGAACGAGCACCGCCTGAACGTGCAGTTGACGAAGCTGGAGTCGTCGTGCTCGGAGACGTTGAAGCGCACCTGCGAGAACGTGCACTCCTCGAACGCCGAGCCGCGGTTGATCATCTCGGTCATGTCGACGTCGACGAACAGCACGCGGCGGAACGTCTCATGGTCGAGGTCGCGGCCGTCCCACTCGCCTGACCTGATCGCGGACTCGGTGGGCGGGGCGGGCACCCCGTGCTTGCGTTCGGCCATGCCGTCAGGCTAGCCGCGGGCTATGACAGTTCGAGCTCGCGCAGGATCAGGGCGATGGCGGCGCTCGCGTCGCTGTCCTCGCCGAAGCCCGTCGCCGCCCTGCCCACCTGGTCGTACGGCGGGCCGTACCCCTGGATGCGGGCGGCGCCGCGGCTGAAGAGGGTCAGGGCCCCGCGCCCGTTGCCCCGTTGCAGGTGGGTGAGGCCGACGCAGATCTGCGCCAGGCCCTGCCACAGCTCGCGCTCCTCGTCGGGGGCGCACTTCCAGCGGCCCTCGAACACCTCGTGCGCGTGGAAGGGCTTGTCCTCGGCCAGGAACCGGCGGCCGTCGTCGAGCGCCTGCTCGGTGGTGGGCGCGTAGTCGTCGGGGACGCGTGGGACCCCCGCCGTGCCGTACGGCAGGGGACGGCCGAACTCGTCGCGGGGGCGCGCGTTGCGCGGCCTGCCCTCGCTGTCGCGGTCTCTCATCGATCAGGCTCCGGGTCGGCTAGCCACCCGAGCAGCTCTGCGTCGAACTTCTCGGGGGTCTCCTCGTGGGGGAAGTGCCCCGCACCCTCGATCAGCCTCCAGCGGTACGGCGCGGCGACGTAGCGGCCGGAGCCCTGCGCGGTGCGCGGCAGGACGCAGGTGTCGAGCAGGCCGTGCAGTTGCAGGGTCGGCGACTCGACTGCGGTGCGCATGGCCCTGGCGTAGCGCATGCCGTCGGGCCGCAGCTGGGAGCGGCCGAACCAGCGGTGGTACTCCAGGGCGAGGTGGGCCACCGCCGGGATGCGGAAGGCCTCGCGGTAGGTGCGGCCGGTCTCCTCGTCGGGCCAGCCGGGCCGCGACCAGGCGTCCAGCAGGTGGCCCACGAGCGCGCCCTCGTGGGCGACGAGCCGCCGCTCGGGCAGGATCGGCAGCTGGAAGCGCAGGGCGTGGCGGTTGGCCCTGAACTGGCCGGGGGTGAGCAGCGTGCGGCGCAGGCGGCGCGGGTGCGGCGCGCCCACGGTGACCAGCCTGCTGACGCTCTTGGGGTCCATGACGGCCATGGTCCAGGCCATCAGGCCGCCCCAGTCGTGGCCGACGACGATCGCGCGGGTCTCGCCGAGCGCCCTGATCAGGCCGGTGGCGTCGCCGGCCAGGGTGGGCAGGTCGTAGCCGCGCGGCGGCTTGTCGCTGCCACCGTAGCCGCGCAGGTCGACCGCGACCGCCCGGTAGCCCGCCTCGGCCAGGGAGACGAGCTGGCGCCGCCAGGTCCACCAGAACTGCGGGAAGCCGTGCAGCAGCAGGACGAGCGGCCCCTCACCGGCCTCCACGACGTGGAAGCGGGTGCCGCCGGCGTGTACGCCGCGGTGTGTCCAGGGTCCCTCGATCTGGACGAACGCCTCGTCAGGTGCCATCTGGCTTCACCGGCTCGCGATGTGCGCCGGCGACGCCCGCGGTCGGCACCAGGTCGTCGCCGGGGTCGGCGATCTCCTTGAGTCCCTTGATCGAGCGCGCGGTGCGCTTCATTCCGGCCAGCCCCTTGAGCCTGCGCATGCCGATGAACACCAGCAGCCCCGCGGCCAGCAGGTAGAAGACGGTCACGATGAGGAAGGCGGCCCACGTCGGCAGCCATTGGTCCAGCACGTACGCGATCGTGAACGAGATCAGGATCAGGCACAGATGGGCCATGAACGCCGCGGCGGCGAACAGGCCCGCGGCCGTGCCGACGCGTTTGGCGTCGAACCTCAGCTCGGCCTTGGCCAGCTCGATCTCCGAGCGGACCAGCGTGGAGATCTGCTGGCTCGCCTGGGCGACGAGAGAGCCCAGGGATTCCTCTTCCGTGGTCTGCTGCATGAACGTCTCCTATCGGGGCCTGGTGGCCATGTCAAACATCATCCAGCGCCCTGCGGCGATTGCGTACCCGGAGGTGGAGAAGCACCGCGGCCAGAACCGAGGCGATGAGACTGGCCGCGAGGATCCCCGTGGTGACGGCGTCGGCGCGCTGCGGATCGTGTCCGTAGGCGAGGCCGCCGATGAGCAGCGACACCGTGAACCCGATCCCGGCCAGCAGTGACACCGCCGCCATGTCCCGCCAGTGCAGCTCTTCCGACAGTCTCGCCAGGCCGAGCCGTACCGACAGCCAGGCGCCGCCGAAGACCCCGAGGAACTTGCCGAGCACGAGACCCGCCACCACCCCCAGAACTACCCGATCGGAGAAGATACCGCTCATGCTTGCGGAGTTGAGTTGCACCCCCGCCGACAGAAAGGCAAAGACCGGAACGGCGAAGCCCGCAGAAAGCGGCCGGATGTGGTGGTCGGCGGCCTCCGACGGCGAGCGTTCCTCGGAGTCGTCCGCCCACACGCGCGTGAGCAGACCCAGCGCCACGCCGGCGACGGTCGCGTGCACGCCGCTGACCTCGACGAAGTACCACGCCAGCAGGGCCAGCGGCAGGTAGATCCATACCCCCTTGACCCGCTTGTACTGCAGGAACCCGTACAGGCAGATCAGCGCGACCCCGGCCGCCAGCATGATCAGGTCGAGGTTCTCCGTGTAGAAGATCGCGATGATGGAGATCGCGCCGAGGTCGTCGACGACGGCGCTGGTCAGCAGGAACGCCCGCAGGGCCGCGGGCATCGCGCTGGCGGTGACGGCGAGGACGGCCAGGGCGAAGGCGATGTCGGTCGCGGTGGGGATCGCCCATCCTCGCCCTGCCTCGGGCGCACCCCAGCTGACCAGCAGGAAGATGGCCGCCGGGACGATCATGCCGGCGATGGCCGCGATGATCGGCAGGGCCGCCTTGCGCAGGTTGCTGAGCTCGCCGTGGACGAACTCCTCCTTGACCTCCAGCCCGGCCACGAAGAAGAAGATGGTCAGCAGGCCGTTCTGGGCCCATTTGACGAGTTCGAGATCGAGGTGGAGCGCCGCCGGTCCGATCTTGGTGTCGCGGAGGGCGGCGTAACTCTCGTAGGAGACGTTGGCCCAGATCAGCGCGGCCACGGTGGCCACGAGCATGATGATGCCGCCGATCGTCTCTGCGCGCAGCGCTTCGGCGAGCGTGCGGGCGTAGCGGACGGTGGGCCGGAACGGCCAGACCTCGGCGGCGCGGCGCAAGGTGGTTCCCCCTCGGGAGTGGCGGTTTTGGGGTCGGTTCCCCCTGTCGCCGACCAGACTTCCCGGCACACCCGTGATAAATGTACCTGCAAGCATGAGGAAGGCCCCCATCGGGACCGATGGGGGCCTTCTTCTACCTCGGTGCTCAGTCCTCGCTCTTGGCGGAGGGCAGCTTCTCCGAGATGAGGTTCATCACCGTGCTGTCGGCCAGCGTGGTGACGTCGCCTACGCTGCGGTTCTCCGCCACGTCGCGCAGCAGGCGGCGCATGATCTTGCCGGAGCGGGTCTTGGGCAGCTCGGGCACGACCAGGATCTGGCGCGGCTTGGCGATCGGGCCGAGGGTCTTGGCCACGTGGTTGCGCAGTTCGGTGGCGATGTCCGCGCCTTCCTCCGCGGTACCGCGCAGGATGACGAACGAGACGATCGCCTGGCCGGTCACCGGGTCGGTGGCGCCCACGACCGCCGCCTCGGCCACCTTCGGGTGGCTGACCAGGGCCGACTCCACCTCGGTGGTGGAGATGTTGTGGCCGGACACGAGCATGACGTCGTCGACCCGGCCGAGCAGCCAGATGTCGCCGTCCTCGTCGCGCTTGGCGCCGTCGCCGGCGAAGTACATTCCGGGGAAGCGCGACCAGTAGGTGTCGATGTAGCGCTGGTCGTCGCCCCAGATCGTGCGCAGCATCGACGGCCACGGCTCGCGGACGGCCAGGTAGCCGCCGCCTCCGTTGGGCACGCTCTGGCCCTGGTCGTCGACCACGTCGGCGACGATTCCCGGCAGCGGGCGCATCGCCGCGCCCGGCTTCGCGCTGGTCACGCCGGGGAGCGGGCTGATCATGACCGCGCCGGTCTCCGTCTGCCACCACGTGTCCACGACGGGGGTACGGCCGGCGCCGATGTGCTCCCGATACCAGACGTAGGCCTCGGGGTTGATCGGCTCGCCCACGGAGCCGAGGACGCGCAGGGACGACATGTCGAACTTCGCGGGGATGTCGTCGCCCCACTTCATGAACGTCCGGATCGCGGTGGGCGCGGTGTAGAGGATCGTGATCTTGTACTTCTGCACGATCTCCCAGAACCTGCCGCGGTGCGGGGTGTCGGGGGTGCCCTCGTAGATGACGCTGGTGGCGCCGTTGGCCAGCGGGCCGTACACGATGTAGGAGTGCCCGGTCACCCAGCCGATGTCGGCGGTGCACCAGTAGATGTCGGTCTCGGGCTTGAGGTCGAAGACCGCGTTGTGGGTCCAGGACGTCTGGGTGAGGTAGCCGCCGGTGGTGTGCAGGATGCCCTTCGGCTTCCCGGTGGTGCCGCTGGTGTAGAGGATGAACAGCGGGTCCTCGGCGTCGTGCGGCTCGGGGGTGTGCCGGTCGCTCTGGCGCTCGACGATGTCGGCCCAGAAGACATCCCGATCGTACGTGGAAATTTCTTGATTTGTCCGGCGGACGACGAGCACGTGCTCGATCTGCGGGCACTGGTCCACGGCCTCGTCCACGGTCGGCTTGAGCGCGGACGGCGCGCCCCTGCGGTAGCCGCCGTCGGCGGTGATCACGAGCTTGGCGTCGGCGTCGTCGATGCGGCTCTTGAGCGCGCTGGCCGAGAAGCCGCCGAAGACCACCGAGTGGATCGCGCCGATGCGGGCGCAGGCCAGCATCGCGATCGGCAGCTCGGGGATCATCGGCATGTAGATCGCCACGCGGTCACCCTTGGCGACACCCAGCTCCTGGAGCGCGTTGGCGGTCTTGTTGACCTCCCGCTGCAGGTCCGCATAGGTGAGGGTACGGCTGTCGCCCTCAGGCTCGCCCTCCCAGTGGTAGGCGACCTTGTCACCCCGCCCGGCCTCCACGTGGCGGTCGACGCAGTTGTAGGCGATGTTCAGCCGGCCGCCGGTGAACCATTTCGCGAACGGCGGGTTCCACTCCAACGTGGTGTCCCAGCGCTTGGCCCAGGTCAGACGGTCTGCGGCGCGCTCCCAAAACCCGAGACGGTCGGCCGCCGCCTCGTCGTACGCGTCGGCGGTCACGTTCGCGGCCGCGGCCAGGTCGGCGGGTGGTGCGAACCTGCGGTTCTCCTGCAGCAGGTTCGACAGCGCCTGGGGCTCGGTGCCAGGGGTTTCCGGGGCCACCTGAGTGCTCCTTCTATGGCCAGATTGGTTAGGTCGTGTCCCACTTCACCAGGTGGCGGGCGGCTCAAGCAAGAGGTCTAGACAGGTCCGTACCGGCCGTGGCGCTTATCCCTGGTCATTACAGTCGCTATTGAATCGTTGTCATCTTGAAAGCAGAGAATGATGGAACGGGCCAAATTGTCGGGGTTTATGGGCCCCCTCAGCCGCTCCGCGAGTTACCCACAGGTAAGGTCGGACGCGTGAGTGACCCTCTGGCCGCAGTCGCGAAGCTTCCCGGCGTTCCCGAGGCCGTCGACGAGGCCCGTGAAGCCGTCGACCGGCTTTACCGGCATCGAGTGCTGCGCCGGGCCCGTCCCGCGGTGTCCACCGAGTCGTCCCTGCGTGGCGCGCGGGCCTCGGCCGCCCTGGAGGGCGTGGACGTCACGCTGGACGCGCTGCGCCGCGACGAGGTGTCCGACCCGCTCGTGCAGGGCGCGCTGCGGGCCTCGGTGGAGGTCGGCAGGCTGGGCCCGACCTGGCGCAAGGCTCCCCGGCAGGTCATGGCCCGTCTCCACTCGGTGGCCGCGGCCGGTCTCGTCGGCCCCGACGCGCTCGGGCGGCCGTCGGCGGGAGGACCGAGGCTGGACGCCCTCTTCGGCCTGCTGGAGACGCCCACCAAGGCTCCGGCCCTGGTCCTGGCCGCGATCGTGCACGCGGAACTGGCGGTCCTGCGGCCGTTCGGCAGCGCGGACGGGATCGTGGCGCGCGCCGCGGAACGGCTCACGCTGGTGGAGTTCGGCCTGGACCCGAAGTCGATCGTCGCCGTCGAGGTGGGGCACCTTGAGCAGGACTACGAGGCCGGGCTGAAGGCGTACGTGGACGGCGGGGTGGCCGAGTGGGTACGCCACTGTGCCGCCGCGGTAAGCCTCGGGGTCCGGGAGACCACGGCGATCTGCGAGGCCATGCAACGCGGCTGAACATAGCTGACGGCGCCTCGCTTGTGAGACGCCGTCTGCCGTGCATCACACCGGGTTACCAAGCGTGCACCTCAATTCGTCGGATCGGGTCAAGCCCGTCTCGACGCGCCTCCCGCGGCTGGTCGCGCGTGGGTACCCGGCTGACGCACCCGGACAAGTGGTCCGTGTCCCCTTTCTACGTCGGATTCGCCCTGATGGGAACCCCTGGGACCAAGACCTTTACTGCGGCGTGGGGCATCGGTCCGATCTCTGCCGGCCGTACGGGCGGGGTCGCGGGGTGACCTTCCCGTGATGATCACGCTGAGTGATCTCCTTTATGTGATCGTTAGCTTCCGAGGAAAAAACTTAGCGAAAATGCGAGATTGCTCCTCGACGAAACTCGAGTCGATCGGGCAGCATACGGTGGTATCTCCCGAAACTGGAGCGACTGTGCATGGGTTTGCATTGCAAGTCCCTTGCCATGCTCTGGTTAAGTGTTGAAAGCTTTCTTCTGAAACGGGACCGGCTCTACCCCCCCGGAGCCGGACCGATCAGGCGACCCCCGCTCTCCCCCCCGGCGGGGGTCGCCCCTTTTCCACAGTCGGCGGCCCCATCCACAGAACCCCGCTCGGCTCCTCGCGCGGCCCGCGCCTCCCCGCATGGTTGTCCTCCCAACCCGCCCCGGGAGGCATCCGATGCACCGTCCCCTGGTCATCACCGAGGACCAAAACCTCCTCGACGACCTCGTCCGCGTGGCCGCCGCGGCCGGAACGCAGCTCGACGTCGCCCACAACCCGGCCGTCGCCCGGCCGTACTGGGGGATCGCCCCGGTGGTCGTGGTCGGCGACGACCTGGCGGGGAAGGTGGCGGAAACCGCCCCGCCCGCGCGCGAACGCGTCTTCCTGGCCGCCCGCGAACCCGCCGACCCCGGAGCCTGGCGGCGCTGCGTGGAAGTGGGAGCCCAGGCCGTCATGGACCTCCCGGGTGACGAACGCCGCCTGGTGGAGGAGTTCGCCGAGGCCCTGGAGCCCGCCTCCCGCGCGGGCGTGGTGGCCTGCGTGGTCGGGGGCCGCGGCGGCGCCGGCGCCAGCGTCCTGGCCGCCTGCCTGGCCCTGAAGGCCTCGGCCGACCGCCTCGCCACCCTCCTCGTCGACGCCGACCGGCTCGGCGGCGGCATCGACGCGCTGCTGGGCCGCGAGGAGGCCCCGGGCGCCCGCTGGAGCGACCTGCTGGCCAGGGAGGGCCGCATCAACGCCGGCGCCCTCTCCGCCGCCCTGCCCGCCTTCGGTGACCTGGCCCTGCTGAGCTTCGGCAGAGGACGGGCCGCCCCGGTCCCGCCGGCCGCCGTGCGCGCGGTGCTCGAAGCGGGGCGGCGCGGCTTCGACCTCGTCGTGGTCGACCTGCCACGCCACCTCGACCCCGCCGCCGCGGAAGCCCTGGCCAGGGCCGACACCACGTTCGCCGTCGCCCCGGCCGACGTGCGCGGCGTCCTGGCCACCGCCCAGGTCGTGCACGACGTGGCCGAGCACACCGCCGACATCAGGGCCGTGGTCCGGCCGGGCGCCCTCGACGAGCGGGCCGTGGCCCACAGCCTCGACCTCCCGCTCGCCGGCACCCTCCCCGACCATCCGAGGCTCTCGGCCACGCTCAACCGCGGCGAACTCCCGCGCCTCGGCCCCCGCACCGCCCTGGGCGGCCTGTGCGCCACGCTCGTCCACACGCTCGCCCAGGACCGCTGATGGAGTCACCGCCCGCCGACCTCGTCGAGGCCGTGCGCGCCAGGCTGGCGCGCACGGGTGTCGAGCCGAGCGCCGCCCAGGTCGCGCTCGCGTTGCGCGCCGAGAAGTCCGTGTACGGCGACGCCGAGATCCTGGCCGTCGCCCGCGCCCTGTGCGCCGACCTGATCGGCGCGGGGCCGCTGGAGCCCCTGCTGGCCGCGCCCGACGTCACCGACGTCCTGGTCAACGGGCCCCGCGAGGTCTGGGTCGACGACGGCAGGGGGCTGCGCCGCACCCGGGTGGCCTTCGCCGACGACGCCGCCGTGCGCAGGCTGGCCCAGCGCCTGGCCGCCGCCGCGGGCCGCCGGCTGGACGACGCCTGCCCTTACGTGGACGCCCGGCTGGCGGGCGGCGTACGCCTGCATGCCGTGCTGCCGCCCATCGCCTCCGGCGGCACGTGCGTCTCGCTGCGCCTGCCGCCGCGGCAGACGTACACGATGGACGCCCTGGTCCGCGCGGGCACGCTGGCCCCGGAGGCGGCCGCGATCCTGCGCCGCATGGTCGCCGCCCGGCTGGCCTTCCTGGTCACCGGCGGCACCGGCACCGGCAAGACCACGCTCCTGTCCGCGCTGCTGTCACTCGCCGATCCCGGCGAACGCCTGCTGCTGGTCGAAGACTCCGCCGAACTGCGTCCGGAACACCCGCACGTGGTGCGGCTGGAGTCGCGCCCGGCCAACCTGGAGGGCGCGGGCGGAATAGGCCTGCGCGATCTCGTACGGCAGGCGCTGCGCATGCGGCCGGATCGCGTGGTGGTGGGCGAGGTCAGGGGCGCCGAGGTCGTCGATCTGCTGGCGGCGCTCAACACGGGGCACGAGGGCGGCTGCGGCACGCTCCACGCGAACGCGGCGGCCGACGTGCCCGCGCGGCTGGAGGCGCTGGGGTGCGCGGCCGGACTGAGCAGGGAGGCCGTCCACAGCCAGCTCGCGGCCGCGCTCGACATGGTCGTGCACCTGGCCAGGAGCCGCGCCGACGGGCGGCGGCGGGTGGCGGAGATCTGCCTGCTGGACCGGACGCCGTCCGGACTGGTGGAGGCACGGACGGCCATGACGTTCCACGAGGCCGGGGTCGTGCGGCTCGGGCCCGCTTACGGGCGTCTTGAGGAGGCGTTGTGAACGCCCTTGTCGTGGCCGCCATCGCGGTCGGCGGGTTCGTCTGGGTGCGGAGCGGGTTCCGGCACGCCGCCGAGGTCCGGCTGGCGCGGGCTCTGGGGCGTGGGTCCGGGAGCCGGCTTCGGTGGGCGTGGATCACGCGGCTGGTCCGGCGGCGGCGGCCGGTGGCCGACGAGTGGCATCGGGCCTCCATCGAGCTTTGCCACGCCCTGTCGGCCGAGCTGGTGGCGGGCCGTACGGCGGGGGAGGCGCTGGCGCGGGCCATCGCCTCGGTGGACGTCCCCGGCGACCTGCGCGAGGTGACGGCCGCGGCACGGGACGGCGGTGACGTCGCCGCCGCCCTGGTCGCCGCCGCGCCCGAACAGGGCGGTGAGGGGTTGCGGCGGCTGGCGGCCTGCTGGAGCGTCGGGGTCGGCGTGGGCGCCGGGATGGCGGCGCTGGTGGAGCGGGTGGCTCACGCGCTACGCGCCGCTCAGGCGCACCGGCAGGATGTGGCCGCCCAACTGGCCGGGCCGCGCACCACCGCCCGGTTGCTGGCCGGGCTGCCCGTGCTGGGAGTGGGGATGGCGGCCGCGATGGGAATGCGTCCGCTGGACTTCCTGGTCGGCGGGGTGCCGGGGCTGGCCTGCCTGGGGGCGGGGGTCCTGCTCGACATCGGCGGTCTGTGGTGGACCGGCCGCATGGCCAGGGCCGCGCTCGACTCGTGAGGGAGCTGATCCATGTACGTTCTGGCCGCTGTGTGTGCTGCCCTGGCCGTCTGGGTCTGGGTGCCTCCGGACACGGCCGCTCGCCGGTTGTCGCGCCTGCGCCCGCCCGGTGACGGCGCGGCGCGTGACCCCGCTGAGGAGGTGCCTCGCTGGCTTGGATCCACGGCCACGTGGCCGCCCGATCGGCGCACGCTCGTCTCCGCCGCCTGCGCCGGGCTCGTGACCGGGCTGGCGGTCGGGGGTGTGGTGGGTGTCGTCGCCGGGGTCGTCGCGGGTTTGGGGGCCGGCTGGGCACTGCATCGGCAGGAACCTCCGGCTGCCCGCCTCGAACGCCGGCGGATCGCGGCCGACCTTCCCTTCGCCGTGGATCTGATGGCCGCCTGTCTGCTGGCGGGCCAGCCGGTCAGCGCCGCCACGGAGACCGCGGCCGGGGCCGTACCCGGGCCGTTGGCGGCTCGCCTGCTGTGGGTGAGCACGCAGCTGCGCCTGGGGGCGGACGCGGAGTCCACCTGGGGCCATCTGGCCCGCGATCCTGCCACCGCTCATCTGGCCCGTGCCATGACCCGGGCCGCCCTCAGCGGTGCGCCGGTGGCCGACGTACTCACCCGGCTGGCCGACGATGCCCGGGAGGCGGCTCGCGCCACGTCGCTGGCCGCCGCGCGCAGGGTGGCGGTGAAGGCGGTGGCGCCGCTGGGGCTGTGCTTCCTGCCCGCCTTCGTCCTGCTGGGCGTCGTGCCGATCATCGCCGGCCTCGCGTCCACGATCGTCCTGCCCTGATCGTTGTCCACAGCTGTGCACATCCTGCGGGCGACAATCCCCAGAACCTCGTTCGGCAGATCGCCGCCCGCCCCCGCTCGGAGACTCTTGGACTCCCGCGCCGGTCAAGCCCCCGGCGCCCAACACCAGGAGGCCCGATGAGCACCACGACCATCCAGCGAGACATCGCAGCCAAGCCCCCCGCCCCACCCCACCCCGAACCCCCAGATCCAGATCACAGCGCCCCCGACACCCCGGAACCCGACGCCGACGCCGCCACCCGGGCGATCCCCGAGCAGGCACCTCCGGCAGACCTCAAGTCCCGTTACGCGGCCACCAGGTCCGACGCCGGTATGTCCACCGCCGAGTACGCGGTGGGCACTCTCGCCGCCGTGGCCTTCGCGCTTCTGCTCATCAAGGTCATCAACAGCCCCGAGATCCTGGACGCCCTCACCGCCCTGGTCGATCGAGCACTCAACTCGGCCGGATGACGATGCGTACCTGGTGGCGTCCAACGCAAGCGCGGGCCGCCACCCCCTCCACGTCGAGAGGCTCGGTAACCGCCGAGACCGCCGCCATGCTCCCCGCCCTGATCGTGGTCCTGGCGGCAGCCCTGTGGGCCATCCAGGCGGTGGGCGCCCAGCTCGAATGCGTGGACGCCGCCAGGGCCGCGGCCCGCGCAGCGGCCCGAGGAGAACCCCTGGACAAGGTCCAAGAAGCCGCCCGATCGGCCACCCGCCCCGGGGCTCAGGTCCGCGTCACCCGCTCCCGGCAACTGACGAAGGTCGAGATCACCATGGACGTACGCCCCAGCTGGGCCACCCGCCTGCCCGCCGTCACGGTGACGGCGTCCGCGACAGCGGGCACCGAACAATGACCGGCAAGCCCGGCGCCACCTATCCGGCAACCAGGAGCAGCCGGCCCCGTGACCAAGGCTCGGCCACGATCTGGGGCGTTGCCCTCATGGTGTTGCTCATGTCAGCGGCCATGACCCTGGCCGCGGTCGGCTCCGTCCGGGTGGCCAGGCACCGGGTGTACGCGGCGGCTGACCTGAGCGCCCTGGAGGCGGCCCGTCTAGCCCTGGCCGCCCCGGATCAGGCCTGCGCCCGGGCCGAGAAGGTGGCCACGGCCAATGCCGTACGCCTGACCCGCTGCACCATCACCGAAGAGACCGCCGACGTGTGGACATCTCTGGAAATCACCCTCCCAGGCGTGGGCAAACGCGTCGTCACCGGCCGGGCCCGCGCGGGCCCTTCCTGGATCACCTCAGAAGGCACAACCGACCCTTGACGCCCACCCCGCCCGGCCCCGTCACCTTCCTGCTCGTGCCGGGCGGTGGGGTGGTTGTGGGTGGGGTTGTGGGGGTTGGTGGGAGGTAGGTCGCAATCGAATCACGACTTCTTGGACGCGGTGTCCAAGAGTGAGATATCTGGCGTAAGGTCGCGCTTACCCTCGGTTCATGCCTTCTGGGATTAGGCCTGGGAACGGCGGATCTCAGTCGCTATGGTCGCCGGGGAACTGGCACTTCCGGCCGCCCTGACAGGCGGCACGAGGCTCTCCTGAAGGGATGCGTCGTGACGGTGGTTGGCAGACTGATGACCGCCACGCTGGTCGTGGCCGGGTCCATCGCGCTTGGCGGCGGTACGGCGCCGGCCCAGGGGCAGACGTTCGTACAGGGTCAAGGGTTTGCCCAGAGGCAAGGGATGCTCGGTGCCGTGCGTGGGCAGGACGGGCAGATCACGTCGCCTTCCGATGGCCAGGTCGTCAGTGGTGGGTCGGTGCCGATTTCCGCGCGTACCCGGCTGGCGCAGTTGAGCATGGCGCTCTACGTCGAAGGGCCGTCCACGCCTCGGCAGAAAGTGGCCAGTGGGGGCGCGAACCAGACGTTGTCGGGGACGTTCGACGCCGGGGACGTGCCCAACGGGACCTTCACCGTGACGCTCCGGGGCGAGATCAGCGGCAGCACCTATGAGACGAGCACGTTCAAGCTCCGGCGGGCGGCGGCGGCGCCCAGCGGGGTGGATGCCACGTTGCGGGGGGCGGACAAGGTCGTCGTGACCTGGAGCAAGGGCGGGGAGCCCGATCTCCAGTCGTACGAGGTGGCCACCACCCAGTCCGGGATCGTCGGGCGGATGTCGGCCGACGAGGCGTGCGGCGGGGGCACCTGCAAGGCGACGCTGTCCGTGCCGCCCAAGGCTGCGGGGCAGCGGGTGGGGTTCACGGTGAAGGCGTACCGGGGCGACGGTGACGGCGGCTCGATCGGATCGGGCAACTCGGGCGCGGCGTATGTGAACGTGCCCGCGCCGCCCGCCGCCAAGCCGACCACGAAGAAGGCGACCACCGCCCCCACCACCAAGCCGCAGACCAACAAGAACGGCGTCGACGAACTCCCCACGATCCCGAACAACAAGAAGAAGACCGAGCCCAAGACCACCAGTAGGGTCACCACACCCAAGAACGACACCAAGCTCCCGGCGATGCCGGAGACCGACAAGAACGGCAACCTGCCGTTGCCCACCGCCGACGAACAGGCCAAGGACGACGGGCTCGCCCCGGCCGCCGAAGAGAGCCAGGCGCCTGCCGACAGCAAGGTGACGGCGCAGTCGTCGGAGTCGCCGCTGGGCAGCGTGGGGCAGTACGGGCTCTATGTCGCCGGTGGCCTCGTTCTGCTGCTGGTCGCCGTTCACTTCGGCGCTTGGGCGCGGCGGCGGTCGCTGGCGAACGCGGGCGGTCCGAGTGGTGGGCCCGGCGTGACGGTCGGTGGGGGCGGGTACGACGGGCCGCCGCCGCCCGGCGACAGCGTTCCGTCCGCCACGGCCGCGCCCCGCCGTCCGGCTGTGGTTCTGGCGGTGGCCAAGACCCGTCCGAAGCGTGATCAGCCGGACGTTCCCCCGCCTGGGAGCGCCCCATCGCGGGTGTCTCCGCAGGCCTCCGGCCAGACAAGGACGTCCGGCGCGCCGTCGGACCCGGCCCCGGCGCCCGGTCCGGCGGGCGGGGCGGAGCCGCCCGCTGCCTTACCGCTGTACCTGAGCGCCGATGACATTCGCACCGCACAGAACCAGGCCGACGCCGCCCGGCACGAGCCGGTCCGTATCGCCCTGCCCAGTTCGGCGGTGACCGTGATGCCGGAGTCGTCGGTGCCCGCGCCTGCCGTACGGCTGGAGGATCGTTGGGATGACTACCTCCCGCCGACTCCCCGGGCGATGGAGGACAGCGGGTTCTGGGAACGTCCCCAGCCGGGCGACTTCTGGACCCCCGACGAGCGCGTGGAAAGCTGACCACCGTCTCATCGCTCCGCCGCTCTTGTTGCCGCTGCTCTTTAAGGCCTCTTTCTCTTACGGCCGGCCAACTTGCCCCACCCACCGCACGGGGCTGGTGACGTTCCAGGGAGACGGTCGTCGGCCGCGCCCGCCTGGCCGCCGCGACGACGCCACCGTGGGCACGCCACCGTGGCCACAGATAGCCAGATCGTCTTGCCTTTGATCGCCAACTGGTCCGTACCAGAGCACCCTCTGCGCCGACTCCCGAATGCACCCCGACTCGCCCAGCAACTCTCGACCCGGCTCACCAGAGCAGCCGCCAAGCCGGCAAGCCGCCGGACCGCCAAGCCGCCGGACCTAAACCGTCGGGCCGTCAGGCCGTCAGGCCGCCAAGCCCGCTGGGCGGCCAAGCCGCTGGGTCGTCAGGCCGCTAACCCGCCGAGTTGCCAAGCCGCAGAGTCGCCGGGCGCTAAAACCGCCGGACCGGCCTGGCCGCCGGGTCGCCAGTGCCAGACCGTCGGGCCGCTGGGGTGCCAAGGTCCCTGGTAGTTGGGCTCGGAGCGGTTGGGCGCTCGTGTCTCGGCGCGACTCTGACGGCTGGGCTTGGACCACCTGGGCAGGCTGGCTACCCGGTCAGGCGGTTGTCCTAGGTGGGCCGTCGTCGCGGGTGTCTGGGGTGGCCAGGTGTTGGGTGGGCTGTTGGCTTGCCGTACTGGATGTGGAGGTTTGTGGGTTAGGGGTCTAGGAGGGTGTCCAGGAGGCGGAGGGCGCCGGGTTTGCTTAGGGGTTCGTTGCCGTTTCCGCATTTGGGGGACTGGATGCAGGATGGGCAGCCGCGTTCGCACTCGCAGGAGCGGATGGCTTCTCTTGTGGCGGTTAGCCAGTCTGTCGCTCGGGAGTAGCCGCGTTCGGCGAAGCCGGCGCCGCCCTCGTGGCCGTCGTAGACGAAGACGGTCAGGAGGCCGGTGTCGAAGTGGAGTTCGGTGGATACGCCGCCGATGTCCCAGCGGTCGCAGGTGGCGAACAGCGGGAGTAGGCCGATTGAGGCGTGTTCGGCGGCGTGGGCGGCGCCGGCCAGGTCGAAGCCTTCCTCCGCGAGGGTGGCGATCGTGTCCGCCGGGAGGGTCCACCAGACGGCGCGGGTGCGGAGGGTGCGCGGGGGGAGTTCCAGGGGCTCGTCGCCCAGCAGCTCGCCGGAATGGAGGCGGCGCTTCAGGTAGGAGACGACCTGCCGGGTGACCTCTACCTCGCCGAACGTCAGGGTGCCCGGGCCGATGGGGGTGGTGCGGAGGGATTTGAGTACGCGGATCTCGGTGATGTCGCGGGCGAACGTCGAGTAGTCGGGCTCGGCGGCGCCCACCAGGGCTACTCCGGCTTCCAGGTCCAGTTCTTCTACCAGGAAGGTTTCGCCCTGGTGGAGGTAGACGGCGCCGGTGTGGACGGTGGTGTGGGCCGAGGGCTCGTCCACCGTGCCCAGCAAGCGACCGGTTGTGGACTCCACGACCTGGACGGGGGCTCCGCCGGCGCCTCTGATGTCGGCCAGGTCGGTGGCGCGTTCGCGTCTGGTCCAGAACCAGCCGGCGGACCTTCTGCGGAGCAGGCCCTGCTCTACGAGGTCGTCCAGGACCGTCGCGGTGGTGTCGCCGAACGTCGCCAAATCCTCCTCCGCCAGCGGGATCTCGGCGGCGGCGGCGCAGAGGTGGGGGCCGAGGACGTAGGGGTTGTCCGGGTCCAGGACTATGGCCTCCACCGGGCGGCCGAACAGGGCTTCCGGGTGGTGGACCAGGTAGGTGTCCAGGGGGTCGTCGCGGGCGATCAGTACGGCCAGCGCGTCCTGACCGTCACGGCCCGCCCGGCCTGCCTGCTGCCACAGGGACGCGCGGGTGCCCGGCCAACCGGCGATCAGCACGGCGTCCAGGCCGGAGACGTCCACGCCGAGTTCGAGGGCGTTGGTGGTGGCCAGGCCGATCAGGGTGCCGGCGCGCAGGGCCTTCTCCAGGAGGCGGCGATCCTCCGAAAGGTAACCGGCGCGGTAGGCGGCCACCTTGTCGGGCAGCCCGGCCAGATCTGCCCACACGTCGGCGTGGACGGCATGGGCTGAGGCTTGGGCGTCTTCGGCCGGGAGGCTGCGGGGGGAGCGGTCTGCGTGGGCCTCGGCGTGGGCGGGGTGGCGGGGGGACTCGTGGAGCGGGTTGGCGCTCGCGGTGGTCTGCGGAGCAGCATCGGCTGGGGGTGAGGGGAGGGGGATGTCGTGGAGGTTGGGGAGAGGGGTGCCGGGGAGGGGGCCCAGGTGGGCGCCGTGGGGGAGGGTGGTGGCTACGTCGGCCAGCTTTGCGCGGGCCGACAGGGCGACCGTTTCCGCTCCTCGGCGGCTGCGGACGAAGGCGAGGGTTCGGATGTCGGCCAGAACCAGGTCGGCGAGCAGGTCGGCGGTCTCCGCCGTGGCGGTGCGGCGGACGGGGGCGCCGCCCTCGCCTCGTAGATCCGTCAGAGGCGGTTCCCACAGCGCGAACGTGGTCGACCCCTTGGGCGAGGCGTCCAAGGTCACCTCGTCCATCTCAAGCCCCGTCAGCCGCCTCCCGAACACCGCCGGCTCGCTCGCCGTCGCGGAGGCGAGCATGAAGACGGGGGCGGAGCCGTAGCGGCCGCACACGCGGCGCAGCCGCCGCAGGATCTGGGCCACGTGGGAGCCGAAGACGCCGCGGTAGCCGTGGCACTCGTCGACGACGATCATGCGCAGGCGGCGGAAGAAGGCGGACCACTGGGCGTGGCGGGGCAGGATGCCGCGGTGGAGCATGTCGGGGTTTGTCAGTACGTAGTTGGCGTGCTGGCGGACCCACGTACGTTCCTCGAAAGGGGTGTCGCCGTCGAAGGTGGCCGGCCGTACCGCGGAGATGCGTAGTTCGCGCACCGAGCGGAGCTGGTCGGCGGCGAGCGCCTTCGTGGGCGTGAGGTAGAGGACGGTGCCGCCGCCGAGGCAGGCGGCGAGCGCGGGCGTGAGGTACGCGAGCGACTTCCCGGACGCCGTTCCTGTGGAAATGATCACGTTTCGGCCACGGTGCGCCAGGTCAGCCGCCTCGTACTGGTGAGGCCACAACCCCGTTACGCCCTGGTTCGCCAAGCGCGTAACCAGGAGTTCCGGTGCCCATTTGGGCCATCCCACTTGACCCGCCTGACGTGCTGGAACATGCTCCACATGGGTGACGCGCTCATGACGTGCGGGAACGCCGAGCAGGTGCTGGAGGAGTGGACCTGGCCGGTGTGGGGAGGAAGCGGAGGAAGTCACTGTTTCCAGTCTGGCATCCGTGGGCAAAGTCGCCGGGAATCGTGATTTCGTATAGACACAAGGCAGACGCGTGGTTGAATGCCGCGCGTCAGGGTCCGACAGTCGGGAGCCCCGCTCCAGACTGCCATGGCCCGCAAGGGTACTTTCGCAGGCGAGGCGCTGGAGGATCTGTGGATCTGAAGCTGGATCACCACAACGAGGACCGACTCACCATCGTGGAGGTCGAGGGTGAGATCGATGTCTACACCGCGCCCAGATTGCGTGAGCTTCTGATCGACCTGGTCAACAAGGGCAACTTCCACCTTCTCGTGAACATGGAGAAGGTCGACTTCCTGGACTCGACCGGCCTTGGCGTCCTGGTCGGCGGGCTCAAGCGAGTTCGCGCGCACGATGGCTCTCTGGAGCTGGTCTGCACGCAGGAGCGCATCCTGAAGATCTTCCGGATCACCGGTCTGACGAAGGTCTTCGGGATCTACGCTTCGGTCGACGAGGCCAAGGAAGCTCACGGCAAAGACAAGTAGCCATGGCTACCGTCGAGCTGACGTTCAGCGCCCTCCCCGCCCACGTGCGGACCGCCAGGCTGGTCGCCACGGCGATCGCCCGGCGTACCGGCGTGGAGGAGTCGCTGCTTGACGAGGTCAGGCTGGCCGTCGGTGAGGCTTGTTCCCGGGCGGTGGAGGCGCACCGCGCCCACTGCCCGGGTGAGCCGATCCGCATCGAGCTTCGCGATGATTCCGGCCGCTTCGAGGTCACGGTCAGCGACCAGGCCCCGAGCGACGAGATCCAGCAGGAGCAGCCGGTCGATCTGGGCATGCTCTCCGATTCGTTCATGTCGGGTTTCGGCATCGCGGTGATCGCGGGGCTGGCCGACGATGTCGAGGTGTTCCCCAGCCCCAAGGGGATGCGCATCAGGATGAGCTGGCCGGCCTCTCTCAACGGCCGAGCCTCCTGACTTCGGCGCTGCCCTCGAAAGGGGCAGGCCTGCGGAAGCGGCTGCCTGTCCGAAAAGGACACGCCTGTGACAGGGGATGCGCGCCCGCGCCTGTGGTCGCGCGTCCCTGGGGCACATCACCGCCATAGCGGGCATACGTCTTACAACGCGCCCCTGTGGTGCCCGGGACGCGTGTCTTGAGCGTGCGGTGGCATCTCCGAGGGGACGCGTCCGTGGCGGGGTCCTGAGGGGAACCGTGCGGGTTTCAAGCAACCCGCCCATGGACAGAGCCACGCAACGTGCCTCGGAGCACGCAAGCATGCCTCGGCGAGGCGAGGCGAGGCGAGGCGAGGCGAGGCGAGGGCGAGGGCGGAGCGGGGCAACCGCGGAGGTGCGAGCGGGCGCTGCAGGGGGCGGAGCGGGCGGGACTGCCGCGGAAAGTGTGACGGGGCACGCCGTAGAAAGGCCCCTTGCGGCATTACGGCGAAGCCGACCACCCGCCACCCGCCGACCATGGCGGGCGGCCTCCAGGGGGACGCTTCTGAACCCGCACGTGCCCGGCCGCCGCAACGGCGCCCGGTAGCCCGCCCACGCCTACCCCAATTCCGGACAACACTTTTCAAGAAGTTGTCATGACCGTAAACCCGTGGACATAACCCGAGCCAGTTCCCAAATCGGGTCCCAGTCTGGGGCTTACTGGACGTGGGCATAATTGCCCGCCTCAAGAGCCTTCATATCCGCGGAACCCCTGCGTAGACTCCCCCGCACCGGCCAAGGTGATCCGGCGACACTGCGGACTCAACCGGAAGCGGCACCCATTACCCGGATGGTGCCGCACCAACCGAGAACCTTGCAGCACCGCCCGGGCAGGACGTACCGGTCTTGCCGAGGAGAACGGATGTTTAGGCACTACCTGGCTGCCGAGCCAGCGTCGAATCTGACCCTGAGCGGAAGCAATCTGACCATCGTGGTCGTGGTGGCCGCCGTGGCACTCATCGCATTGGCCGTCGCCGGCGGCCTCGTACGCGAGGTGCTGGCGGCCGACCAAGGCACAGAGCGCATGCAGAACATCGCGCGTGCCGTACAGGAAGGAGCGGCCGCCTATCTGAAGCGGCAGTTCAAGACTCTCGCCATTTTCGTCGTCATCATCCCCATCGTGCTGTGGTTCCTGCCCGGCGCCACGGATGTGAAGATCGGCCGCTCGATCTTCTTCATCGTCGGTGCGGGCTTTTCCGCATTGACAGGATTCATGGGCATGTGGCTGGCCGTACGCGGAAATGTCCGTGTGGCGGCCGCGGCCCGAGCGAGCGGCGAGAAGCGCGCGATGCGCATCGCCTTCAGGACCGGCGGCGTGGCCGGCATGTTCACGGTGGGCCTGGGCCTGCTGGGCGCCGCCGTCGTCGTGTTCCTCTACCAGGGTGACGCGCCCGGAGTGCTCGAAGGCTTCGGCTTCGGCGCGGCGCTGCTCGCCATGTTCATGCGTGTCGGCGGCGGCATCTTCACCAAGGCCGCGGACGTCGGCGCCGACCTGGTCGGCAAGGTCGAACAGGGCATCCCGGAGGACGACCCGCGCAACCCCGCCACCATCGCCGACAACGTCGGTGACAACGTGGGCGACTGCGCGGGTATGGCGGCCGACCTGTTCGAGTCGTACGCGGTCATGCTGGTCGCCAGCCTGATCCTGGGCAAGGTGGCCTTCGGTGAGCAGGGACTGATCTTCCCGCTCATCGTGCCGATGATCGGTGTCGTCACCGCCATCATCGGCATCTTCGTCACCGGCCTGCGCGACAAGGACCGCAACGGCATGGCGGCCATCAACCGCAGCTTCTTCATCTCCGCCGCGATCTCCGCGGTGCTCGTGGCCGCGGCCGCCTTCTGGTACCTGCCGAGCAGCTTCAGCGGCCTGGCCGGTTCCTCGGTCCAGTCCGACGCCGACCCGCGGATCATCGCGATCGGCGCCGTGCTCGTCGGCCTCGTGCTGGCCAGCGCGATCCAACTGCTCACCGGCTACTTCACCGAGACCAACCGGCGCCCCGTCCAGGAGATCGCCGAGAGCTCCCGGACCGGCGCGGCGACCGTCATCCTGTCCGGCATCAGCGTCGGCCTGGAGTCCGCGGTCTACTCCGCGCTGATCATCGGCGGCGCCGTCTACGGCGCGTTCCTGCTGGGCTTCGGCAACGTGACCGTGGCGCTGTTCGCGGTCGCGCTGGCCGGAACCGGTCTGCTGACCACCGTGGGCGTCATCGTCTCGATGGACACCTTCGGCCCGGTCTCCGACAACGCGCAGGGCATCGCCGAGATGTCGGGCGACGTCGAGGGTGAGGGCGCCCGCGTCCTGACCAGCCTCGACGCGGTCGGCAACACCACCAAGGCGATCACCAAGGGCATCGCGATCGCCACGGCGGTGCTCGCGGCGACCGCCCTGTTCGGCGCCTTCAAGACCGCCGTCCAGGGCGAACTACCGAACCCGGCCACCTTCGGCCTCGACATCGACCAGCCGAACGTGCTCGTCGGCCTGATCATCGGCGCCGCGGTCGTCTTCCTGTTCTCCGGCCTGGCCATCATGGCCGTCGGACGGGCGGCGATGCGGGTGGTCTACGAGGTCCGCGACCAGTTCCGCAACAACCCCGGCATCATGGACGGCACGGTGAAGCCGGAGTACGGCCGCGTCGTCGACATCTGCACCCGCGACTCGCTGCGCGAGCTGGCCACGCCAGGTCTGCTCGCCGTCATGACCCCGATCGCGGTCGGCTTCGCACTGGGCTACGCGCCGCTGGGCGCGTTCCTGGCCGGTGCGATCGCCTGCGGCACGCTGATGGCGGTCTTCCTGGCCAACTCGGGCGGCGCCTGGGACAACGCCAAGAAGCTCGTCGAGGACGGCCACCACGGCGGCAAGGGTTCCGAGGCGCACGAGGCGACGATCATCGGCGACACGGTCGGCGACCCGTTCAAGGACACCGCGGGCCCGGCCATCAACCCGCTCATCAAGGTCATGAACCTGGTGGCGCTGCTGGTGGCCCCCGCCGTCGTCCTCTACGCGGACAACCCGGCGGTGCGTATCGGCGTGACGACGTTCGCGGTCGTGGTGGTCATCGTGGCCATCGTGATCAGCAAGCGCCGCTCGGTGCCGATCGACTCCACCTCCGACAACGACCGCGACCCGGCGCCCGTGGCGTCGTAGCGGTTTCGTAAGAGGTACTACTCAGAAAGGCGCCCGCCGCTCTCGGCGGGCGCCTTTTCACGTCCCGCCCAAACCCCGCCTTTCCCTTACGGCAAGCCCCCGCCCCCACCTCCCGCCGCAGCGGCCGCGCGCCGATCGTCGGGCGCCGCGCACGTCGCACGTGGTCCCCGCCGCCACGACGCCCCGCTGACCAGCCACCGCGGCAAGCAACAACACGAGGCAACGGCATGACGGGAAACCCAGGACAGGCGGATGCCGGGGCGGGGTGGTTGGGTGGGAAACTGGGCGGGTGGAAGAGAAGCGGCCCAACGGTGGCAGGACGCTGGTCCTTATTCTGCTGGCCATGGTGGTGATCCTGGGCGTTCTCGTCGGGCTCGCCGTCTGGGCGTCGAGAGGGTGAGCGGCGAGAGGGTGAGCGGCGTGCGTACGCTCATCGTGCTGAGGCATGCCAAGGCCGCCCAGGTCCCGGGGCTGGCGGATCGGGATCGGCCGCTCACCGAGCGGGGCGAGCGGGACGCCGGGCGCGCCGGTGACGAGATCCGGGCTCTGGGGTACGAGCCTGACCTGGTGCTCTGTTCGCCGTCCCTGCGCACGCGGCGTACCGCGGAGCTGGCTTTTCCCGAGCAGAGCGTCAGCTTCGAGCGGGACATCTACGAGGCCTACGCCGACGAGCTGCTGGCGCTGATCCGGCTGCAGGATCCGGAGGCGGAGACGCTGGTGCTGTGCGGGCACAATCCGGGGGTTCACGAGCTGGCGCTCGGGCTCGCGGGCGGGGATTACGGGTTCCGGCCCGGGTCGTTCGCGGTGATCCAGACGGCTTCGGCCTGGGTAGATCTCTGGCCAGGGGAGGGACGCCTGGTCACGCGCTGGGATCCCAAGCAGGCCTAGGAGCTACACCGGGGGCGGATCCATGCGGGGGGCCGTTCGTTCGCTGAGGCGTGGCTTCGAGCTGCCCGCCCGTCCGCCCTGGGGCTACGGGCTGCTGTGCGGGGTGGCGATCGCGCTGCCGCTGGTGATCGGGTCCGTGGCCGGGGCGCCGCACGCGGGTGGGCTGGCGGCTCTGGGGGCCTATTTCACGGCTTTCGGGGATTCCTACGGGAAGCCGTATGGGCAGCGGGCCCGGACTCTCGCCATCAAGGTGGGGCTGATCGCGGCGGGGTTCTGGCTCGGGACGTTGATCGCGCCGTACCCGTGGTGGGCGGTCGGGGTGATCGGGTTGGTGGCGGCGGCCGGCGGGCAGTGGCGGACCGTCGGGATGCCGCCGGTGCTGGCCGTGGTCACGGGGTTCTATCTGATCCCCCGGGCGGGGTTCGACGGGGCTTTGATGGTCGGGCTCGGCGGGATCGAGTTCTGCGTACTCGCGCTGGCGCTGTGGCCCGTGCGGCGGCTCGATCCGCTGAAGGACGCTTTCGACGAGGCGGTCGAGGCGCTGGCGGGCATGCTGGACGGGCTTGGGCGCTCCGAGGAGGACTGGGCCGAGCTGCGGGAGCGCGGGTCCCAGGCGCTGGATGACGCCGCCACCTCCTCCGCCGCGTATCGCGGTGGGGCGGATCTCGATCGCTCGCCGGACGCCTACGTGCAGACGCTGGTGCGGATCTTTCACGAGACGGTGGCGCTGCGGGCGTTCCGGGCGGAGGCGGGTGCGGAACGGCAGGAGATCGACAAGGTCGTTGCGGCGCTGACGGCCGCGTTGCGGCAGGTGGCCGCGGGCAGCGTCGCGGGCGTGCCGGTCGCGATGGCGGCCACGGCCGACTTCGCCGAGCACATCTCGCGGCTGCGGGCGCGGCGGCTGTCCGACCCGGAGTCGCTGCGGACCGTCGCGCTCCTCGGCCAGGTACGGCGCTGCCTCGACCGGATCGCCGTGGCGGTGCGGACGATCGGGGTGTTCACCAGTGAGGGCATCCAGGCTCCCGCACGGTTGCCGCGGTTCACCTGGCAGCTCAAGTTCGGTGACGAACCCGAGCACGCCGGGCGGCTCGGCATCGCGGTGGCCGCGTCGATGGCGCTGATGGTGGGCATGCACGAGCACTACGGCAAGTGGTTCGTGTTCACGGTGATGATGGGCCTGCGGTCCACCTATGGCGACACCGTGGACCGGGTGGTGCTCCGGGTCGCCGGGACCGTGGTCGGCGCCGGTGCGGCGGCGCTGGTGCTGGCGGCGGTGCCGAGCGCGTACACGATCGTGGCGACGGTGCTGGTGTTCGGGACGCTCGGGTTCGCGCTGCGTGAGGTCAGCTACGGGTACTGGACGGTGTTCGCGACGCCGCTGGCGCTGCTGCTGACGGACTTCTCGACCCGCCTGGACTGGGAGGCCGCCGGGACCCGTCTCGTGCTGACCGCGGGCGGCGGCGTGCTCGCGCTGGTCGCCGCCCGGCTGCTGTGGCCGCGCGGCGAGGCGAGCGGGATCAAGGACCTGACCGTGGACCTCCTGACCGAGCACGCCGCGGTCATCCGCGCCCTGGCCGAGCGTGACCTCGACGCCATGTCCGAGCGCACCGAGGCCGCCGGTCAGGCCGCCGACCGGCTCGGCGCGTCGCTGGACCGGCTGGAGAAGGAACCCGGCGGCCAGGCGCCCGAGGAACTACGCGGCGCCATCACCCTGTCCAGGAAGCTGCGCGACGACGCGCTGCTGCTGGCCGCGGTGCTGCGGGGCTCGGAGGTGGGCTCGGACGCCACCACCGCCGTGCTCGACGCGGTGGCCGACCGGCTGGTGGCGGGCGCGCGGGCCGTACGGGACAACACGCGGCCTCCGGAGGAGGACGCCTACGGCGACGGGCTGGACGAGGTGGCCAGCCATGTCGACGAGCTGCTGGAGGAGGCCGCCGAGGGCGAGCCTTCCTCGGTACGGCGGGCGTTGCGCCACGCCGTCACCGCCCACCCGGCGCTGCGCACCCTGAACACCGACGCCCTCGACCTCGCCCGATCGGTCACCCGGCGCTGAGTCGCCGCGGTCAGTTCGGCGCCAGGACGTCGTCCTCGGCGTCGGCGGCCTCGACCTCGTCGCGGGAGATGCCGAGGAGGTAGAGGATCACGTCCAGGTATGGGGAGTTGACCGCGGTGTCGGCGGCCTGGCGGACGACGGGCTTGGCGTTGAAGGCGATGCCCAGCCCGGCGGTGGCGATCATGTCGAGGTCGTTGGCGCCGTCGCCGATCGCGACCGTCTGGCTGATCGCGATGCCGGCCTCGCGGGCGAAGCGCTCCAGCGCGCGCGCCTTGCCGGGACGGTCGACGATCTCGCCGACGACCCGGCCGGTGAGGTGGCCGTCGACGACTTCGAGGACGTTGGCCGCTGAGTAGTCGATGCCGAGGTCCGACACCAGCGAGTCGGTGATCTGGGTGAAGCCGCCGCTGACGATGGCGAAGCGGTAGTCGAGGCGCTTGAGCGTGCGCACCAGCGTCCGGGCGCCCGCGGTGAGGACGACCTCCTTGCGCACCTGCTCGAACACCGACGCCGGCAGCCCCTCCAGCAACGCCACCCGGCGGCGCAGCGACTCGGCGAAGTCCAGCTCCCCGCGCATCGCCTCTTCGGTGACCCGCGCCACCTCGTCCAGGCAGCCCGCGTGGGCGGCCAGCAGCTCGATGACCTCGCCCTGGATGAGCGTCGAGTCGACGTCCATGACGATGAGCCGCTTGGCCCGCCGGGACAGGCCCGTGCGCTGGACGGCCACGTCCACCTGCTGGGCGGCGGCCTCGGCGGCCAGCTCGACGCGCAGCGCGTCGGGGTCGGCGCCGGACACGGACAGTTCGATACAGGTGACCGGCCACTGGGCCAGGCGTTCGATGCGGTCGATGTTGGCGCCTGCGGCGGCGATCCTGCCCGCGATGCCGGCGATGGCGGCCGGGGGGAGCGAGGGGCCGAGCACGCTGACCGACAGGCGGCCGCGGCGGCGCTGCTCCTTGGTGAGGGAGCCGGTGGAGAGCTCGACCTCCAGACCGAGGTCCTCCGCGGTGCGCTCGACGGCGGTCCACATGGCGCCGAGCGTGCTGCCGGTGCCGGTGGAGGGGCCGCCGACGTAGGCGACGAGCACGCCGAGGGTGAGCCGGCCGCGGATGACGACCTGTTCGATGTCGGAGACGGTGACCGGGAAGCCGGCCAGGACGGAGAACAGGCGGCTGGTGACACCGGGCCGGTCGGGGCCGGTGAGCGTGATCAGGAGGGTGCGCTGGTCCACTTGAGCCACGGTACTGCGCGCCATCCGCTGCTCGCTCACCGGCCCGACATTCGGACGCCGCCCGGTTTTGGCGCGCGTCCTTCAACCCCGCCTTTCCGTTACGGCAAGCCCCCGCCCCCACCTCCCGCCGCAGTGGGCGCGCGCCGATCGTCGGGCGCCGCGCACGTCGCACGTGGTCCCCGCCGCCACGACGCCCTGTTGACCAGCCGCCGCGGCCCAAGGGCGAACCCCGGTGGATCCCGGGGTTCGCGTGGGGCGACCTAGCGGACGATCTTGGTCTTGACCTTCTTGCCGTAGAACCAGGACTTGAAGCCGCCGATCCGGTCCATCTCCTCCTTGTCCATGTTCTCCATGCCGATCGGGATGTCGTACACCAGCGCCCCGAGCTGGGCGGTGGCCGTGCCGCGGGTGCCCTTCTTCAGGGTGACCTGGATGTCGAGCCAGTCCCGGTCGCCCTTCTCCAGCTCCCAGGGGCCCCAGCACCAGAACCCGGTCGGGTCCCACTCGCACTGGGTGCCCTTGGGGCCGTTGTAGCGCAGGCCGTTGACGATGCCCTTGGGCAGCTTGCCGCCGACCCAGTAGTAGTCGGCCTGGTGGGGGCCGGTGTTCAGCACGTCGATCCGGTACCGGATCTTGCCGCCGCGCTTCACCGTCTTGGGCGCCTTGACGCCCACCTTCATGATCGAGTAAGGCTGGTCAGCGGCCTTGGCGGCGACGGTGGTGGTGGCCGTGGCGGCGGTGCCGGCGACCGCCGGGACGGCCGGAAGGATCATGGCCCCCGCGACGAGCGTGAAGGTGGCTACCTTCGTGATGGAGTTGCGCATGCAGCTGTCTCCGTGAGGAAAGTGGGACGAGGAAACCCCCCGTGAACGTCGGCTTTTCCTATCACGCAGGCAAAATCCATGTAAAGCAATTACTTCTGAATCAAGTGCACATCACCAAACTCATGCCACAAATACCCCTCTCGAAGCGCTTCCGCGTACGCCTCCGCCAGCGTCTCCCGGCCCGCGAACGCCGTCAGCATCAGCAGGTGGCTCGACCTCGGCTCGTGCAGCCCGGTGATCAGCCCGGTGACCGCACGGGGCGGCGTATCGGGCGTGACCAGGTGGCTGGTCCATCCGTTCGACGCCCTGACCAGCCCGTCGGCGCCGGTCGCCGTCTCCAGCGCCCGTACGACGGTCGTGCCGACGGCGATCACGCGCCCGCCGTCGCGCCGCGTGAGGTTGACCAGGCGAGCCGTGTGCTCGGGCACGTCGTAGCGCTCGGCGTAGGGCGGCTCGTCCTTCTCCGGTGAGGCGACACCGGTGTGCAACGTGATCGGCGTGACCCCCACGCCCCGTGACACGAGCGCCGTCACCAGCTCCGCCGTGAACGGCCGTCCCGCGCTCGGCATCTCCGCGCTGCCCGGCACGGTGCCGAACACGGTCTGGTAGGCGGCCAGCGGCCAGTCCCGGTCCACGTAGGAGTAGCGGATCGGCACGCCCTTCCTGGCCAGGTACTTCTCCACGTCCTGGTCGAGCCGCGCCCGCCACAGCCGCGGGGTCTCGCGTTCGATCAGCCTGAGCGTCGCGTTGCCGGGCAGCGGCAGCCATTCGCCCGGCTCGCCGCCGCCGTAGGGCTCGGACGCCTTCGCGGTACGGCGCCGCAGTTCCACCAGCCACGTCCCGTCCTCGCGGGCGGTGGAGAAGTGCACCGAGAGCCGGTCGAGCCGCACCGCCGCCGGAAGCGTGGCCGAGTTGTTGACCACCACGAGGTCGCCGGGATCCAGTTGCGCGGGCAGGTCGCCGAACGGGTGATGGGTGTGCGCGCCGCCCCGGCTCACCAGCAGGCGTACCCCGTCGCGGGACAGGCCGCGGGCCTCGGGCGGCGCGTGGGCCTCCAGCGCGGCGGGAAGCCGGAAGTCGAGACCCGACGGCCCGCCGTCCAGGGTGGCGGTCATTGCAGGTTCACCCGCCCGCTGGCCGGGCGGCGCTTGATGAGGTCGTGCAGGGCGATCGCGACCCGCGCCGGGTCGGCGGCGCCCGCGGCCTCGTCGGCTCCCACGGCGTCGGCCAGCATCCGGGTGTTCATCTCGCCCGGGTCGGCCCACCAGACGGCGACGTCGGGCTCTTCGGCGGCCAGGACGTTCGAGAGCTGCTCCAGGGCCGCCTTGGTGGCTCCGTAGCCGCCCCAGCCCTCGTAGGCGCCGGTGGCGGCGTCGGAGGTGATGTTCACGATCGCGCCCCGGGCGGCCCTGATCGCTGGGATGGTCGCCTGGATGAGGGAGAGCGGGGCGATCACGTTGGTCTCCAGCAGGACGCGGAACGCCTCCAGCGGATAGCCCGCGATCTTCGGCAGCGGGGTGGCGCCGAGTCCGCTGGCGTTGTTGACCAGCAGGTCCAGCGAGGGGACCGCCTTGGCCAGCCGTTCGCGGTGCTCGGCTTCCGCCACGTCGCCGGGGATCGCGGTGGCGCCGATCTCGGCGGCGACCTTCTCCAGGTCGTCGGCGCCGCGCGCGGTGAGGACGAGGTTCCATCCCGCACCTGCCAGGGACCTCGCGAGGGCGAGGCCGAGACCGCGGGAAGCGCCGGTGATGAGTGCGGTGTTCGTCATGGTTAGACGCTAGAAAGGAGCGGCCCGCCGTACATCGGGCTGAAGTCCCGCCCGGGACTGGGCACATCGACCTAGGACCATAGAGTGGTCGGGTGACCCCCGATCGCGACGAGATACTGCAGGCCGTGAGTTCGGCCGTGCTGGCGGTCACCCGTCACCTGTCGGTGCGCGAGGTGCTGCAGGTCATCGTGCGCTCGGCGCAACGCCTGCTCGACGCCCGCTACGCCGCGCTCGGCGTGCCCGACGAGGACGGCTCGTTCGCCGAGTTCGTCGCCGAGGGACTGACCGACAAGCAGTGGGACGCGATCGGCCCGCTGCCCCGCCAGCATGGCATGCTCGGCGCGATGCTCCAGGAGGGCACCCCCGCTCGGCTGCCCGACCTGCGCGAGGACCCCAGGTTCGAGTACTGGCCGAAGGCGCACCCGGTCATGAAGGACTTCCTCGGCGTCCCGATCCGCGACGGCGACGAGGTGCTCGGCATCATCTTTCTCGCCAACAAGCGCACACCCGGCGGTTTCACCCAGGACGACCAGGACCTGCTCACGCTGTTCGCCGCGCACGCCGCGATCGCCCTCACCAACGCCAGGCTGTACGAGCAGGGCCGCGAGCTGGCCCTCGTCGAAGAACGTAACCGCATGGCCCGCGAACTCCACGACGCGGTCACCCAGAAGTTGTTCTCGCTGCGGCTGACCGCCCAGGCCGCGGCCACGATCCTGCGCACCGACCCCGACCGGGCCGCCGCCGAGCTCGACCGCGTCCAGAAGCTGGCCGGTGAGGCCATGGCCGAGCTCCGGGCGGTCATCGTGGAGATGCGCCCGGCCGAGCTCGACCGCCACGGCCTGAGCGAGACGCTGCGCAAGCACGTACGCATGCTCGACCGGCTGCAGTCCGCCGCCATCACCTTCGACAGCGACGAACTCCCGCCGCTTGACCCGGCGGTCGAGGTGGTGGTGCTGCGCGTGGCCCAGGAGTCGCTGCACAACGCGCTGCGCCACTCGGGCGCCACCCAGGTGTGGGTGCGGCTGGCGTACGAGGGTGGCAAGCTGGCCCTCTCGGTGGCCGACAACGGCACCGGCTTCGACCAGGCCGACTCCAGAGGGCTCGGGCTGGCATCCATGAAGGACCGGGCGGAGTCGGTCGGCGGCACGCTGACCGTCGGCTCGTCCCGGGACGAGGGGACCACGGTCCTGGTGGAGGTGGGGATTTGATCAAGGTGCTGATCGCCGACGACCATCCGGTGGTACGGCAGGGCCTGCGCACCTTCCTCGACCTCCAGGATGACATCACGGTCGTGGGCGAGGCCGGAGACGGGCAGGAGGCGGTCGAACTGGTCGGCGAGCTCAAGCCGGACGTGCTGCTACTCGACCTCAAGATGCCGGTGCTCGGCGGGCTCGGCGCGCTGGAACGCCTGACCGGTTCCGCGACGCGGATCGTGGTGCTCACCTCGGTCAGCGACCGCTCCGACGTCGGCCCGGCGATGCGGGCGGGGGCGGCGGGCTTCCTGTACAAGGACGTGGACCCGTCGGCGCTGGTGCAGGCGGTCCGGGCAGTGCACGGCGGTCAGGTTTTGCTGGCCCCCGAGGCGGCCGAGGCCATGCTCGGCGCGGGCCCGGCCGCTCCCGAGGCGCACGTCCCGGGTCCGGTCCAGCTGACCGAACGCGAACGCGAGGTCCTCACGCTGATCGCCGCCGGACGTTCCAACCGGGAGATCGCGCGGGCGCTGACGGTGGCGGAGAAGACGGTCAAGACACACGTGTCGAACGTGCTCATGAAACTCGGCGTCCAGGATCGCACCCAGGCCGCCCTCTACGCCGTCCGCCACGGCCTAGATCGCTGATGTGAAATTCGGGTTAGTGGTCGTAGGCGGTCAGGGACCGTTTTACGGGTGCGCCGGTGTTCCAGTTGTGCCAGATGGCGGC
>NZ_JBHYJD010000063.1:0-57891 GCF_042740555.1 Nonomuraea sp. NPDC059007 | reverse complement strand
TCAGCCGCGCCCGTAGACCGAACAATGCCCCGCCGACCAGCAGACCTCATCCAATCGCAACGACGAAAGGGACATCAGCTCGCGTAACGCACTCTCAGTGGGCATCTTGGGATGGTGTGCGTGTATACGCCGCTTCTGGCGGGTAGGCGGTTTGCCGCATTCGCGGCGTCCGCCCCGTATTGACCTCCCGGGTGGAGCGTGTCGATGTCCGTTTCGCGAGGCAGGCCGACCTCGATTCCGTCTGGCGTAGAAATGCCCAAGACACGCCATGTTTCGGAGGTTGCCGACCCTCACGGCGGGTCCGGCGTATCGGTCGAGTATGAACCCCCGACGCGGCTACCCGTCCGACATCTCCGACGCCCGCTGGGCCCTGATCGAGCCCACCCTCACCAGCTGGCGCCAGGCCCGCCTCGACCGCCGGCCCACCGGCGAACCGGCTCCCACCGATCTCCGCGACATCTTCAACGCGATCTTGTACCTGAACCGGACCGGGATCGCCTGGGCCTACCTCCCGCACGACTTCCCGCCGCACGGCACCGTCTACTCCTACTACGCCGCCTGGCGTGACCAGGGCATCTTCGCCCAACTCAACTACGACCTCACCGGCCTGGCCCGCGCGAAAGACGGCCGCGACCCGCAGCCCACCGCCTCGATCATCGACACCCAGACCGTCAAGACCTCCACCAACCCGCCCCTCGACACCCAGGGAACCGACGCCGCCAAGAAGATCGTTGGCAGGAAACGCGGCGTCGCCACCGACGCACTCGGGCTGCTACTGGCCGTGACCGTCTGCGCCGCGTCCGTCTCGGAGAACCAGGCCGGCATCAAGGTGCTCGACCAGGCCAAGACCGACCACCCAAGCATTACGCTGACCTGGGTCGATACCGGCTTCAAGAAGCAGTTCGCCGACCACGCCGCACGCCTGGGCATCCACACCCACGTCGTCCACCGCGACCCCGATGTCCGAGGTTTCAGTGTCGTCCAGCGACGCTGGGTAGCCGAACGGACCCTCGGCTGGCTCATGCTCCACCGCCGCCTCGCCCGCGACTACGAGACCTTGCCGACTAGCTCCGAAGCCATGATCCACATCGCGATGATCGACAACGTCAGCAAGCGCATAACGGACGAGGCAACACCAACCTGGCGCGGGACGTACTAACCCAAACACGGGCAAACCAAACGCCCTCTCAGAAGTTACTGCCGCCTCTCGGTCGCGTCTCAATAGGACGAGACCGAGGGGCGCGCCGCCTTGGTGACATCGGAGGCTGATGCCCGGCGTAAGCGCGCACTGAGCCCTTTCATCCTCTTGCGGCAGAGGGGCGGGGTCACGGCATGATCGCGTATCCGGCGTTTGCCTCATGACGTAGCAGAGCCCCTGTTAGACGGGTTGATCACCACAACCACGCCCGTCACAACCAGGAGCTCTGGGTGCTGTTCTACCGCGCTGCCGTCGATTTGTCGCGCTCAACCTTGACCTATGTGGCTGGGCTGATCCGCCGGCGCCGCAAGGCGATCGGCTCGGCCTGGCGGCTGCTCAACGCCGGGCAGCAGGCGCTGCTGGTGCTGGTCTACCTGCGCAAGGGTGAGACGTTTCACGAGCTCGGAGCGGGATTCGGGGTTTCTGCGGCGACGGCCTGGCGGTATGTGGAAGAAACGGTGATGCTGCTGTCGGCACGCTCGCCGAAGCTCCGCCAAGCGCTGCGCAAGGCCCGAAGAGACGGCCTGCATTACCTGGTACTCGATGGAACGCTGATCCGCATCGACCGGATCAAGGCCGACTGGCCGTACTTCTCCGGCAAGCACCGCGTACACGGGATGAACGTCCAGGTCATCGACTCCCCAGACGGAACCGTCCTGTGGACATCGGGCGCGCTGCCGGGCACGACCCACGACCTGAGCGCCGCCCGCATCTGGGGCATCCTGCGCGAGCTCGAGCGGGCCGGGATCATCGTCCTGGCCGACAAGGGCTACCAGGGCGCCGAAGGCCCAGTCCGCACCCCGTACAAGGGCAGGAACAAGCCCGAGTCCCAAAGCAGGCCAACCGCTCACACGCCCGCCTCCGCGGCCCCGGCGAACGAGCCAATGCCCAGCTCAAAGCTTGGCGCATCCTCCGCAAGCTCCGCTGCAGCCCCAGCAAGGCCGGCCATCTGTGTAAGGCGATTGCGGTCCTTCAGAATCACCAGCTCACGAGAGGATGAAAAAGGCTCACTGACACGCTCCGTTCTGTGGGAGCTCGAGGGTGCGATTCCCTCGGGCGACCCGACCTAAGAGCGGTCATTTAAGCAAAAACCACAGGGTGCCTGCCTGGATCGCGCCGCAGCCGATCAGAAAGGCCGTCAGCGCTCCTGCCTCCAGCGCATCGAGTGGAGGCACAAACACGACGAGAGAAGACGGCAGCGTAGCCACGAAGAGCGCAATACCTGGACCGATCGGCGCGCCGTGCATGACGGAGACGTAGTGGGTTACGCCAGCCGTGATCAGCACGACCCCAACATAGGCACCGGAGATGATAGGTGCCCTGCTCATAGTTCTCCCCTTCGGGCAGTGGCAGGCCCTCGAAGGGCCTGCCACTGGTTGGCTCAACGGGTCGCGTCCGCGCCGTTCTTCGGATTGCCGAAGCGCACAGCCGCGCGATAGACCCAGGCGACCCTCCCGCAGTAGGCCCTGCGCTGTCCGTACGCGGGACAGGTCCAGTCGCGCAAGGTCACATGGAACACGTCGTCCACGCTCCTCTTGTGCCAGCTGTCGAGGTAGTAGCGGTAGAGCTTGTATCTGTTACCGATCAGGCCGTAACCGTAGTCGTGCATGTCACAAGCCGCTACGAAGTTGAACCCGGAAGGCCGGTCGGGCGCCCTGGTGCAGTGGTCGTACACCACGCCCACGACCCACCGGCGGGTGGGCAACTCCCGCCAGTACGGCTTGCGCCAGCCGTAGTGCGCCGCCCACGCCGAACAGCCACCTTTAGTGTAGTAGAGCCAGGTCGTGGCGGTCGAGCAGTAGCTGGGGTAGGCCAGGACCGAGACGTCGTCCGCAGGCCGGAACTCGGCTGCGGGTGGAGCCGTGGCGTCGGGATCGGCGAGGCTCGGCGCACCGGCGGGCGGGCTGTCGGGCGAGTCAGGGACGTTAGGAAGGCCGCCATCGCCGGTAGAGGTGGCGGTCGGAGCAGCCGAGCCGCCGACGTAGCGCAGGTCCCAGGCCCCCTTGCTGACGGACGAAAGCGTGGACACGCGGCCCATGGCGTCGTAGGCGTAAGTGGCCTGGGCGCTGACGCCGGGGTCGGTGACGGTGCGGAGGTATCCGGCGGTGTCGAAGGTGTACTTCGCGACCACCTGCGTTGCGCCGGGGCCGGTCGCGAGCGAGATCTGCTTGACGCGTCCGGCGTAGTCGCCGAAGCCCGCCGCCGTGGCGGTGGTCGCGGCGGCGTAGCTAAAGGTCAGCACACTTTTCGGTGTTTGCCCGGCTGCCGGTTCCGTCACGGTGGCGACACGGCCATGGCCGTCGTAACCGACGGTGGCGGTGCCGTGTGTCTTGTTGCCCACTCCGGTCACCCGCCAGGAGGCGGCGTCCGACGTCACCTGAGCCCAAGTAAAGGTAAGATTGAGGTCGGCAGCATCGGCCACGGTACCGTCGGGCTTGGCGAAGGAGTCATCCCCGTGTGCGCGCGCGCCGAGCTCCATCGCGGGTGTCTCGATGATCGTGGTGCGCAAGGCTCCGAGCGCGTCGTCCCAGCGCGTGTCCTCGCTGAGCTTGGCACCATCGACGGCTTCGAATTCGCGGACGCCGCCCCCCATTGGCAAGGCGGCACTGCTCTTGAGGTCGTACCGAGTGGAGCCGGGCAGGCCAACCTCGCTGACAACAATGAAGTCGCCGTGGACGCTGAGCGAGCGGCTGGTCGTGCCGCCGAGGAACTCCGCCGCCCAGCCAGGTCCGAAGACCGCCAGGTCAGTCCGTGTGAACGGCACAGACTCCGGTTTCGCCAGAGTCCCGTCCACAGCTGTCACTGTGTGCCTGCGTCCGATTGCCCCCGCAGAGACGTCGGATTCTGAAAATTCGAAGCTCTGACCCTCGGGCAGGAACTGGCCCGGACCGATCGGCTGGACAGCGCCAGCCTGATCGGCGGCTACCGGCAAGGCTATGGTGAGGGGGAGAACGACTACCGTGGCCGCCAGGCCAAGCGTTAACAGACGTAATCTCTTAATGGGCATTCGTGTGCCGCCTCCTAAATTGATGGTGTGAGACGACGCCATCTTCACAGGCGCTGCCTTTAACGCGCCTTCAGCACACCTCCATCGCGCCTTCATCAATTTCAGAACCGTTTGAGATCTGCTGCTGATGACAGCCCGTTGGCAGTACCCGTGAGTAGCTCTTCTGGAAGGCTCCAGTGGGCCCGACGCATTGTTCGGGTGACCGCGGCCATGGAATGCGGTTCTGATCCTGCGCCTGCCGAAAATTAAGTCCACCCAGCTCGTGGCCACGTTGGCCTTGCCTGGGGTGCGTGAGCTCCGGCTCTCAGTAGGGGAGAGGGATACGGATTGATGATCGATCGCGCTCCTTCGCCTGGCCTATCTCGCCATGACGAGTTCACGTCCAGGGAGATGGTGTGCGGGTAATCAAGCCCTGGACTGGTACGGGTGAGATCCATGTGACAAGAGACGGCCACTCCGTAATCCTTCGATTCGCTCATATCAACATGAAGGGGACGAAGTGGCCGTCAATGACATTGTGCCCGCTGCTGGGGAGTACTTGGAAGACACGCTCGCCGCGGCGAGCCCGGACCTGCTCCGGACAATGATCCGCGAGTTCGCCCAGCGGATGATGGACGCCGAGGTCGAGCAGCGAGCGGGTCAACACCCGCAACGGCTACCGCACCCGCCCATGGGACACCCGCGCCGGGAGCATCGATCTGGCCGTGCCCCGGCTACGGACCGGCTCCTACTTCCCGGACTTCCTGCTGGACAAGCGACGCCGGGCCGAACGGGCGCTGACCAGCGTGGTGGCTACCAGCTACCTGCTCGGGGTGTCGACGCGGCGGGTGGAGAAGCCGGCCGAGGCGATGGGCATCACCTCGTTGTCCAAATCGCAGGTCTCGGCGATGGCCGCCGAACTCGACGCGATGGTCGAGCAGTTCCGGTCCCGGCCGCTGGATGCCGGTCCGTACACCTTCGTCTGGATCGACGCGCTGACCCAGAAGGTGCGCGAGGGCGGCCGGACGGTGAGCGTGCACGCCCTGGTCGCCACCGGCGTCAACGCTGACGGCCAGCGCGAGATCCTTGGCCTGGACGTCGTGTCCAGCGAGGACGGCGCGGGTTGGCTGGCGTTCCTGCGCGGCCTGGTCGCCCGCGGTCTGTCCGGTGTGCTGATGGTGACCTCCGACTGCCACGCCGGGCTGCGCGACGCGATCGCCTCCACCTTGCCGGGCGCGTCCTGGCAGAGGTGTCGAACCCACTACGCGCGAAACTTGATCATGCGCGTTCCGAAGTCGGCCCAGCCGTGGGTGGCCACCATGCTGCGCACCGTCTTCGAGCAGCCTGACGCCGAGTCGGTCTATGCCCAGCACCGTCACGTCGTGCAGACGCTGGAGGTCAAATACCCGAAGGCGGCCGAGCATCTGGACGAGGCCCGCGAGGACATCTTGGCCTTCGCCGCCTTCCCCAAGGCCGTCTGGCGTCAGACGTGGAGCAACAACCCCCAAGAGCGTCCTGAACAAGGAGATCAGGAGGCGGACCGACGTGGTCGGCATCTTCCCCAACCGCGACTCGATCATCCGGCTCGTCGGCGCAGTGCTGGCCGAGCAGAACGACGAGTGGACCGAGCAGCGCCGCTACATGGGGCTGGAAGTCCTCGCCGAGTGTCGCAAGACCACCGATTCGCCCGACTCCAAAAACGAGACAAACGATGCTAAAGTGACTATTGAGGCGATTGCTTCCTAATAGTCACCGATTACGGGTGGCCTTCTCAAACACCACCTCCCTGGGCACGGCCGATCGCTCAGGCGATCCTTGTCCTTCAGGACGTCGAAGATGGCCGCCACTCAGGATGAAAAGCGCGCACTGAAGCCAGCCCGCCCGCGGAACCCCGTAGTCCCATTTCGTCGCCGTCTTGTACTCATCCCAGAAGTAGTACTTGCAGTGGTTCACTCCGAAGAGCTGGCTGGTCGTCGGCTTCGGTCGGGTGCCGTCGGGAGCCAGGGGAAGATCCGGCCAGTGTTTGTCATTCTCCGAATCTCGGTCCGTGATGAACTAGACAGTCCCGATACCGGTGATCTCTACGCGGGTGCTCCCATTGCCTGGGCAGAGGGTTGTTCTCCAGAACCACGATTGGTTCAGTCCGCGCCGGTTCGGATGCGTGACAGTCATTCGGCGTGCAGGGCCTGGAGAACGTCGACGCGGGCGGCACGGCGGGCTGGCCAGGTTGCCGCGAGCACACCTCCCACGATCATGGCCAGGAGCACGCCGCCGATGGTGGGTACGGGGATGGCGATCGTGGCGAACGACTGTCCCAGGACCAGGTGCTGCAGCGTGACGCCGATAACCAGGCCCGCGGCCAGGCCGAGCAGGGCACCGGCGAGCGAGATGAGCACGGATTCTCGGCGGATCATGGCGCGGATCTGCCGCCGGCGCATCCCGATGGCGCGCAGCAGGCCGATCTCCCGCGTCCGCTCCAGTACGGCCAGCGCCAGCGTGTTGACGATACCCAGAAGGGCGATCAGGAAGGACAGCCCCAGCATCACCGTGGAGATCCATACGAACGCGGACAGGTCGCTGGTGACGTCGACCACGTACTCGTCCTTGGTGAACAGGCGCACATCCGGCCTGTCGGCCAGCGCCGATTCCAGGCCCTGACGCAGCCCGTCACCCGCGGGCCCCGCGATGAGGAGCACGTCCGCTCCGCTGGGGCGGAAGTGCCGGTCCGCGAAGCCGTTGGAGAACAGGAGAGTGTTGCCGGTGAGAGGGGCGTCCTCGAACAGCCCGGTCACAGGCAGTTTCACGGCTTCGCCGGCGGCCGAGCGTACCGTGATGGTGGAGCCCATGGACCATCCCCGGTCTTCGGCGAGACCGGCGTTGACGAACACGCCCTTGCCGAGATCGTCCAGCCGGCCCGTGTGAAGGACACGAACGGTTTTGCCTATCGCGGCTGGGTCGATCGCGGCGACGACTTCAATCGAGCGGCCGTTGATCTGGAGGGTGTCCGTGCGGATGGCGTCAGCCCGTGTCACCCCCGGGACGGATCGCGCCTTCGCCTGAGTTTCCGCGTCGACGGGCCCGTCACCGATGTTGGCCGCCACATAGGTGGCAGTCAGATGGCGCAGCATCGACGCCCTGTCGACCTCGGTGATGCTCGCCGTGAAGATGGAGATGCCGGTGGCCAGGGCGACTCCGATCAGCAGGGCGGAAACGGTGGCGGCGGTTCTCCTGGGGCTGCGCAGGGTGTTCTCGACGGCTAGATGAGTGCTCGCGGTCGAGGAGGGCAGGACTCGACGGCACAGCCGTACCAGAATGGCGGCCAGCCATGGTGATAGCACCACCGAGGCCATGAGCAGCAGGAATGCGCCGACCACGCCCGCGATCAGGTTGACGGTCGCGCTGCCGGTCAGGCCGAACACGCAGGCGAGTCCGGCGATCAGTGCCAGAATCTGCCCTGCGCGGTTACGACGGTGCAGCGTGGAGGGTGTGGCGATGGCCTCCGTGCGGAGCGCGGCCACGGGCGGTATGCGAGTCCCTCGGCGGGCGGGCACCCACGCCGCCAGGATGGTGACGACCACCCCTGCCAGGACAGTGGTGGCCAGGGCGCGCGGTGTCACGACGAGCCCCTGGTCCACGGACGGATCCCGGGACGCGGTGTATGCGACCATCAGCGCTGCCAAGCCGGTTCCGGCGGCGATCCCGCAGATTGTGCCGGCGACGCCCACGGCGGCGGCCTCCAGCAGCAGCACGCGCCTGACCTGGGTGCGACTCGCCCCGACCGCCCGCAGCAGTGCCAACTCCCGATTGCGCCTCTCGATCAGCACGGAGTAGGTGTTGGCGATCAGGAGTGCACCGATCAGCAGGGCGACCATCGTGAAGCCGAGCAGCACGCGCTGGATGGTCTCCGCGTCTCCGGCCAGGTTCTGCTGTGCCTCTTCGGCCAGCCTCGCCCCGTTCGCAGCTTGGAAGTCGGCCGGGAGGAGACCGGAGATCGAAGCGGTCAGTTTCTCCGGATCGACGCCGCTCTGCGCCGCCACTTCGGCCTCCGAGAAGGCGCCGGGCCTCAGGAGCAGCCGCTGCGCGGTAGCGGTGTCAAAGGCTACGGACGGGCCGCTGCCTGAGGGATCGGGAGTAAGCGGATGATGGGAGAAGATCCCCACCACCTTCGCCCGCTGTTCTCCCGCCGAGCTGAGCACGCGGGTGTCGTCGCCCACCTGGAGGCGCCCGCTTCTCGCCGCCACCGTTTCAACGGCGACCTCGTCCGCGGCCGCCGGGGCGCGGCCACTAAGCAGGCGCACACGCGGCGTGCCGGACCAGTTCGTGCCGGTGAGGCGCGAGCCGAAGCCGCTGCCCTGGGCGACCTTGCCGTCCGCGCCCACGACTGCCGCGTATCCCACGACGACGCCGTCGGCCTGCGCCACACCGGGCAGGGTGGAGATCGTCCGCAACTGGTCCGTGGTGAGGTATTCGCCGCGCACTCCAGGGGAGCCGCCCTGTTCCCCGGCGCCCGAAGGCGGCCGGGGGGCGACCAGCACGGAGACATCCCGTCGCACGATCTCCTCACCGGGGGCGATGCTGTCGGTGTACAGGAGCGTGCCGAACACGAACGTGGATCCGAGTAGCACGGCGACGAAGCTCAGGGCCACCCGTGACCAGTGTCTTGTCAGGTTTCGCAGCGCGACCAGCCACACGGTCAGCGTCCTTTCCCGTCGATACGGGCCATCGACATGAGCACCCGTTCGGGGGTGGGTGCCTGGAGCGTGTCCACGAGCTTGCCGTCCGTGAGGAACAGCACCTGGTCGGCGTAGCTGGCGGCCGCGGGATCGTGAGTGACCATGGCGATTGTCTGCCCGAGGTCGTCGACGGAGCGACGAAGGAAGATCATCAACTCGGCGCTGTTGTTGGTGTCCAGGTTGCCGGTGGGTTCGTCGGCGAAGACGACGCTGGGCTTGGTGATGAGGGCACGGGCCAGCGCAACCCGCTGCTGCTGACCGATGGACATCTGGTGGGGCAGGTGGCCGGCCCGGCCGGTGAGGGCGAGGGTGGTCATGAGCGTGTTGAGCAGGTCCACGTCTGGACGCCGGCTGGCGATGCGGGCGGGCAGGGCGATGTTCTCGAGGGTGTTGAGCGTGGGTATCAGGTTGAAGGTCTGGAAGACGAAGCCGATGTGGTCCCGTCGTAACTGGGTGAGCTGGTCGTCGTTCATGCCCTGCAGCGAGCGGTCCTCTACCCACACCTCGCCGGAGGTCGGCGTGTCCAGCCCGGCCAGGCAGTGGAGCAGGGTCGACTTGCCTGAGCCCGATGGGCCCATGACAGCGGTCAGTTCGTGCGCCGGTATCTCCACGTCTATCTTGTCGAGTGCGGTGACCCGGGTTTCGCCTTCACCGTAGATCTTGGTTAGCTGAACCGCTCGTGCCGCGACCTCAGTCATGACTGCCTCCGGAGTCACCCCCGGCTCGTCAACCCAGCACGGTCTTGGCGAGGAGGGTGAGCTGCTCTGTGTCGGCGTGACAGGGAAAAAGGATGAGCTCCTCGCAGCCGGCCATCGCGTACCTTTTCACGGCGGCCGCGAGATTCACGCTACCGACCAGCGTCGCTTTGATCGCCTTGTCGGCGTATGCGCCGCCATAGTAATCGCGATGAAATCGCGTGGTATGGGAGATGGCATCAGGGCCCAGGGCGAAGAACGCGATCGCCGCCATGCGGGGCTGATCCGTCCGGCCCTCGGCCGTCCACGCCCGCCGGGCCTGACGTGCGAGTCCCTCGTACGGCGTGGCCGAGGTGCCACCCGCGATCCAGCCGTCGCCGGCCCTGGCCGCGCGCCTCATGGCGGCCGGTGAGTGCCCGCCGACGAGAACCGGGATCCCGTGCGCCGGCCGCGGCCCGATCGCCGATCCCTGCCCGTCCCAGGTCTCCCGCAGCGTGGCGATCGTCGCGTCGAGGCGGTGGCCACGGCCGGAGAAGGGGACCGCCGAGCCCAGGAAATCATCGGCGCGTCCGCCGCATGCCACTCCCACGACCAGTCGGCCGGCGGCGATCTCCTGGACTGTCGCCAGCTGCTTGGCGAGCAGGGCGGCGTTCCCTCGGTATGCCGCCACCAGGACGGTCGCGGCCAGCCGTACCCGTTGGGTGACGGCGGCCGCGGCCGCGAGGGTTGTGACCGGCTCGAAGTTCCCGTAGATGAGTCGATCGAGCACGCCCACCGAGGAGAAGCCGAGCTCGTCGGCCAGCAGCGCCCATTCGAGCAGCCTGCTGCCGCTGGTTCCGGGAATCGCGGCCGGTAGGCCCACTCCCACGTCCATGAACAGGTTCTCCCTTCATCGACGCTGCCGGAGCTCCAAGATGGCGGCGGCGTCCTTGTCGCCGTCGCCCGCTTTGATGACGGAGTCGAACTGCTCCGCCGCGGACCCGGTCAGTGGAAGCGCGAGGCCGAGCTCGGCGCCCTCCCGCATCGCCAGGTGCAGGTCTTTGGCCATCAGGCTCGAACGGAACGCGGCAGGCTCGTAGTGTCCGCGAATCATGAAGTCGGCCCGGAACGCCAGGAGCGGCGAGCTCAGGCCGCTGCCGTCGCCCACCAGCGTGTGCAGCAGCACCTCACGATCGATGCCCGCGCCCGTGCCGTAGGCCACGGCCTCGGCCAGGCCGGCCGTCTGGGCCGCGAGCAGCATGTTGAAGGCCAGTTTCAGCACGCACGCCATACCATCCGCGCCGATATGGCGGACCTCTTGGCCGAGCACGTCCAGAATGTCGGCGACCCGCTCGGCGTCCCGCGGGTTTCCCGCGGTGAACACGCGCAGCCAGCCCACCCTGGCCATCTGAGGATTGCCGACCATGCAGGCCTCAAGGCGGCCGATCCCCCTCTCCGCCAACCGTCGCGTGGCGTCGCGGGCGTACGTCGGCGAGACGGTGGAGGTGTCGACCAGCAGCGTTCCCGCGTCGAAGCCGGGCGCGCGCGGCCCGAACAGCACCTCCTCCACGGCGGCCTCGTCGCTAAGGCAAAGGATCACAACGCCGACACCGGCGACCGCGTCCGCGGCGCTCTCCGCGAGCGTGGCGCCCGCGTCGACGAGCGGCTTGGCCCGTTCAGGCGTCCGGTTGTGGACGCGCAGTGAGAACCCCTCGTCGAGCAGGCACAGGCCGATGCCCTTGCCCATGCCGCCCAACCCGATGAGGGCCAGTTCCGGCCCGCGCATCCCGCTCAGCTCCCCGCCTTCATCGTGTCGGGGCTCAGCTGGGAGATGCAGCGCATCATGGCGTCCTTGAAGTACGTGCCGAACCCCTCCGGAGTGGCGGTGTCGCGCTGCTCGGCCAGGTACGGCGCGAGCCTGCCCTCCAGGTGGTGGACGCCCGGGTGCGTGGCCATCTTCCGCGCGACGTCGGCCAGTTCGCCCTCGTAGTGGATGAAGCGCACCATGAACTCGCCCTTGATGAACACCGCGGTCCCCAGCAGGCGACCGGACTCCCGGCCGGTGTCGTCGCGCAGGACCGGTGAGTCGACCCGCTGAAACCCCGCGAAGATCTCGGCGATTTCGTCCTCATGCCCCGGCTTGACCTTGTAGGTGATCGCTGCGTATGGCATCACATGCCTCCATCCACGTTCAGAGTGATCCCGGTGATGTACTTGGACAGGTCGCCGGCGAGGAAGAGCACCGCCCCGGCGACGTCTTGCGGTGTGCAGAGCCGGCCAAGTGCCGTCATGGCCTGTAGTCGCTGGCGGACGTGGCCGGGGAGAGCGTCGTCGACGACGCCGGGCGCGATGACGTTCACGCGGACGCCGCCCGGCCCCAGTTCCTTGGCCAGTGATCTGGTGAGCCCGATCAGCGCCGCTTTCGCCGCCGTGTAGTGGGCGCTGGCGGCGCGCCCGCGTACGGCCACGGACGCACCAAGGTTGATCACGGACGCCTCGGCGGAGAGCAGCGGGAGAGCGGCCTGGGTGACCGCGTAGACCGCGGTGAGATCGAGATCGATCACCCGGCGCCATTCGGTCACGGTCAGCTCGGGCAGGGCGGCGCTACCATCGACGCCCGCATTGTTGACCAGGACATCGAGCCCGGACATGGTGTCGCGGCACAACTTGATCAAGCGGGCCACGTCGCCCTCGTCGGTGATGTCCGCTTGGACGACCTGGTGGCCGGCGCCGATCGAGTCGAGCGTCTCCGCCAGTGACTTCGCGGCCACTGTGTCGGCGCGATAGCAGGTGACGACCCTGGCGCCGGCCCGGGCCAGTGCCAGCGCGCTCGCCTGGCCGATGCCGTGCGTTCCGCCGGTGAGGAGGACTCGTCTGCCGCTGATGTTCACGGTTGGTGCACCTCCGATCGATAGGCCGCCTCCACGGCGTAGATCGCGAAGCTGGGGCCGTGAGCGTCGTCCTGGTAGGGCCGCAGCGGAGCGGTCGTGTCCCGGTGTTGAGCACCCTGCTCCCAGGACCGGAAGGCGTGCAGGCTCTCCCACTCACTCAGCACCGCGCAACGGCGCGGGTCCTGGGTCGAGCGGAGCAATTCGTTGCTGAGCAGCCCCTCAGTGCCCGCCAACTCGCCACTGATGCGGTGATAGACCCGCGAGACGGCGTCCGGATCGTCGTCCGGCAGGCGGACGTGGACCATGACGCGGACGCGCCCGCTCATGACAGCCCGGCCCCGGCGCCGGCCATCGCGAAGACGACGTGCATCGTGGTCATCGAGCCGGCGGAGCGGTAGGGGTGCAGCTTGGTCCGGTGATCCACATGGCGTTCGCTGTGTTCGAACTCGCGGAACCCGGGTTCGTCAACCCAGTCGCTGACCACGTAGTAGATGCCCGGTTCCTCGGCGCTCTTGGACAGCCACTGGCCGAGGTTGGCGGGATGCTCGGTCACCGCGTCCCCGACACCGCGCCACGCCTGCTCGAAGTCATGCTCCATGCCGGCGTGGATCTGCATGCGCAGCATCACCCTGAACGCCATGTCAGACACCTCCATCCACGTGGATCGTCTCGCCGGTGACGAAGCTGGACCGATCGCTGGCCAGGAACACGACGACGTTCGCGATCTCCTCAGGCAGACCGAGCCGGCCGAGGGCGACGAGCCGCCGGTACCTTTCGAGCACCTCCGGGGCGACCTCGGCCTCGGTCTGCACCGGCCCCGGCGCCACCACGTTGACCCGGACGCCTTGCGGCCCCAGTTCCTTGGCCAGCGATCGGGTCAGGCCGATCAAGCCGGCTTTGGCGGCCGTGTAGTGAGATCTCAACGGGATGCCGATGGTGGCCACCCGCGATCCCACGTTCACGATCGAGGCCCGCTCGATCAGGAGGGGAAGGGCTTGCCGCACGACGAACATGGCGGCGGTGAGGTTGGTGTCGAGCGTCGCCTGCCAGACCTCGGGTTTCAGCTCGCCGAAAGGCACGTGGGTGATGACGCCCGCGTTGTTCACGATGGTGGTGAGATGACCGTACCGGGAGCGGCACTCCTCGATCAGGTGGTCGATGTCCTCCTGCCGGCTCACGTCCGCCTTGACGACGTGATGGGCGCCGCCGAGCTCCTTCAGCTCCCTCGCCAGACTCTCTGCCGCTTCGCTGTCCTGCCGGTAGCAGGTCAGGACATCGGCGCCGGCTCGGGCGAGCCCAAGCACGATCGCCTTGCCGATCCCGCGGGTCCCGCCCGTGACGAGGGCCTTGTTGCCTGTCAGTCGGATGTCCACGATCTCTCCATCGGGCTCAGATGAGGGTGGCGGTGGCTACAGCATTCGTCCCCAAGGCCAGCAGGGCGATGAGGGTTCGGGCGAGGTTCCAGGCACGCCAGGATCGCCGGGGGTCGCGCTCGCCCCAGTCGTCCGGACGCGCGGCCGGGTCCAGCGAGATGACGTATTTGTTGATGGGCACGTTCTTGATCACCGAGATGGCCATGACCACAGTGAGCAGGGTGGCGGCCGTGCCGTACAGGAAGCGGGAGGCGGCCTCCGGTGCGGTGACCGCCAGAAGGATGTCCGCGATCACGGTGAGCACGTTGACGATCGGCATGAAGGGGTCGTAGCGCGGCCAGAGGAACTGGATCGCCTGGACGTACCGCTCGTACGGCAACGTCATCGTCCACGGCACCAAGCCGATGACCGTGGAGAACATGACCCCGGCGGTGAGCCCGTTCGCCAGCAGCACCAGTGGGGCCAGGACCGGTGTCACTTCGCCGCCGCCGCTTCCACGATGCCCTTGATCCGCTCCATCTGGACGAGGGTGTTGCGGTTGAGGTGGTCGGTCATGCCGGCGTCGTCGACGGGAGCCGACGGCTTCATGTGGAAGTCCTGGACCCAGCGCATCCGCACGCCCTCCTGCTCCTGCAGGTACTCCCAGAAGATGATCATGTGCTCGAATGGCCCGGTCTCTACTCGTTTGGCGTTGACCGTCCTGGTCCGGGGGTCCGGGGTGCGCTCGGAGACCCAGCTCCACACCTTGCCCTCGTCGTCCGGATGCATGGTCAGGCGGAAGCGGACCGTCTCGTCCTGCCGCTCCAGGATCTCCGCCGAGGCGTACTCGCTGAACAACTCCGGCCACGACTCCACGTCGTTCGTCATCTCCCAGACCAGTTCCATGGGGGCGTCGATGACGATGGAGTTGTCGGTGTGCCCGGCGGTCACCGTGCCACGGCGGACGAACTCGATCATCTCGTGTGGCGTCGTGATCTCGCCGATCGCCGAGTCGGGGACCTCGGTGCCATACTCGCGCTCGATGAGCGCGCCGATCTCCAGGACAGCCAACGAGTCGTACCCGAGGTCGGCGAAGGAAGAGTGCAGAATTTCGCCGTCGAGATCGACGCCGTCCTCGACACCGCCGCCTTCCCGCATGAGCTTTCTCAGGGCATCGAGGGTGAGTTCCGCCATCACGTCCTCCTAGTGCGGTCCGATGAACTGACTGTCCTGACGACCAGGGCGGAGTTGAACCCTCCGTACCCCCGGGCGATGATCAGCGCATTGCGTAGGGGGCCCGGCCGGGGGCGGCCGAGCACCAGGTCCATCTCGTGGTGGCCGCTCACCTCACGCACACCCACGGTCGGCGGGATTACCTGGTGCCGGAGCGCGAGAAGGGCCGTGGCCACATCGAGCGCGGCACCGCCGCCGTAAAGCCGGCCGGTCATGGTCTTGGGGGCGGTGACCGCGACGCCGGACGCGCCGAACACCGCGGCGATCGCCGCGGCCTCGACCCTGTCCAGCTCAGGTACGGCTGCCGCGTCGGCGAAGACGACGTCAACTTCGCCGGGCGACAGCGACGCGTCGGCCAGGGCGCCCTCGATCGCCCGCCGCAGCCCGGGAGGCCGCCCCGAACCGGGCCGCGGGTCGAAGGTGGCGGCGTATCCGGCGATCTCGCCGTACGGGTCGCCGCCCTCTCGTGATCCGTCCTCCACGATGAGGATCGCGCCGCCTTCCCCTGGTACGTATCCGCAGGCCGCGGCATCGAAGGGGAGGTAGGCGCGAGCCGGGTCGCCGCTCGTGCTCAGCAGCCCGGTCGTCAGCTGGGCCGTCAGCCCGTAGGGGCACAGGGACGCGTCGGTCCCGCCGCTGACCACGAGGCTGGTTCCCGTACGAATGAGCCGGCGGGCCTGGGCGATCGCGTCGATCCCGCCCGCCTGCTCTGCCGAGATGACGCCGCAGGGCCCGCGCATCTTGTGCCGGATCGAGATCTGGCCCGTCGTTGCGGCGTAGAACCAGGCGATGGACTGGTAGGCGCCTACATGTCGAGGGCCCTTGCTCCACAGGCGTTCGATCTCGCGTTGGCCGAACTCGGTGCCGCCGGAGGAACTCGCCGTCGCCACCGCCATGCCGTACTCGGGAAGGCTCGCCGGATCGGCGGCCGCGTCGTCCAAGGCCATGGACGCGGCGGCCAGCGCCATGTGAGTCCAGTGATCGGTCTCCACGAGAATGCGCCCGGACAGGTGTTGCCTGGCCACGAAGTCGCGGACCTCGCCAGCCAGCTGTACGGGATAGCCATCGGGGTCAAAACGGGTGATCCGGCCGATGCCGCTCTTGCCGTCGAGCACGGCGGGCCAGTAGGCGTCCGCGCCGAGCCCGTTGGGCGCGACGACGCCTATGCCGGTGACCAGGGCCGCGATCGTCATGCAGGAGCCCTCTGCGGATCGGCGAGCAGCATGGCGGTCTGGAAACCGCCGAAGCCGCTGCCCACGCTGAGCACGACGTCTACCGGGTGCTGGCGGGCCGTCACCGGCACATAGTCAAGGTCGCATTCGGGGTCGGACTCCAGCAGGTTCGCCGTCGGCGGTACCACGTCGTGCTGGATCGCCAGCGCGCAGGCGGCGACCTCGATCGAGCCGATGGCGCCGAGCGAATGGCCTACCATGGACTTGATCGAGCTCACCGGCACCCGCCGGGCGTGATCTCCGAGACTTCGCTTGAAGGCGGCGGTCTCATGCCGGTCGTTCTGCTTGGTTCCCGACCCGTGGGCGTTGATGTAGTCGACATCGTCTGGGTTCAACCGCGCTTGCGTCATCGCGACGCGGATCGCCTCCGCCATCTCTCGGCCGTCCGGCTTCAGTCCGGTCATATGGAAGGCGTTGCTCCTGCTGGCGAAACCGACGATCTCGCAGTAAACGGATGCGCCGCGCCGTCGTGCGGTTTCCAGATCTTCAATAATCATGATGGCCGCGCCCTCTCCGAGCACGAATCCGTCGCGGCGGCGGTCAAAGGGGCGGGAGGCGTGCTCGGGATCGGCGTTGTTCGGGGAAGTCGCCCTGATGGCGTCGAAGCAGGCCACGGTGATGGGCGAGATGGGAGCGTCGGTGGCGCCCGCCACCACCACGTCCGCGGTTCCCTCCTGGATGAGCTGGCAGGCGTGGCCGACGGCGTCCAGCCCGGAGGTGCATCCGGTGGAGATCAGCGCGTTCGGCCCTTCCGCTCCGACAGCCCAGGCGACCTCGCAGGCCAGCGTGCTCGGCGCCATGTAGCTGTAGAGCTGTGGCACGCGGTAGGCGGGGTCGACGAGCCAGCGCCTGCCGCCGTTGCTGAGGACGACGTACTCCTGCTCCAGGCCCATCGTGCACCCGACCGCGCTGCCGAGGGAGGTGCTGATGCGCTCCGGTGGGAGGTCGTCCGCCGTCAGGCCGCTGTCGGCCCAGGCCTCTCTGGCCGACACGACGGCCAGTTGGGCGGCCCGATCCATGCGCCGGATCTCCTGAGGCGTGAGCCCTTCGGCCGCCGCGTCAAAGTCGCACTCCGCGGCCATCCTGGAGCGGAATCCGGACGGATCGAAGAAGGAGATCGTGCGCGTCGCCGTCCGGCCTGCGGTCAGAAGCCCCCAGAACTCCTTGCGGCCGATGCCGCCGGGAGCGACGACGCCGATCCCGGTGATGGCAACCCGGCGCTGTCCCATCATCGGCCCCCGACCTCCGGCCCAACCGCGTCAGGGTGGGGCAGCGCCTCGGTGTCCACGTGCCCGAGCTCAGGCCGGGGCGCCAGCGGGCAGAGGTGGAAGACCAGGACGGCAGTGTCGACGCCGGTGTTGGTCACCCGATGCCGCAGCCCTTTGGGGATCATGATGCCCTCCCCGGCTCCGACCGCCAGCTTCTTGTCCTCCACCCTGGCCTCTACGGTGCCGCGGACGGCGTACAGGAACTCCTCCGAGTAGGGGTGGTAGTGCTCGGAGACATACTCGCCCGGAGCCAGGGTGAGGATGCCCATGAATCCGGTCGACGACCCGACGGTCTTCGGGCTGAGCAGCACGCGAATGTCCCCGCCGCGGCGGCGGTTGGGCGTCACGTCCTGAAGGGCGATCTTCTGTACGGCTTCCGCCGGGTTCGACTCACGCGTCACCGGAACTTCCCCCCGCTTCCCACTCGTAGAAGGGGATGGCCATGGCATCCTTGGGCTCGCGCCAGTTGGGGTCGTACGGCCGCATGTGCTCGGCGAGCTTCGTGTTGATGTCCTCGTACAGCGGGTGGCTGCGTGCTTGGTAAAGGCGCTCGGTGACGCCGTCACCGGCCTCCACCAGATGGAAGTAGAGGTCGTGGAAGCGGAAGAGGGTCCGCCGGGAAACGCCGATCATGTGGGGCAGCTGTGTGGCGTCGGACTCGGTGAAGATCTTGGCCACGGCGTCGGCGCTCGTGGCCTGCATCCGGGCGACGATCAGTGTCCGGTTCACGCCCCCTCCTTTCTCTGAGTGCGGCTTTTGCCCGGTCACGATGTGCTGGCGGCCTCGAAGCTCGGTAGACGCCCGGTCTCTCCGCGTTCGGCGACCGCCTTCAGCGTCGCGACCACCTGAACGGGGGTCGGGTGGGCGAGGATCTCGGCCCGCAGTCCGGCCGCGGCGCGACGGTGCGGGATCGAGGAGAGAAGGTCGGCGACGGCGTGGGCGATCTGGTCGAGATCGGCGCGGTCGGCTTCGATGAGCTTGCCGGCGCCGCTCTTGACCAGCGCCCTGGCATGCGCCTTGTGATCGGGTAGCCGGGGCACGGCGAGTTGTGGCACTCCGTGGGCCAGCGCGGTCAGCATCGTGCCCGCGCCACCGTGGTGAACGACCGCGTCACACGTGGGGAGAAGGTGATCCAGCGACACAGACTCGGCCACCGTCGCCTGCGGGCTGGAGATGGCGGCGCGCTGTTCCGGGGTGATCGCCAGGACAATCTCGGCGTCGAGGGCGGAGAGCCTTTCGGCGATCCGCCCGGCCAGGAAGTAGCGGTCGGACAGGCGCGCCATGGTGGTGCCCCAGGTGACGCAGACGCGGGCGCGGTTTCGCCGGGTGTGCACCCACGAGGGCGGGGCCTGACGCGGTCCGTTGTAAGGGATGTAGCGAAGCGGCAGCCGTGGCCCTGCCACGGGCAGACGCAGCCCGGTGGGACTGGGATCGAGGGTCAGCGCGCCGAGCGGGTCCACCTCGTCGAGACCGACGTGCTCGCACAGGGGGTGCAGTGCCTGTTTCACGACCTCGCGCGTGGAAGAGACCAGATCCAGCCCGTAGAGCTGCCGGACCGCGGGGACCTGCGTCTTGGCGGCGGCCACGGGAGCCGCCCAGTCGGTGGGGTCGAAGACGACGAGATCCGGAAGCCACGAGCGGATCGCGGCGACCAGGTCATCGCACGAGGTCTGCGCAAGGCGGGCGAACAACTCGACCGCGCGCGGACGTGCGGGCGCGCCGCCGGTGGGCTGATCGAGATAGCCGTGCAGGGTCTCGATGACATCGACGTCGGCGCCGACCGGTACGGCGGGCAGCCCGGCGGCGGCGGCCACGGGCACCAGGACGGGCCGGCACGCGACGAGCACCTCGTGTCCCGAGGCCCGCAGCGCCCAGGCGAGCGGCACCATCGGATACAGGTGCGTGGGCCAGGACCAGGTGGAGAACAACACGCGCATGGCAGGCACCTCTCCTAATTCCGGGCTTGCTCGAGCCCGGGTCGAGCGCGAATCGAGCGCGAATCGAGCGAGGTTCCAGCGTGCGGTCAGCGCGTGTTGTCGTTCTCTTGCCTGGCCCGCACGCGGTCCCGATACTCGTCCAGCAGGTCGGCGTTGAGGTAGGGAGACATCACCAGGCCGATGTCCCACAGGATGTCGCTGAGCACGTCCGCGAGGCGTGCGCGCATGGCGTATCTCCCCTCACCAGGTCAGGGGCAGCTCGGCCGGGCGGCGGAACGCGACACCCGAGCTCCACACGAGGTCTGCCTCCGCAGTGGCGACGCGTAGGCCGGGGAAGCGCCGGCTGAGAGCGCCGAGCGCGACCTCGAGTTCGATGCGGCCCAGCTGCGCGCCGAGGCAGTGATGGATGCCGTGGCCGAAGGCCAGGTGCGGGTTGGGGTCGCGATGGGCGTTGATCGTGCCGGGGTCGGCGAAGACCGCGGGGTCCCGGTTGGCGGCGTTGACCATGGGAAGCACGGCTTCCCCCGACTTGATCGCCACGCCACCGATCTCGGTGTCCTCCATCGCGATGCGAAGCGCGCCGAGCCCGCCGCCGGCCTGTGAGTAGCGCAGCATCTCTGTGGCGGCTCCCGTGAGAAGGGCGTGGTCCTTGCCGAGACGGCCGAAGAGGTCGGGGGTTCGCGTCAGATGGATCACGGCATGCGCGATCTCGGCCGTGGTGGCGTGGTAGCCGGCGCCCAGGAGGGTGTAGCCGAAGGCCAGTAACTCTTCCTCGCTCAGGCGGTCGCCCTGCTCGCTTGCCTCGATGAGATCCATGAGGAGGTCTTGCGTGGGGCGACTGCGCTTCTCCGAGATCAGCCCGGTGAGGTAGTCGGTGAGGCTGTCGCGAGCGGCCAGCACCTCCTCGCGCCGACCGGCGTCGAAGCTCAGCATGATGTCGGTCCATGCGCGGAACTGCGCCACGTCCTCGTACGGCACGCCGAGCAGCTCGCAGATCACGGTGATCGGTAGCGGCCCTGCCAGATGCGTCATCAGATCGGCCGGAGGCCCCGCCGACTCCATCGCATCCAGCAATTCGGTCGCGAGCCGTTCGAGCCGGGGACGCAGCGCGTCGATGCGTCGCGGCGCGAACGCCTTCGAGACCAACCGGCGCAAGCGCGTGTGTTCGGGCGGATCCATCACGAAGATCGACTTGGAGTCGCGTGCGATGGGAAGCAGACGGGGAGCTCCCGGCAGGGTGATCGCCTCGCGGCTGAAACGCTGATCGGAAAGGACCTTCCGGACATGCTCGTGACGGGTCACCAGCCATGCGTGGTCACCGGACGGCAGGACCACCCGCGAGACGGGCTCATCGCGCAGGAGTTCGGCGTAGTCGGCCGGGGGTTCCAGCGGGTCCGGCGCGGGGAACGGAAAGGGGCGTGGCCCATTCCCACCTGACATGAGTGCACCTCCTCGTCGGCATCGAGCGTCCAACAGCGCGCTCGCGAGGCGGTGAAGGAGCGATCGAAGCAAGCCGTGCACGGCGCGAAGAAGCGTCCAGCCGTTCGCTACCCGGCCGGGTGACGCTCGCAGCCATGACGACGGACTCCGAGATCACGCGACCGGCGAGCCCTCAGGACATCTTCCGGCTGGGCACGGCGTTCTGCACGTCGAAAATCCTGCTGACGGCGATCGAACTCGGCCTGTTCACCGGCCTGGACGCGGGGCCGGCCACGGAACAGCAGCTGCGCGAGTCGCATGGCCTGCATCCCCGGGCGTCGAAGGCCTTCCTGGACGCCCTGGTCGCCCTGGGCGTGCTCACCCGGCAAGACGGACGGTACGCCAACGGCCCAACGGCTGGCCGGCATCTCGTACGCGGCAAGCCGTCGTACATCGGCGGCTTCCTGGAGCGGGCCGACCGCATGCTCTACCCGGCATGGGGCCACTTCACCGAAGCGCTCCTGTCCGGTGAGCCGCAGGTCGGCAGCGACTTCCAGGCGATGACCCGCGACCCGGCCAAGCTCGCGGGTTTCCTGGGGATGATGGACTCGCTCAACGGGCTCCTGGCCCCCGAGCTGGCCGGAGCCTTCCCGTGGGACGCGTGCGCGAGCGTGGCCGACATCGGTGGCGCGCGCGGCAACCTCGTAGGGAACCTGGTCAAGCGCCGGCCTCATCTGAAGGGTTTGGTGTTCGACCTGCCGCAGATGGAGCCCGCCTTCGACGACCACATGGCCGCCCTCGGCGTCGATGGCCAGGTGAGCTTCGTGGCGGGAGACTTCTTCGCCGACCCTCTGCCGGAGGCAGACGCCCTGATCATCGGGCACGTCCTGCATGACTGGAGCGAACAGGAGCGCAGGATGCTCGTCGGCAAGGCGTTCGAGGCCGTGTCGCCAGGTGGTGCCCTGCTGGTCTACGACCGCATGGTCGAGGAAGAGCCGACGGATCCGGACAATCTCGTGATCAGCCTCGACATGCTCCTGACAACGCCGGGCGGAGCGGAATACACGCCCGGCGCGTGCGGGAGCTGGCTGGAGGAAGCGGGGTTCACCGCCGTGTCGCACCGGCCTCTCGGACCGAGTGACACCCTGGTGACAGGCACCAAGCCAGCCTGATCAGCGCAGCCGTACGGGGAGGTCGACCAGACTGCGGATGACCAGGTTGTCGCGGTAGCGAAGCCGGCCGGTGGCGAGTTCGAGGACGCGCGCCCGGCCGGCCAGCGCGCGGAAGGCGATCCGGCCTTCCAGACGGGCGAGGGACGCTCCCAGACAGAAGTGGATGCCGCCCTCGAACGCCAGGTGCCGGTTGTCCTGCCTGGCCAGGTCGAGTCGATCGGGGCCGGCGAACACTTCGGGATCGCGGTTGGCCGCCGCCCGCAGGACGACGACCTGGTCGCCGCGCTTGATGGAGTGCCCGTCCCACTCGACCTCCTCCAGCGTGGTTCGCCGCGAAAGCTGCGTCGGCGGGTCGTAGCGGAGGAACTCCTCGACGGCCGTCTCGGCGAGTTCCGGCCGCGCGCGCAGCGCCGCGAACTGCTCCGGATGCCGGATCAGGGCTAGCACCCCGTTGCCGAGCAGGCTCATCGTGGTTTCGTGGCCGGCGACATAGAGCAGGATGCACGTGGTGAGCAGTTCGCCGTCGGTGAGCGCCGAATCGCTGTCCCCGGCCGCGGCGAGCTCGCTGAGCAGATCTCCGGTCGGGTGGGCCCGTCGCTCACCGAGGAGGACGCGGAAGTAGGCGTCGAACGCGGCGAACGCCTCACCTCTGCGGCGCATCTCCTCCGGCGTGTGGTGATGGTCCGGATCGACGCCGCGTGCCACGACACTGGACAGCTCCTTGACCGCATCGAGATCCGCCTTGGGCACGCCGAGCAGCTCGCTGATCACGGTGACGGGAAGGGGATAGGCGAGCGCCTCCATGAGATCGACCTCGCCTTGCTCGACGGCGGTTCCGATCATGTCCGCCACGATCTCCTCGATGCGGGGCGCCAGCCGTTCCACCATCCGGCGGGTGAAGGCCTTGCTGACCAGAGAGCGCAGCCGGGTGTGCTCGGGAGGATCCAGCAGGATGAAGGGCTTGCTGCGCCCCTGCACCGGACGCCGGAAGGTGTTCTTCTCCAGGATCTGCCCCGTTCCGTGACCGAAGCGATGATCACGCAGCACGGCGAGGCAGTCGCGGTGGCGGCTGAAGACCCAGTAGCCGCGGGAACTGAAATGGATGGGCGCCTCGTCGCGAAGCCGTGAATAGAGGGGATACGGATCGGCCCGATGAGCAGGGTCGAAGGGGTCGAAGCCAAGCTTGCCGTCCTGAGTCGCTGAGCTGCTCACGGCGTTTCCTCTCTTTGTCGATCACATGAGCGTGACCGCGACGCTGTTGAGCACGAGCGCGGCCATGGCCATCGCGGTACGAAGCAGATGCCACCTGCGCCAGACGGGCCGGGGGTCCACCCAGTCCTCGGGTATGGCCTCGGGATCAAGCAGCCGCATCTGGCGGTTGATGGGGACGTTGCACAGATGGGAGACGACCGACACGCCGACCAGGCAGGCTGCGGCTGCCCCGAACAGCACGCGCGTGTTCGGTGGTGCGGCACCGAGCAAACCGAGGTCCGCCGCGGTGGAGGCGAGCACGATCACCGGCATCGTCGGATCCCAGTTGCGTCCCAGCAGCTTGTGCGCATAGATGTAGCGGCCAGGTGGCATCGCCATGAGCGCGGGAACCGTACTGAGCGCGACGGCGAAGAGCACGCCGGCGACGGCTCCGCTGCCCACCAGGGACCCAATAACCAGGAACTGGGCGATCATCGGACCTCACCCTGCCCCGATCATGCTCTCCACCAGTGCCGTGCTGTGCTTCGCGTCGCGAAACAGCGGGTGTGCGAGCACGTCCTGAAGGAAGGCGGCGGTGGTCCGGACTCCCGGACCGTCGATGGCGACCTCTGCCAGCGCTCTCTCCATCCTGGCGATGGCCTGCTCACGGTCCGGCGCCCAGACGATGATCTTGGCCAGCAGGGAGTCATACTCGGCCGGGATGTTCATGCCGCGATCGAGATAGCCATCCACCCGGACGAAGGGCCCGCCCGGCAGAGCGGCCGACTCGACCCGTCCGGGGCAGGGCCGGAACCCCTGGGTGGGATCCTCGGCGTTCACCCGGCATTCGAGTGCCGCACCGCGGATGACGATCTCGTCCTGACTGAGCGGCAGCGGATGCCCGGCGGCGACGTTGAGTTGTTCCCTGACCAGGTCGAGGCCGGTCACCATCTCGGTCACCGGATGCTCCACCTGGATGCGGCAGTTGGCCTCGATGAAGGAGAAGACGCCGTTCTCGTCGAGGAGGAACTCGAAGGTTCCCGCCCCGACGTACCCGGCCGCTCGGGCGCCCCGCACGGCCGCCTCACAGATCCGCTCGCTCATGCCGGTCCACGTCCCCGGCAGGGGAGACTCCTCGATGAGCTTTTGATGGCGGCGCTGCACCGAGCAGTCACGGGCGCCGAGATGAACCACGTGGCCGTGTCGGTCGGCCAGCACCTGCACCTCGACGTGCCGCGCGGCCTCCACGAACTTCTCCAGATAGACACGGCCATCGCCGAACACGGCTGTGGCGGCCTGGTGGACCTGGGTGTAAACGCGTGGAAGCTCGTGGGGAGTGCGCACGACCCCCATCCCGAGGCCGCCACCGCCGGCCACCGCCTTGATGATGACCGGGTAGCCGATCTCGGCGGCGATACTCCTGGCCTCGGCCGCGCTGCCCACCGTTCCTCTGCTCCAGGGCAGTGTGGGCAGACCTGCTGATTCCACAGTGCCCAATGCCCTGGCTTTGTCGCCCAGGCAGGCGAGCACAGGCGCGGGTGGCCCGATGAACACCAGGCCGGCGTCCTCGCACATCTCCGCGAAGTCCGGATCTTCGGCCAGGAATCCGTAGCCGGGATGGATCGCCTCGGCGCCGGTGTTCAGCGCGGCCTGAAGGACGGCGGCGGCGTTGAGATAGCTTCGCCTGGCCGGCGCAGGCCCGATTTGGACGGTCTCGTCGGCGAAACGGGCGGCGGCGCCGTCCTTGTCCGCGGAGGAATGCGCGACAACCGTCCGTATGCCGATCTCACGGCACGTGCGCGCGATCCTCAGAGCGATCTCGCCGCGGTTGGCGATGAGGACCGTGGTGAACATCAGGCCTCCAAGCAGGTCAGGCGAGTGAAAGGGCGACGAGGGGTTGCCCGTGCTCCACAGGCGCGGCGTCGTGGACAAGGATCTTCGCTACCGTGCCGGAGCGGTCGGCCGCGACCGCGTTCATGAGCTTCATCGCCTCGACGATTCCGACCTGTTGCCCTGCGACGACGGTGTCTCCTTCGCGGACGAACGGCTCGGCTCCGGGCTGTGGAGCCAGATAGAACGTGCCGACCATGGGAGAGCAGACCGAGTGTGCCTCAGGAGGTTCGGGAGTGTGCGGCTGTGTCGACTGGGCGATCTGATTCCCGAGCTCCGGCCATTCCAGCTCCACGCTCATGTCGCCGTTCTGGACGCGGATGCGCCTGATGGGCTCGTGGCTGGTTTGGCGGAGCATGGCCGCCTGGCGGCACAACTCCTCCAGCGATTCACGTGGCTGGTTCTTCGAAGACTCGGTCATCCTGGTGTCCCTTCGCGGATGGTAGGGAGCCGAATTGCGCGAACCGGAGGCGCCGGCGCCGGATGAGCTCCTCCGGGCGTTGTGCGGCCATCTGGCGGAGAGCGTCGGCGACAGCCGCCTTGACCAGATCCGCCATCTTGCCGGGGGCGGTGTGAGCGCCCCCCTCTGGCTCAGGGATGACCGCGTCGACGATCGCGTGCCGCAGCAATTGGCGCGCGTCGAGTTGAAGGGCGGTGGCCGCGGCCGGAGCGGCTTCGGCCGTCTTCCACAGGATCGCCGCGCATCCCTCCGGGCTGATGACCGAGTACACGGCGTTGGACAGTGCGAAGACCCGGTTGGCCACGGCCACGGCCAGGGCTCCACCACTGCCGCCCTCGCCGGTGACGACCGCGACGATGGGAACAGGAAGGCCGGACATCAGGTGCAGGTTGCGGGCGATCGCCCACGCCTGACCCTTCTCTTCCGCCTCGATACCCGGGTGTGCGCCCGGGGTGTCGATGAGAGTCACGATCGGCATCCCGAGCTTCGCGGCCAGGCGCATCAACCTCCCCGCCTTGCGATATCCGGCTGGGGACGGCATCCCGAAACGTCGCTCGACCCGCTCGGCGGTCGTGTGCCCCTTCTGATGCCCGATGAGCATGATCGGGTGGCCGTCCAAGCGGCCGACCCCGCCCACGATGGCCGGGCAGTCGCCGCTCACCCGGTCGCCGTGCAGCTCCTGGAAGTCCTCAAGGAGTGAACCCGCGTACTCGAGCGTGGTGGGCCGGTCCGGGTGGCGGGCCAGTTGCACGACCTGCCAGGGATCACACGGGGCCAGTGCTTCTGGGTCCAGGATCAGGGTGGCGTCTGCCGTACCGGCGTGCGGGACGCGGTCGCCCGTGGCGAGCAGGCGCGCCAGCGTCGGCCGGAGCGTCCGCCGGGACTGCACCGCGTCGATGAGGCCGCGGGCGAACAGGAACTCCGCCGTCTGGAAGCCCTCGGGCAGCCGCTGCCCGATCGTCTGCTCGATCACTCGGGGACCGGCGAAGCCAATGTGCGCGCCGGGCTCGGCCAGGATGACATCGGGCAGCGTGGCGAACGAGGCCGCGACGCCGCCGTACGTGGGGTCGGTGAGCACGGAAATCGTTAATATGCCCGCCTCGTCCAGCTTGGCCAAGGCCTGGCTGCACTTGACCATCTGCATCAGGGACAGGGCGCCTTCCTGCATGCGCGCCCCGCCTGAGGCGGTCACGATGAGGAGCGGGACCCGTTCGCGCAGGGCTTGATCCGCCGCCGTGACAAGGCATTCGCCTTCCGCGGCGGCGAGACTGCCGCCGAGGAAGCGAAAGTCCAGCACGACCGTGATCAGGCGTCTTCCGCCGATCGTCCCGGCGGCGGCCACGGCTGCCGACTCCAGCCCGGTCTGCGAGCGCGCGAGGCGCAGCCGCTGGGTGTACGGCCGGCTGTCGGTGAACGTGAGTGGGTCCTCCTTCGTGGCCGCCACCTCCACAGGCGTGATAGACCCCGGATCAAGGAGTTGTCCCAGACGCTCGTGCGCCGTCAGCCAGGTATGGAGCCCACAGCCGGGGCACACTCCGCCGCCACGGTCGAAGCGCTTTCCATAGACCAGCTCCTCACAACCAGGACAGATCAGCCAGCCGGTTCCAGCCGGCCTATGCGCATGAAGCGTCGCCATAGAGTCAAGGCTCGCCGCGGCGCTCTAGGACTGCTGGATGCTCGGTAGACGTCTCACCAGCCGCGCGGGAGGCCGTACTTGAAGAACTCCGCGGTCTCACGCAGCGGCGCCCACCACCATCGATTGTCGCGGTACCAGTCGACGACGTCGGCGAGGCCGCGATCGAACGGGACACGAGCCTCGTACCCCAGTTCGTGCCGGGCCTTCTCGCCGTCCAGCGAGTAGCGCCTGTCGTGGCCCTTGCGGTCGTCGACGAACTGAACCCGATCCCAGTCAGCGCCGCACAAGGTGAGAAGCTGCCGGACGAGGTCGAGGTTGGTGAGCTCGGTCCCGCCGCCGAGATGGTAGATCTCACCCGGCCGCCCACGCTCCAGGACGAGCTGGAGCCCGCGGCAATGGTCGTCGACGTGCAGCCACTCCCGTACGTGCAGGCCGTCGCCATATAGCGGGACGGGCCGGCCGTCGAGGAGGTTGGTGACGAACAGCGGGATGATCTTCTCGATGAACTGGTGCGGGCCGTAATTGTTCGAGCATCGGGTGACGCAGACCGGGAGCCGGTGGCTCTGGTAGTAGCTCCAGGCCAGGAGGTCGGCCCCGGCCTTCGCGGCGGCGTAGGGGGAGTTGGGCTGAAGTCTCTGCTTCTCGGTCCAGGAGCCCTCGCCGATCGACCCGTAGACCTCGTCCGTGGAGACGTGCACGACGCGCTCCACGCCCGCTCGCAGGCTGCACTCCAGGACCGCTTGGGTGCCGAGCACGTTGCTGATCACGAACTCGCCGGCGCTGAGCAGCGACCGGTCGACATGTGATTCCGCCGCCAGATGGACGACGGCGTCGTGCCCCCTGACCACGTCGTACAGTGTGGCGGCGTCGCAGATGTCGGCCTTGACGAACGAGAGCCGCGGGTGGTCCATCGGCAGGTTGGCCGTGTTGCCGGCGTATGTCAGTTTGTCCACTACGGTGACGTGCACGTCCTCGTATCCCACGTAAGCCCCGCCCAGCAGGCTGCGCACGTAGTTCGAACCGATGAACCCGGCACCGCCGGTGACCAGGACTTTCATGGTTCGATCAGCATCTTGCTGTCGTCGCCGAGGATCAGCCGGCGCTCCGGTGCGGACCGGGCGTGCACCCGGGCGGACCTTCCGATCACCGACGCGCTGATGCCCCGAACCCCGCGCAGGGAAGCACCGGTGAGCAGGATCGAGTTCTCGATCGTGGTGTCCATGACCTCGCAGTCGGGCCCGATCGACGTGCACGGTCCGACGGTGCTGCGCACGACGGACGCGTCCGCGCCGATGATGGCGGGTCCGACGATGCGCGAGGCGAGCACGCTGGCGCCGGTCTCCACCACGACTGGGCCGATGAGTTCGCTGCCTTCCCCGACGTTGCCGTGGACCGCCCGCTGGATCGTCCCCAGGACCTCTCGATTGCAGTCCAGGAGATCGTCTATCCGGCCCGCGTCCTTCCAGTAGCCGCTGACGGGGTGCGCGTTGACGTCGAAGCCGTGGTCGATCAGCCAGGTCAGCGCGTCGGTGATCTCCCGTTCGTGCCGCCAGTTCGGGGTGACGCTGCGAACCGCCTGATGGATCGCGGGAGAGAAGGCGTAAGCTCCGATCACGGCGAGATCACTGCGCGGGACCTTGGGCTTCTCCTCCAGGCGGACGATCCGGTCGGCGGTGTCGACCTCCGCGATTCCGAAATCGGTGGGGTTGAGTACCTTGCCGGTCATCACCATCGCCGCGGGCCGCCGCGTGAGGAAGTCGTCTCGGAGGGCGACGATCCCGTCCATGACGATGTTGTCTCCCAGGTACATGACGAAATCGGCGTCGCCTAGAAACTCCCGCGCGATCAGGACGCAGTGCGCCAGGCCTGAGGGGGCGTCCTGCGGGATATAGGACACGTTCAGCCCGAAGGCCGAGCCGTTGCCGATCGCGCGGCGTACGTGGTCGTCGTGACCGTCGACCACGATCCCCACATCCGTGATGTCGGCGTCCTTGATGGCCCGCAGGCCATAGTGCAGAACCGGCTTGTTGGCTACCGGGATGAGCTGTTTGGGCATCGTGTGTGTGAGGGGCCGCAGGCGGGTTCCGAGTCCGCCAGCGAGAACGAGAGCCTTCATGGTCGGCCTTTCCAGCGGCAGGTTAGATCGACCAGCAGAGTGCGCGGACCTGCTGGCAGGCCGCTGGAGCGTAGGTGGAGCACGAGGCGTCAGTCAGGGCGGGGCGGCTCAAGCCGGCGCAGGGCGTTGGCGATGTCGAGTTCCGCCGAGGATCCACCGGTGCGTTCGCTGATGTTCTGCAGTTCCCGCTCCAGACGCTCTGTGGCGTAAAGGCGGGCGAGTTCATAGAAGGAGTAGCAGAGTTCGCCCGCGTCCTGGATGAGTACCTTGAGGAAGTGGTTTTCCACCAGCCGCGCCAGGATCAGGTCGACCTGATCGACGTCGTCGTCGCCGAGCATCTTCGCCACCCCTTGAGCGGTGAATCGTGCGCCATGTAGCAAACTCAGCAGTCTCAGCACGCTGCGCTCTCGCTCGTCCAGGCGGTCGTAGGTGAAATCGAACCTGGAGCGAACGTCGAGGTCGGCGAAATGCAGTTCGTCCAGGCGACGTTCAGCCCGTACCAGGCGCAGGGCGAGCTTGCTGAGTGTCCAGCCGCGCGCCGCGGCGAGTCGCGCCCCCACCACCCTGATCGCCAGGGGTAGTCGCCCGCACAGTTGCACGATGGTCTCCGCGGCGTGATGTTCGCCTTCCGACAGTTCCCGCCCGAGGATGTGCTTGAGCAGCCCGATGCCGTTGGTAACGGACGGCAGGTCGAGGTTGATGACCTCGGCTCCGGGTAGGCCGTGCAGGCCGGAACGGGCGGTGAGGATCGCCGCGCACCGGGCAGAGGCAGGAAGCAAGGGCATGATCTGAGGTACTGAGTCCGCCTCGTCAAGCACCACCAGCACCCGCCGGGTGGCGGTCCACGTGCGGAACATCTTGCTGCGTTCGTCGACACCGGTTGCGATGCGGTCACTGGGTATATGCGCCGCGCGCAGGAATTCCTGGAGCACGTCGGCTGGGTCGGCCGGTGCGTGCGTGGTGCCGCGCAGGTTCACGTAGAACTGCCCGTGCGGGAAGACAAGCCGCAGGCGGTGCGCGATGTGAACCGCGAGCGCGCTCTTTCCGACCCCCGGCATGCCGCTGATGGACAGGATGCGAGCCGCCGTGTCCGTCTTTCCCGCTCCCTTGAGATACTGCAGCGCGCGATCGAGAACGGCTTCGTCCACAGCGGAGACGACATCAGGGGGAAGTTGTGCGGGCGCCATGGGAGAGGTCCAGTCGGCGGCGGTACCGGGCTCGGGCGGGAGCTCCGTCAGTCGCGTGATCACCGTTGGTTGAGGAGCCGGCTCGAGTATGGGGTCCGAAGCCAGCAGTGATTGGTGGAGCCGGCGCGACTCCGCCGCGGGTTCGATGCCGAGCTCGTCCACCAAAAAGCGCCGCAAGGCGTTGTAGACCTCCAAAGCCTCGGACCGACGGCCTGATCTGTGGAGCGCGAGCATGAGTTTGGTGTGAAATCCCTCATGCAGGCGGTGCGCGGTGACCAACTCCTTCAGCTCGCGAATAACGTCACGGTGACGGCCCAGCCGCAGGTCGGCATCCAACCTTAGTTCCAGCGCCCGCAACCTGCTCTCTTCCAGTGCGGTGACGTACGCGGAGAGCAGTTCGCCCATGCGAATGTCCGCGAGTGCGGGTCCACGCCAGAGCGCAAGGGCCTCGGCGAGCGTGGCCGCGGCTTTGCCCGGCTCGTCGGCGTTGAGCGCGGCGCTCCCCTTGGCCGCGAGTTGCTCGAAGCGGTGGAGGTCCAGACTCTCCGGTGGGATCTGGATGAGGTAGCCCTGTGGCCTGGTGATCAGCGGTCCGTTGTCGCCGCCAAGGCGATTGCGTACCAGGTTTTTTCGGATCTTGTAAACATAGGTCTGGAGCGTCGACAAGGCGCTCGCCGGTGGGTTCTCTGGCCAGAGTTCATCAATGATCGTGCGAGTTTGGACGAGCTGGTTGTGGCGCAATAGCAGTAGTGCGAGAACCTCACGTACCTTTGGTGCGGAGGGTGTTAGGTCGAACTTCTCGTCGAATACACCCAGCGGTCCTAGGACCAGGTACTTCATTAAATCACCCCGTAGTGAGCTATCTAAGCGACCTGCCTCCTTTGTTGCGTGCGCAGCAAGCCAAGCCGACGCCGCTTCGAGCGACGTCGCCCCTTCGGCTCGTCGAGGGTGCCGCACATGCGTGATCGTCTCCGCCCGTGATTCTTACGTTCTAGTGGACCTGCTCGAGGATGGCTGAGGGATCGCTGGAATCCGACTGACCGGCGTGGTCGGTAATTGCGAAATTACTGAGTTTTCAAGATCGAATAAACTTGGAAATTGGGTCTTGCTGCCTAGCTGTCCGAAATTTTGAGGGAAACTCACCTTTTTCCGTCAGGTTGTCCACCAAGCCTGGAGCATTTATCTAAAACATTGAGACGTTGATTCGTCAATGCCTGATGCGGCACGCACTCGCATCAGATATGCCTTGGCTACTGAGCCTTCAGTCAGCGTCGAGTGCTTATCGCCAACGTGTCCGTATGGGCTATGCACGATCGACCCAGGAGAGCCGGCGTCCCTTCGGATATCCGCGCTGGTTCGCGACGCTCTTCCTAACCGACATGTGGGAACGATTCAGCTTCTACGGAATGATGGCCATTTTGGTCCTGTACAGCGCTGGGCCGGTAACAGCGGGCGGGCTGGGCTTGCGGCCGACGGACGCGGCCGCGCTTTTCGGCGCCTACCTGGGATTCGTCTTCGTCCTGGCTCTGCCGGGCGGTTGGATCGGCGACCGGATCATCGGGGCGCGGCGTGCGGTGCTCTGGGGAGGCGTTCTCATCGCCTTGGGGCACTACACGATGATGCTCCCACCGCGTGGCTTCGCCTTCGCCGGGCTCTCCCTCATCGCGCTCGGCACCGGCCTGCTGAAACCCAACATGTCCGTCCTGCTGAGCCGGTTCTACGGACCAGGGGAGAGCGCGGGGCGTGAAGCCGCGTTCTCCATCTTCTACATCAGCATTCAGCTCAGCGCGCTGCTCGCGCCCATCATCACCGGCTTCCTCGGCGAGACCGTGGGGTGGCACCTCGGGTTCGGTGCCGCGGGCGTCGGCATGACCTTCGGAGTCGCCCAGTTCGCCATGGGACGGCGCCACTTCGGCGACATGGGCGAGCGGCCCGGTCACCCGATCGAGCGTGATCAGCTGCAGGCGGTGGCGCGCCGCGTGGCCGCACTGATCGGCGTCATCGGACTGCTTGTCGCCGTGGACCTCGCCACGGGAGCGTTCTCCGTCACCCATGTCGTCATCGCCCTTGCCCTCGTCTCGCTGTCGGTCCCTTTCGTCTACTACCTTCTTCTGCTGCGCGCCACGCCGTTGGACGCCTCCGGCAAGACCCGGCTGCGCGCCTTCTTCTGGCTGCTGGTGTCCTTCTCACTGTTCTGGATGCTGGCCGGTCAGGCGGGCTCCATGCTCAACCTGTTCGCCCTGCACTCCGTCGACCGGCAGTTCTGGGGGTGGTCGTTGCCCGCCAGCTGGTTCCAGGCGGCCATCCCGTTCTTCATCCTCATCACCGCACCGTTCTTCGCCTGGTTGTGGACGCGGCTCGGCGACAGGGTGAGCGCACCACCGAAGTTCGGGCTCGCCCTGAGCCTGGTGGGGATGAGCTTCCTCATCATGGGCGCCGCCGCGGCACAGGCCACGGCCGGCCGGTCGGTCTCCCCGCTGTGGCTGCTGGGAGTGTTCTTCCTGGTGGCGGCGGGTGAAGTAGTCATCGGGCCGGTGGGCATGTCGGCGTCCGTGGACGTGGTCCCCCCGGCCTACACCGGGCGGGTCATCGGCCTGATCTGGTTGTTCAGCGCGCTCGGCGCCGGGCTGGGCAGCCAGGTGGTCAAGCTGGCCGACGTGCTGCCACATCAGACGTACTACGCCGCCCTGGGGCTGGTCGCGGTCGCCGGCGGCGTTGCCATGTTCTGTGCGAGGAGGTTACGCGGTGCCTTCAACACCCAGGCCGATTCCAAGCGGTGACACGCCGAGGCTCGCGCTCGTCACCGGCGCCAACCGCGGACTGGGCAGAGCGGTCAGCGCCCGCCTGCTCGATCTCGGCTACGACGTCGCCGTGGCGGCCCGGAACGGCACACAGGCTCGCCGCGCGGCGGCCGAGCTGGGCGGCCGCTCCTTCGGACTGCAGATCGACGTCACCGAGCCGGCCGATGTGGACCGTGCGGTGGACGTACTGGGTCGTGTGGACATCCTGATTAACAATGCGGGCGTTCTGCTGGCGGAGGACACCAGACCCTCCGTTGTCCCGCTGGATCTGGTCGGCCGCGAACTCGCGATCAACGCCATCGGGGCCTGGCGCATGTCGCAGGCCTGCTTGCCTGGGATGCTGCGGCGCGGCTGGGGCCGGATCGTCATGGTCTCCAGCGGAACGGGCTCCTTCAGCAACGGCCTGTTCACCGGAGCCCCCGGATACGCGGTTTCCAAGACCGCGCTGAACGCCATCACCCTGCTGCTCGCGACCGAGACGCGCGACCGCGGCGTGCTGGTGAACGCCGTGAATCCCGGCCTGGTCCGGACGCGCATGCGTCCCGACGCCGCACGGTCCCCCGAGGCAGCCGCCGATGACGTCGTCTGGGCCGCCACGCTGCCAGACACCGGCCCGACTGGTGCGTTCTTCCGAGGCTGTCAGCTCATCTCCTGGTGAAAGGAAATCCCATGATCAATCCCTTCAATCGCCGCGGCTTAATCGCCGGTCTGGGACTGCTGGGCGGATTCGGCCTCCTGAGCCTGAGCGCTCGCGGCGCCGAGGCGAACTCCGCGTCCGCGAAGCTGCTTCTTCCCGTCGGAACGTGGGCAGTGACGATCACGCTGGACGACGGGACCACGGAGAGAGGACTGTTCGGGTTCTCGGTGGATGGCATGCTCATCCAGACCAACACCGGCAGCAGGTTCTGCGGCGTCGGCAGCTGGCGGCCGCAGCCGCCCAACGGCTTCGTGTACGGCTTCCGCTCCCAGGCCTTCGACGATTCGGGATTCATCTTCGAACTGCGCATCAAGCACGAAGCCACGTTCAGCTCCCCGAGCGCGTTCACCTCAACCGGGACGGGCACAAGCTACGCGCCCGACGGAAGCGTCCTGTTCGTGAGCCCGAGCCGGGTCACGGGGCAGCGGTACGCGATCGACTGAGCTCGCGCAAGGACTCGTGGCGTGCCACGCAACTGTCGTAGGAGGGCAGCAGGCCGCGTTCGAGAGCCTCCTGGAGGGTGGGCGCGGCACGATCCTTGTCCGACAGGAGCGGCTCCGGCCGCGTCGGCCACGGCAGGCCCAGCGCGGGATCGAGCGGATTGACGCACACCTCGCGCGTCGGATCGTAGCCACTCGAACAGAGGTAGATCACCGTAGCCTTGTCGGTCAGCGGGGCGAAGGCGTGGCCCAGCCCTTCCGCGAGATACACGATGGTCCGCTCCTCCTCGCTCAACTCCACTGAGACATGCTGTCCGAACGTCGGCGACCCCGCGCGGACGTCGACCACGATGTCGAGCACGGTGCCGCCGGAGCAGGTGACGTACCTGGCCTGTCCCGGGGGCACCGTGGTGGCATGGATACCGCGGATGGTGCCTCGTCTGGACACCGAGCAGTTGACCTGCTCGACCTCCAGGCGGTGTCCCACATTCTCCTGGAAGGCGGACTGCTGGAAGATCTCGGTGAAGTACCCCCTTGAGTCAGGGAACAGCTTCGGCCGCAACCTGTAGACACCGCGCAACCCCAGCGGATCCACCTGCATCATCGGTTCTCACCAGCCCTTTCTGACCGTGGACACGATGTGATCGATGTTGTCGTCCGTCAGCCACCAGCCGACCGGCAGGCACACCATGCGCTGGGCGATCTCGTCCATGCCGGGAAGCAAGGCTGTGTACTCGCGCACGCACGTGTGCGCGTCGTTGCGGACGTCGATCGAGCTCGCCGTGATCCCGGCGTCCTTCATGAGGCCGATGAAGGACGAGCGGTCCTCGACCTTGACCGGGTACACCCAGAAGGACGGCTTGCGATCGGCCGCCCGCTCCGTCAGCTCCAGCCCCGGAACCCCGGCCAGCTCCATGTCGAGCCGGCGGGCGTTCTCCCGGTGCTTGCGGACGATCTCCTCGGCGAGGTCCAAGTTGGCCAGGCCGATGGCGGCGCTGATGTCGTTCATGTGGAACTTGTAGCCCCATACGGCGATGTCCTGGTCGCCGCGGGGCGCGGCGCCTTCGTCGCGGTCGTAGCCGAACCATCGCAGCAGCCGGGCCCGGCGGTGCTCGGCCTGGTCGGGCATGACGATCAGACCGCCATCCCCGCAGGTCAGGTGTTTGACGGCCTGAAAGCTGTAGACCGCCGTGTTGCCGTGGTTGCCCAACGGCTTGCCGTCGAAGGTGGCGCCCCATGCTTGCGCGCAGTCCTCAATGACCGCCGGCCGGTGGCCGTGGATCTTCTCGGCGCGATCGAGTACGGCCCGCAGCTTGTTCAGATCGACGGGATATCCCGCCCAGTGGACCACCACGACCGCTCTGGTCGCGGGGGAGATCTTGCGAGCCAGGTCGTCCAGGTCGATGTTGAGGGTGGCCGGGTCGACGTCCACCCACCGGATCCGCAGCCCATTGGCGAGGATCGCCCAGTTGGACGCCACGAACGTCAGCGGCGTGCTCAGCACCTCCCCGTCCCCCGGGCGCGAGTCGCCGAGTGCCAGTCGCAAAGCCAGTGTCAGCCCGGACGTCGCGCTGTTGACGGTGGACACGAACGGGGTGCCAAGCCGGGCCCGCAGCGCCTTCTCGAACGCCTCGACCTTCGCGCCCTGACCGATGAATCCGCTGGCCAGGACGTCCGAGACCGCAGCCTGCGCGGACTCGGACATCGCCACCTTGAACAGGGGGATCATGACGGGCTCGCCAGCCGCTCCAGCGCAGGGACCAGCTGCGCCGGCGGCGTCTGCGCCAGCATTTCGTCCCGGATCCGGCCCGCCGCCTCGCGGTAGGCCGCGTCCTCCAGCAGGCTCCGCGCCAGTTCGCCCAGCTTGGCGGCGTCGGCGTCCTGGCGAGGGACGACGATCGCGGCTCCGGTGGGCTCCAGCTGGCGGGCCTCGATCATCTCGTCGGCCATCTCGGGGAAGATGATCTGCGGGACACCGTGCCGCAGAGCGGTCAGGATCCCGCCCATGCCGCCCTGGTGGATGAGGGCATCACAGGTAGGCAGGATGAGGTGCAGAGGAAGGGCCTCGACGACGCGTACGTTGTCCGGCACGGTGGCCAGCCGGTCGCGGTCGTCGGCCGAGACGGTCACCATGACCTCCACGGGCAGGTCACGCAGCGCCTCCAGGATGCTCGGCAGCAGGAATGAGCGACCGCGCGAGGAGGCGGAGAAGCCCCATGTCACCAGGAACCGGGGAAGGGCGTCACGATCACGCGACCAGTCCGGGATGATCCCGGAGCCGTTGTACGGGATGTACCTCGTCACGAGGCGCTTTACGTCGGCCGGTATCTGCATGCTCGGCGGGCAGTTGTCGATCGTGACGGTCCCGAGCCCCGCTGACGTCTGGACGCCGAGGCGCTCGGCAAGCGGAGCGAGCAGGTCCGGCATGATGGGCGCCGCCATCCCGGTGGTGTCCACCCCCAACAGGTGACGCGCGGACGGTACTCCGATCGCCTCGGCCACGAGCGGTCCCGCGAAACAGGCGGGCTCGTAGACGACGAGATCCGGGCGCCAGGAGCGGGCGAACTCGATCAGGTCATCGAGCACGGTGTCCGCCCATTCGGTGAACATGCCGAACGCCCTCGCCGCCGCCGCCTTCCAGTCGTCGCTCCAGCCCTGCCCGGAGACAGCGTCCTCTTCGTTCCGTCCGGCGGCCCGCTGCCGGCTGCGGGCGATCAGCTCCTCGACGGGAACTCCCGAGCCCACCGGCACGGCGATCATCCCGGATTGGGTGATGGCCTCGGCGAAGGAGGGCTCACTCGCCACGCACACCTCGTGCCCGGAGGCCCGCAGGGCCCACGCGAGCGGGACCAGGTGGTAGTAGTGCGACGCGACGTTCCAGGTGACGAAGAGAATACGCATCGGGGCACGATCCTTTCCTGGTGACTCAGAACTCCAGCTTGAGGTCGTACATCTCCAGCCATTCGTTGAGATGAAGGGCCAGATCGAGCTCGATCGGGGTGAGCCGGTCAACGGCTTCGGCATTGCGCCGCACGGTCTTGACCACCGCCGGGTTGAGCAGCGGCAACACTGGGGCACTCTCGCGGATCAGGAGCTTGCCGAACTCTTCCCTGACGAAGCGCAGGTAGGCGGCGTCCTTGGTGACCGGATAGCCGGTCTTCGGCCGGTCGAGGACGGACGGCGGGACCAGGTCCCGTGCCACCGCGCGTAGCAGGCTCTTCTCGCGTCCATCGGAGATCTTCATCGACCAGGGCACGTTGAACACGTACTCCATGAGCCGGTGGTCGCAGAAGGGGACGCGTACCTCCAGGCCGACCGCCATGCTCAGCCGGTCCTTGCGGTCGAGGAGCGTGCGCATGAAGCGAGTCAGGAAGAAGTGGGTGTAGTCCCTCATGTGCTTGTCCCGGCCCTGCTCACCCGGTAGCCGCGGCACCTCCGCAGCTGCGGCGAGGTACTGCTCGGCCTGGTAGGAGGCGACGTCGAGGCGCTCCAGCAGGGGAGAGAAGAGGGTGGGTGTGCCCAGGTTGTGGGCAAGGCTCCATGGCAGCGTTCCGGGGCGGGTGTACTCCGGGTGGTGGAACCACGGATAGCCACCGAACAACTCGTCGGCCGACTCGCCGGTGATGGCGACGGTGGCGTGCTCCCGGATGGCCTTGAACAGCAGATACAGCGAGATGTCCATGCTGCCGGGGCCGGCGATCAGCACCGGCCAGTCCATGGCGCGCACGACGGCCTGCCGTACCTCGCGCTGCGTCATGTCGTCAGCGTTGAGTACGACGTGACGGTGATCGGCGCCGACCAGGTCAACTACCTCGTGGATGTAGGGCGTGTCGTGGGTGGGACGCACCAGGTCTGGCTGGAAGTCGTCGATGTTGTCGGCGAAGTCCACAGACGATGTGCGGACCGGTCCGCCGGCGCCGATTGCTCTGGCCGCCAGCGTGGTGAGGGTGGAGGAGTCCAGGCCGCCGGATAGGAGCATGCACAGGGGGACGTCGGCGACAAGTTGGCGGGAGACGATGTCGTGGAGCAGCTCGGAGATCGTCCGGATCGTGGTGGGCAGGTCGTCACCGTGTTCGGCGGACTCCAGCCGCCAGTAGGCATGGTCGGTCCGTCCGCGCCTGCTGACGCGCAGCATGTGGCCGGGACGGAGTTCGGGCATGCCGCGCAGGACGGCGGCGCCGGGCGCCTTCACCCCGGCGAAGATCTCGCGCAGCCCGCTGGCGTCCACCGTGCGATCGGCCTGGGGGTGGGCGAGTATGGCCTTCGGCTCCGACCCGAACACGATCCCGTCGGGGAGCGGGTAGTAGTAGAGCGGCTTGACGCCCATCCGGTCGCGGAGAAGGAGGAGCTCCTCGCGTTCGACGTCCCAGATGGCCAGGGCGTACATGCCGTTCAGCCGCTCCGCGAAGGCCGGGCCCCACTCCACGTACGCCCGCACGACCACCTCGGTGTCGCTGCGCGTGCGGAAGTGGTGTCCCCGGCTTGACAGTTCCGACCGAAGCTCGCGGAAGTTGTAGACCTCCCCGCTGTAGATGATCACGGCCACCGTCCGGCCGTTCATCTCCACGGTCATGGGTTGTGTGCCGCCCTCGATGTCGATAACGGCAAGCCTGCGGTGACCCAGGATCGCGTGGCGGGATACCCAGTACCCCGCGTCGTCCGGTCCTCGGCAGGCCAGCGTCTCGGTCATTTTCGTCAGTGCCCCGTTTTCCTGGGCAAGGTCGCGGCCGAAGTCCACCCAGCCGGTGATGCCGCACATCTCGTCTCACCTCGCCGGATCGCAGGGGACTGCGCGGTCCTCGCGCTGGTCCGGGGTCATGGTCGGCACTCTCCACGCGGACGGTTTGGTGGTCATGGGGCGCACGCTGGCATCCGGTGGTGGAGGATCGCTGAACGAACCGGACGAGTCAGCGTGGAGCCGGTCGCTAGACGGTGCGCTGATAGCTGCGGAAGGCCAGGGTGGCCAGCACTCCGAGCGCCAGCGCCACGAGGCAGAGGAATCCCAGGCGGCTGAAGGCGTACCCCCAGTCGGGGATGGCGGCCGACATGGCCTCACGGGCAGCGCTGACCGACCAGTCCACGGGGTTGACCGCGGCCACGCGCTGGATCCATACGGGCGCGACTTCGGTCGCGATGATCGCCGAGGACAGGAACGTCAGGGGGAGCACCAGGAACTGGGCGACTCCGATCACCGCTTCTACCGTGCGTATGACCAGAGCCAGGGCGATGGACATGGAGCCGAACGCGGCGGCCATGATCAGTGCGGCGAGGATGGTGACGAGGATGCTCGCCGGGCCGTTGGGGTAGCGCGCTCCGATCAGCCACCCGATGCCCACGATGATGATGGACTGCACGACCGTGATCACGGCCTGGTAGGACAGCGTTCCGATGATCATGGCGCCGCGCCGGACCGGGGTGGTCAGCATCCGGTTGAGGATTCCGCGCTCCATGTCCTCGATGAAGTGAACCCCGGTCCATCCGCTGGCGAAGAGCGCGGTCATGATGACGACGCCGGGGACGAGAAAGTCGGCGTAGTTTCCACCGGTGAAGCCGGGCAGCTCGACCACCCGGCCGAAGAGCTGGCCGAACAGCAGGAGCCAGACCAGCGGCTGCACGAGCGTGACGGCGATGTAGAACGGTTGGCGCAGCAGCCAGCGGATCGACCTCATCGTGAGATATCCGGAATGGACGGCGAGCGTGGTCATGACGTGCCCTCCTCCTCGGCCTGCGCGAACATCCGGCCCGTGTGCTTGAGATAGACGTCGTCCAGCGACGGGCGCGAGATCGTCACCGAGAGCGCCTCCAACCTCTCGGCCTCCAGCGCGGCCAAGATCCGTGGAACGGCGGCCGCCCCGTCCTCGACGCGTGCTCGCAGACTGCGGCCCACCGGAGTGATCTCGCTCGTGCCCTCCACGCGCCTGACCGCCTCGGCGGCCTGCGCGGCCAGCGACGGGTCGGTCAGCTCCACCTGGACGGCATCGCCGTTCAGCTCGCTCTTGAGCTTGTCGGGGCTGCCCTGAGCGATCACTCTGCCCCGATCGACGATCGCCAGGCTGGCGGCCAGCTTGTCGGCCTCTTCCAGGTAGTGCGTGGTCAGCAGGATGCTCATCCCCTCCTCGGCGGCCAGCCGGGAGATCTCCTTCCACAGCTCTGCGCGCGCCTGCGGATCGAGGCCGGTCGTCGGTTCGTCGAGGAACAGCACCTGGGGCCGGTGCATGAGGCCCATGGCGACATCCAGCTTGCGCTGCATACCGCCCGAATAGGTGCGGGTGACCCGGTCGGCGGCTTCGGCCAGCCCGAAGCGCTCAAGCAGGGCGTTCGCTCTGGCGGCCGCGTCCCGGCGCGGCATGCCGTACAGGCCGCCGTGAAGGCGAAGATTCTCCCTGCCGGTGGCCTGCGGATCCACGCTCACCTTCTGGGTCACACACCCGATCGCCCTGCGTACCTGGTCGGGGCGGCGCAGCACGTCGATCCCCGCGACGCTGGCCGACCCCCTGTCGGGACGGGAAAGCGTGGTGAGAATGTTGACCGTGCTGGACTTGCCCGCCCCATTGGGTCCCACGAGGCCGAACAAGGTGCCGGCGGGTACCTCGAGGCTGAGCCCGTCGAGCGCGAGCACGTCCCCGTAGCGTTTGTGAAGGTCATCGGCCTTGATGGCCGCCTGTGCCCTGGTGACATCGTTCATGGCTGCTCCCTAGCGCCCATGAGCCTGTGGGGCGACGCTGTCACGCGCCAGTGGAGTCCGCCTGGTGAGACGTGATCAGCGAGCCTCGATCAGACCTCCAGGCCGGCCAGGTGTGGTTCACCCTGAGCATCGACCGGAGGGAGTGCACTGGCATGTCGTCGGGTTTCTCGCCGCTTCAGGCTCTCACACGCCTCGGACCCCACCAATGGTCTCTGGGGCTGATCATGCGTGGCCTCGCGGAAATGAAGATCACAGACCATCTGGCCGACGGGCCGCGGACGGTGGCGGAGGTGGCTCGGGCCACCGGCGCCCACGAGTCCAGCCTTGCCCGCTATCTGCGCCTATGTGCGATGCACGGGCTGGTCACGAAGACGGACAACGGCGGTTACGCACTCACCGAGGTGGGACACCTGCTCCGCTCGGATGTCCCTTCGCTGCGCGGATTCGTGATCGCGGTCAACGGCCCCGGCATGACCCGTTGCTGGGAAGACGTCCCCGCGGTGCTCAGGACCGGTGAGCCGACCTCGCGGGAGAAGTGGGGCCTGGAGCACTGGCAGTACTACGAGGAGCATCCGGAGGAGGCCAGGTCGCACGCGGAAGGCCTGCACATGATGAGCGTGGAGATGGCCGATGGGATCGCGGCCTCGTATGACTTCTCCAGATTCGTCACCATCGCCGACATCGGCGGCAGCCCGGGCACCCTGCTCGCCCGCGCGCTGCGTGCGGCCCCGAAGGCACGGGGAATCCTGCTCGACCTGCCGGGTGCGATCATCCACGCTCGGGAGCTGATGGAGTCCACAGAGCGAGTCGAGTTCGTCTCCGGGGACTTCCTGGACACGGTTCCCGCCGACTGCGACCTCTACCTGCTCAAGCACATCCTGCTCGACCTTGACGACGACCGGGCCGCCAGGCTGCTGGAAAACTGCTACAAGGCCGCGGCCCCGGGCAGTTCCCTGCTGGTCGTCGACTGGGTCATGACCTCCGAGCCGTCCTTCGTCCACGCCATGGACGTGGAATGCATGGTGCTCAGCGGTGGCCGCGTCCGGACCACCGACGAGCTCATCGCCCTGCTTGCCGACGCCGGCTACACGCGGATCGCCGAGCGACCGCTGCAGGGATTCGAACGCGTACCCGCCCGCGTGATCGAGGCGGTGCGACCATGAACAACCAGGGCTTCCCCGTGCTCGGCGCGCCCCCCGCCCAGTCGGTCATGGAGCTCGCCTGGGGAATGTGGGGCAGCAGCCTGGTCCAGGCCGCCGCCAGGCTCGACGTGGCCGAGGCCGTTGGCGACGAACCGGTCGAGATCGGCGAACTCGCCAAGCGCCTCAGCGCCGATCCTGACGCGCTGTTCCGGATGATGCGGGCGCTGGCCGGCTACGGCATCTTCCGTTACGCCGGCCCGAGGAGCTTCGAGCACACCGAGGCATCGAGAGCGCTCCGCTCCGACGCCCCCATCCAGATTCGGGACATCATCCTCATCGCCGCCGACTGGGGGCCGGTCGTCTGGTCCAAGCTCGCCGAGACCGTAAGGACCGGGCAGTCCGCTTTCCGCACGCAGTTCGGCAAGAACCTGATGGAGTACTGCGCGCAGGACGATCAGCAGGCCGGATATCACCTGATGCACGGATACGCGGCTCAGGTGGAGGCGATGAACCCCGCTCTCGTCGACGCGATCGACGTCGCCGGCGTCGACCTGGTCGCCGACATCGGCGGTGGCCACGGGACCCTCATGCGCTCTCTTCTCGAACGGCACGCGTCGCTGCACGGAATCCTCTTCGACACCGAACTCACGTTGAAGTCAGCCGACCAGCCCTTGAAGACCGGTCCGCTGGCCGAGCGCTGCCGCCTGGTGCCCGGTGACATCATGCGCTCGGTGCCCGCCGCGGATCTGTACCTCATCCGCCAGGTCCTGCACATGTGGGACGACGACACCTGCGTACGGGCACTGCGGAACTGCGCGGACGCGGCCGGACCCGGCAGCCGCCTGATCGTGATCGAACAGCTCATCTCCGATCCACCCGAATTCCCCTATGACGGGCTCATGGACGTTCACATGCTGCTGGTCATGGAGGGCCGCGAGCGCGGAGAAGGTGATTTCCGCGAGCTGTTCGAGCGCGCGGGCTGGCGATTGCGCGGAATCACGAAGACCACCACGCCGCTTCGCCTGATCGAGGCCTCATGGAACTCGGGCTGAGCGGCAAGGCCGTCCTGGTGACAGGCGGGAGCAGCGCGCTGGGAAGCACGATGGCGCGTACCTTCGCCGAGGAGGGCGCCCGGGTGGCGCTCACCTTCCACCGTAACCGGGCGGGTGCGGAGAAGGTCGTGATGGAGATCGGCCGACGTGGGGGAGAGGCTTTCACCCTGCCCCTCGACCTCGCGGAAGCCGACTCCGTCCACGCTGCGGTCCGTACCGTGGAGGAGACGTGGGGAGGAGTGGACGTGCTGGTCGCCAGTGCCTCACCCGCCGGCGGGCCGCGGCCGAAGACCGTTCCGTTCGAGGACATCCCGGCGGGGCAGTGGCGGGCGCAGCTCCGGACCGAGGTCGAAGGGGCCTTCCACCTGACTCAGGCCGTGATCCCCGGCATGAAGCGGCGGCACTGGGGTCGGATCGTGCTCATGTCCGCCCGCCTCGTCGATCGGGGCATGCCGGGCGAGGAGGCCTACCTCGCCAGCAAGGCCGCGCTGCACGGCCTCGGTCGCACACTGGCCACCGAGCTGATCGGCGATCACGTCTTGGTGAACGTCGTCGCGCCCGGCGCGACCGTCACAGAGGGCTTGCTGCCCAGACTGCCGCCGGATCTCAGGAAGCTCGTCGCGAGCGTGTCGCCGGAGGAGGCCAAGAGGGTGCTCAACGAAGCGCACGCGCCCAAGCGCTACTCCACTCCGCAGGAGGTCGCGAACGTGGTCGTCTTTCTCGCCTCCGCCGCCAACGGCCACGTCACCGGAAGCGTCGTGGCCGTTTCGGGCGGGCACTGAGATCTTCAGCCGGCGTCTTTGCCGAGCAGCCGCCGAAGGATCCCTTCCAGAGCTCCATCCGCGTCTTCGGGCATGGAGGCGCACCGCCAGGCTACGAACCCGTCGGGACGGACCAGGACCGCCCCTTGCGGGCCGACCTGATAGGACGAGGTCCACGACACCCCGGACACCCGCTGAACCTCGATCTTCACCTCCAGGCGCTTGGCGACGTCCTGGGCGATCTCCGTCCAGGACTCGCCTTGGTCGCCGGTGAGGAGGACGATCCGGGAGCCGAGCAGGTCGACGGTGGAACCACCGTCACCAAGGGGCACGTGCGGCGCCCGGAGACCGGACACCTGTTCATCGGCGATGATCGCTGCGGAATCGTAGCGATAGCCCATCACGACCCGGGAATACTCCGCGCCGTCGTCGGAACTGGGACCCTTGCGACGGCTGGACTCGGCCATGGCACGCTCGACAGTGAGCTGCGCCACCGGCCGGCGTTCTTGGTCGTAGGTGCCAAGCAGTGACGGACCCGCGCTGCCGTCGAGCACAGCGGCGAGCTTCCACGCGAGGTTGTGCGCGTCCTGTACACCCGTGCTGGCGCCCAGCGCGCCACTCGGTGGCATCGCGTGCGCGGCGTCCCCGGCCAGGAAGACCCTGCCGACGGACATCTGCTCGACCACCTGCGCGGCTACCTCGAAGCCCAGGACCTTCGTGCCGTCGACCAGCTGAGGCTCCAGCTCCAGATCGAGATGGGGAACGCCGATCGCCTCACGCACCGTCTCCCGGCAGCGTTCGTCGTCGAAGTCCTCGATCCGCTCACCGTCCTGCGGGCTGTACGGGGTGTAGAAGACCCAGCGGGAATCATCCAGCGGGGTTATGAACGTGCCTGGCCGGGGCCGGTCCAGGTAGCACAGCCCCACGTCGCGCCCGCGCAATGGCCCGCCCAGGTCCGCCTTGAAGACGAAGCTGGCGCTGCTCCCGAGCGTGCCGGGACCGTTCAGCCCAACCGTGAGCGCTTCGCGGACCGGGCTGCGGTGGCCGTCGGCGGCGATCAGGTAGCGCGACCGAATCCGGTACTCGCCCTGCGGGCCACGGCAAAGCGCTGTGACGCCGTCCTGGTCCTGCTCGAACGAGACGAGCTCGGTGGAGTACCTCAGATCCGCGCCCAATTCCTCGGCACGCGCGCGGATGACCTCTTCGAGCTTGTCCTGGTCGATCGAGCACCACGTGCACGGCGTGAGGTTTTCGGGCAGCGCCGGCATGAGATCGGTCATGGGGGCCAGCAGCTTCTCCGGGCCTGCCACTGTCTCGGCGGCCAGAAGCAGCTTCGTTGTCATGTCCGAGGTCAGGGAGCGAGCGGCGAAAATACGTTCCTCCAGCCCGGCCTGCCGGTAGATCTCGACCGTACGCGGGTTGATGGCACGGCAGCGAGGATGCCGCAGGGTGCTCGGATGCTTGTCGACCAGGAGCGCGCACACCCCGTGGTGGGCCAGGAAGAGCGCGGCGGACAGGCCGACCACGGCTCCGCCGACGATCAGAACGGGGGTGTCCTCGTCGTACACCGTCACTGTCGAACCCCTTTCCGTGAAGGCCTGGGCATATCGGCCGTCAACGTATGCGCCCGGACTGGAGGGGCTCTGGATGACCGATGCCCACCTCGTTCAGCGGTTCTCCAGCGGTACTGGCGTGCGCTTCGAAAGCCGCCCCGCAGCCTGCGTACATGAGACTCGGCATCAATCTCGGTCCGGCGGGCGCCGCCGATCTCGCCCGGCGTGCCGAAGAACTCGGCTATGAACTGGCGCTGGTGCCCGAGGGCTTCAACTCCGACGCCGCCAGCGTGCTGGGGAATCTTGCCGCGCGAACCACGACGATCAAGCTCGCGTCCGGTGTCTTCCAGATCGCCGCTCGAACGCCGGTGATGACCGCCATGACGACGGCGACGCTGGACCGCCTTTCCAACGGACGCTTCCACCTGGGGCTAGGCGTGTCGAACGCCTACGTAACCGAGGGCTGGCACGGCCTGCCGTACGACCGGCCGCTGAGGAGAACCCGGGAGTACGTCGAGATCGTCCGAGCCGCGCTGAGCCGGGAGCAGGTCACCTATCGCGGTGAGCATTTCAGGCTGCCGCTGCGGCCGGTACGCGGCGAGCCGTTCCGTCTGCTCGTGCCGGGACTCTCCAAGTCCATCCCGATCTACCTGGCGGCGGTGGGGTCGCGCAATCTCGAACTCGCGGGCGAGATCGCCGACGGGTGGATCGGCGTCTTCTGCACGCCCGACGCGATCGCGAAGGCGCTCACGCACGTGCACGCTGGCCGGCGCCGGGCGAGCCGCGAGTCGGGCCGGTTCGAGGTCATCCCGTCGGTGCCGCTGTCGGTACACCACGATCCGCGTGAGGCGGCCCGGCCGATCGCCGCTCACGTGGCCCGGTTCGTCAGCCTTGGCGAGCGGGAGGTGAACGTCTACTTCTCGCTCTTGGAGCGCATGGGGTACGGCGAGGCGGCCGAGAAGATCCAGGACCGGTACCGAACAGGGGATCACGAGGGCGCCGCGTCCGCTGTCCCGCTGGAGTTCGTCGACGAGACCTCGCTGCTGGGGAGCCCCGGGCGCGTCGCCGAGCGGATGCGGGCGTTCGCCCGCGCGGGTACCACCGTCCTGGCCGTCTCCGCGTTCGCCCGCACACTCGGCGACCAACTGAAAGCGCTGCAGATCGCTGCGGAGCAGCTCGACCGGATGAGGAAGGGGGACTCATGAACGCGATCTCGACGGCGCTGCGCCCGGAGGAACTGCGGCCCCGGGTCACACAACTGGCGGGGGACCTGTTGCACCTGGTGAGCGTCGCGCCGAGACCGGTGGACCTGGTGTCCTGCTTCGCGCTTCCGTTACCGGTGCACACGGCCTTCGCGGTGCTCGGCGTGCCGCCGGAGGACGCCGACCGGCTCTATGCCCTGGCCGTCACCGGCCGCACCGCGGAGGCCGCGGGACTGGTCCCGACTCAGGGGGACGTGGCGATCACCCTGGTCACCGCCACGTCCCGCATTGCCACGGCGCTGGCCGGCGTCCTGTTCTCCCTGGTACGCCAGCCGGAGCGCTGGCCGGAGCTCGGCGCGGACCCCGCGGCGATAGTCTCGCTGGCCGAGTCCTTCTCGGAGCCGCTGGTCCGCCTGCACGTCGAGGTGGCATTGGAGACCCTGTCGAAGGGGCTGCCAGGTGCGCCCCGGCTTGCCGTACCCGCGGAGTGGCTGGGCTCAGCCGACGGGCGTCCTCCGGCGCGCCTGCCGGTCCTCTGGTGACCGCAGCCGCGCGGCCTCGCCCCATCTGTTGCGTCCCCACGGCTTGTAGACCGAGAGCACGGTGGCGATGGTGATGCACACGACGCCGAAGCCGAAGCCGCCGATCATCATCCCGCTGGCGGCACCAACGTCCACGGTGCCGCCTCCTGCCTTGACGACCGCCCCGGCAGCTTCGGCGGCGGAGACCACGGCGTTGTGGATGAAGGAGAACGCGGCGAAGAGGACGGCCAGGGCGAGGATTAGCTTCGTCACAACCCAGTGATACTGGAAGAGCGCCCATTTCGTGGTCAGGCTGACTCCGATCCCTGAGATGATCGTCCCGATGCTGGCCCAGGGCAGGATCGTGGTGTCGAAGAGCTTGAGAAGGTCGTAGACGACCATCGCGACGGCGGCGTCGTTGGTATTGGCGCCGATCAGCGCGAGCGTCAGCATGACCAGGCCGATCCCCAGCCAGCTTCCTGAGATGGCATCATGCGTGACCAGCAGAGCCTTGCGCGACGGGGGTTTCACCTGCCCGGTCAGGAGCGCGAGTATGGCGACCGCGATCATCGCCGCGAGCATGCCGAGGATGTCGCCGATCACGAAGGCCTGGATGACGGCGACGCAGGTGAGGACCCATCCGATCGCGATGGTGATCGGGCGCGACAGGCTGAACCACCGGGTTTGCGCCGCCAGGAGGATGAGGCACAGCAGGCCCGTAAGGACCCACATCGGGTCCTTCCACTGAGGGAAGGTTGGCGGGAAGATCGGCGGCGCGGCGAAGGCGGCGGCGCTGAATCCCGCGTAGAAGATGAGCAGGCCCCGCACCTGACGGGATCGTTTCCCCGTCACACGGGAGGGGGTGTTTCCTTTCCGTGCTGTCAAGTCGCTCATTTCTGCACTTTCCCGAGGTTGTCAATGCCATCGTCTACCCTCGCTTGTTGTCCTCACGCCTCATATCGGGGATGTCCCGGAGATTGCCCGGAGAAATGACCCGGGGAGGTTGTTAATGGAGGCACCGTAAAGCCGCTCTATGTCATGTTTTTTCCTCAAATTGTCCGGAAAGTAGATTGTTGGCGGGCTTCTAAAGGGGTGCCGATCCCGTCTCAACGTGGAGTGGAAGCCGGGTCGAGCCCGATCGACGACCGTCGTCGCGTAATCGAGCGACGTCCCACCGGAACTCAAGGCACACCCCACACGCTCCCCGAACACGGCCTTCATGGAGAGGGGGCGGCGATGGCGCGCGACGACAAGTGTCTGGTGCACCTCGTGCAACAGGGCATCTGGGACATGCCTCTGGAGTCGATGCCGCTGGCGTCCGGCTACATCAAGGCGACCGCGCTGGCCGATGAACGCGTGCGCCGCGCGGCGCAGGTCGACATCCACAACTTCCGCGGCGGCACTGGACTGTCCGCCATGGCCAACCGGCTCTTCGAGGGGCTGATCCCGGATGTCATGGGATTCTCTGTCCTGGGCTGGAACTATCGGGCCTTCGGCGCACTCGCTGAGACGTTCAAGCAGCTCAACCCCGATGGGTGGGTGGTCTTCGGGGGGACGCACGTCGCCGAGCAGAGCGAACGTGCCTTCCGCCTGTACCCGGAGGTCGACGTGGTCGTCAACGGGGAAGGGGAGTTCACCTTTCGTGACATCCTCCACGCCCACCTCGACGGCTTCTCACGTCATGATCTCGGACACATCCCCGGCCTGTCCTTCCGGGGAAACGACGGGATCGTCCACACCACCCCCGCCCGGCCCCGCATCGAGAACCTGGACGAGATTCCCTCGCCCTTCCTCACCGGGGCCATCGAGATGCTCGATGACCAGGGCAACTTCCGCTATGACGTGGCCCTGATGGAAACCAATCGTGGGTGCCCGTACAAGTGCGCCTTCTGCTATTGGGGCGGCGCGGTCGGGCAGAAGGTCCGCGCCTTCTCCAGGGACCGGTTGCGGGCCGAACTAGAGTTCTTCGGCAAGCTCCAGGTACACACGATCGTGCTGTGCGATGCGAACTTCGGACTGCTTCCCGGTGACGTCGACTTCGTCGACGACCTCATCGAGGTGCGTGAGCAGTACGGGTTCCCCCGCGCGCTGGAGACCTCGTGGGCCAAGAACAAGTCAAAGACCTTCTACAGCATCGTCAGGAAGATGAAGCAGGTCGGGATGCGCAGCTCGTTCACCCTGGCCCTGCAGACACTGGACGGCGAGACCCTGGGATTGATGAATCGCCGGAACATGAAGGTAAACGAGTGGGAAGACCTCTCCGAGTGGCTCACGAAGGAGGGCCTCGACTGCTACGCGGAGCTCATCTGGGGAGCGCCCGGAGAAACGGTCCAGTCGTTCATGGACGGCTACGACAAGCTGGCCAGGCGAGTGTCAAGGATCGCCTGCTACCCCATGCTGCTGCTTCCCAACACGGACTACACCGACAAACGGGCCGACTACGGGATCATCTCCGTCCGCGGCGACACCGACGACTTCGAGTACGTCCTCAGCAACAACACCGTCACCCTGCTGGAGAACCAGCAGATGCAACGCTTTCTGTTCTGGGCCCGTGTGGTGGCGGAAATGGCGGTCCTGCGCTTCACCTGGGCCGGTCTCCGCGAACTCGCCGGTGTCACGCAATCCCAGGCGCTACGCAACCTCGGAGTCTGGATCGAGCGCACCGCCGACCCCGCGGCCGAGCCGCTCCGCACCGCGATGCAAAGCGCCATCGCCGGTACCGGTGACCTGGTCGGCGCGATCACCCACTTCTACGCCGAGCCCGAGTCCAAGCGCATGCTGGGACGCTGGTGGCGGGAGTCCGTCCGGCCCTTACTCGACGAGCCGGTCACGCCCGTGCTGGACGAGGTCTTCGGCTTCGACCTGCTGACCCAGCCCGTCTGCCTCGGACCGGACGGCGCGCTGCCCGACGACCTGCCGGTGGTGGAGGTACGGGGCGAGGAGTACTACGTGAGGGAGGGCGTGTACCTCGCGTACGACGTCCCGGAGATCATCGCCCGGCTCCGCGCCGGCGAGCAGCCGGAGCTGGAGCCGAAGGGCATGCTCCTCGACCTCTACTACCGGACCGGGTCCGACAGCGCGGTGCGCTCCACGAACCACGAGACCATCATGCACTTCATGGGCATGACCAAGCAGCAGGTCATGGCCAACGCCGCCGCCGATCGCGAGCCCGCATCCTCGTGGGGCACTGAAAAGGGCGGATGCTCCTGACCGTCGGTTTTCCCTTTTTCGATGGTTGTCTGATCATTCTCCCTAGAATCTAGAGGTTGACCAGAATTTCGCGATGTATCACCGATCGGATGGTTGAAGGGTATCCATCGGTTTAGTCCGCCAATGCGGCAAGGAGCGTGCCATGTCGGATCAGCGAACGGAGCTCTACTTCCCCTTCTCCACGCCCTCGGAGGGACTCGGGCTGCCCGCTGAATTCAGCCACCTGAGGCAGGAGGAGCCGGTGGCTCAGGTGACTCTGCCCACCGGCGACAAGGCGTGGCTGGTCACGCGATACGACGACGTGCGCGCCGTGCTTGGGGATCCGCGGTTCAGCCGGGCGGCGGCCGAGACGCCGGACGCGCCGCGCATGGGCAACACCACCCCTGGCGCCGACACGATCCTGGGCATGGATCCTCCCGGGCACACCCGGCTGCGCAGGCTGGTGTCCAAGGCCTTCACGGTCCGTCAAGTGGAGCGCCTGCGTCCGCGGGTCCACGAGATCGTCGAAGACCTTCTTACCCGGCTGCTCGACGCCGGACCTCCGGCCGATCTGATCTCGGGATTCACGCTGCAGCTCCCGATCAGCGTCATCTTCGAGCTTCTCGGCGTGCCACGTGAGGACGGCGACATGGTTCACGGATGGACCGACGTCATGTTCAGCCTGACCGCGCATAGCAGGGACGAAGTGGCCTTGGCGCGAAGCGAGCTGGTCGCCTACATGGCCGCGCTCATCGCGCGAAAGCGCCGCCAGCCGGACGACGACCTGCTCAGCGCCCTCGTAGCGGCGAGGGACGAGGCGGACAAGCTCTCGGAAGAAGAACTCCTGAGCCTCGGTTGCATCCTCATAGCAGTGGGTCATGAGAGTACGGCGGGATCGCTGGCCAGCGCGATCCTCGTTCTCCTGTGTCACCCGAACGGGATCGGCTTCCTCAGCACGCGGCCCGACGCGATCACGCCGGCCGTCGAGGAACTGCTCCGCTTCAACCCTTTCGGCCTCACCGGCAGCCAGCTGCGTGTCGCGGTAGGGGACACGACCCTCGCGGGCGTCACCATTCGCAAGGGAGAGGCCGTCATCGCGGCGATCCCTGCCGCCAACCACGATCCCGCGACGTTCGACCAGCCTCACCACGTGGTCCTCACGCGTGCGGCCAATCCGCACATGGCCTTCGGCTACGGCGCCCATCATTGTCTCGGCGCACCCCTCGCTCGTGTGGAACTCCAGGTTGCTCTCGGCTCCCTGGCCCGGCGGCTTCCCCGTCTCGAGCTGGCCGTTCCGTGGAAGGAGCTCGCCTGGAAGACCGGACCGGCTGCGCGTCGCCTGGTGCAGCTGCCCGTCACATGGTGACTGCGCAGACGTATCAGCCAAGATGCAACTGAAGCTATCAACCCAAAGTCAAGGCTCGCTTGATAGATCGACCACCGATCCTCGAAGAGCCGGGGAGCAACTGGAATCCCTTCCGGGCAACGAGGAGTTCCCATGGCGTGTTTCCTGCTCAGCACGATGCCCTCAATGGGGCACCTTCGTCCGCTGCTGCCGGTCGCGGCCAGGCTCGTCGACCGTGGGCACGAGGTCTGGTGGCACACGAGCAAAGAGCGCAAGGATCTGGTGGAGGCGTCGGGTGCGCGCTTCACACCGTTCGTCCACACCCCGACCCTGGAGGAACTACCGCCCGAGCCGCCCGGTGGCGAGCGCTGGCTGGCCGCGGTCAACGGCCAGCTACGGCGCTTCCTGGTGGATCGGGCCATGGGCCAGGTCCGGGACTACCAGGCAATTCTCGACACGTGCCCGGCGGACGTGCTGGTCGTGGACGCGTGCAGCCTCGGCGCCCTGCTCATGCACGAACTGGGCGGTCCGGTCTGGGCGAACGGCACCGGCCACACCCCGCTCAGCATGGTCTGTCCGGACGACCCTCCCTGGGGCGCGGGCCGACCGCCGGCCACGACGACGATCGGACGGCTACGTGACCGCTCCCTGAACGGGTTCGCCAAGCACCTCCTGCTCCGCCCCCTGACGGCGGCTTTCAACCAGGTCCGTTCCCAGCTCGGGCTACGGCCGCTACCTCGCGGCAAGACGGTGCTCGACCTTCCCATCTCGCCCTACCTGCAGCTGGCCAGGACCACGCACGCCTTCGAATACCCGCGACGGTCGCTACCACCGCAGATTCACCTGATCGGTCCTCTGGTACCGCCCCCGCCCAAAGACTTCACGCCGCCGTTGTGGTGGCCCGAGCTGTCGGCGACGGACCGGGTGGTGCACGTCAGCCAAGGCACGATCACCACCGATACCGAGCAACTCGTCGAGCCGGCGATCCACGCCCTCGGGGGTACCGACGTCCTGCTCGTCGTGACCACGCCCGACCCCTCACTGCTCGGGCCCCTGCCAGACAACGTCCGCGTGGCGCGATGGCTGCCGCACGAGGTGCTGCTGCCCGAAGTGGATGTCTTCGTGACCAACGCCGGCTTCGGCGCCGTGTCCACCGCGCTGGCCTACGGTGTGCCGATGGTGGCCTCCGGCCGTACCCAGGACAAGCCGGAGGTATGTGCCCGGATCGCCTGGGCGAAGGTGGGCATCGTCCTGGACACCGTACCGCCGGACCCTGCGCAGCTCCGGAGCGCGGTGACGTCGGTGCTCGCCGATCCGGTCTACCGGACGAACGCCGCCCGGGTACAGGCCGACTTCGCCCGCCATGACAGCCCCGCCCTCGCGGTAGGCCTGCTTGAACGGCTGGCCATCACCAAGTCGCCTGTAGTGCGTACGCGTGACGCTTGAGACGGGCGCGGGGGCCGGGGGCTCGCCTGCCTGCCGGGCGGGCGACGGCAGATTGAGATCCGGCCTGCCCCAGATCTGGTGCTGAGGAGAACCTCGGGTCGCACGTTCGGCGAGCAGAGAATGGCGGTTGCCGGTTCGGCGTGTGCTTGCCGATGAGTGTTGCGATGTTCCTCTCGCCATGCGCCCGGGTTGCACCCCTCCTTGACCACCCTGAAAGGCCTCAAGCACGGGCTCATCTCCGCAAGTAGGCCCTGTTCCTGAGTAGGGGCGTTGCTTTACCCCGCGGCGGGCAGGCCCGGTAGCGCAACATCCAAGCAGCTCAGAAAGGCCCGTCATGGACAAGGAATTCTTCCAGCGCAAGGTACAGTCACGACTCGCCAGCTTCGACCACGACAAAGACGGTGTGATCACCCGCGCCGACGTCGACATGGTGACCGGCCGTGCGCTGGGCGCCTTTGGGGTGGCGGCGACCTCAGCTCAGGGCAAGGCCCTCAGCGACGCGGCTGGCACGTTCTGGAGCCAGGTGGCCGCAGACGCCGACGGCGACCGCGACGGCGAGATCCGTCAGGAAGAGTTCTTCGAGGCCGTCGCCTGCTTCCAGCGGGCGGCCCAGCCCTGGATACGGGCGCTCGTCTCCGCCGCCGACAGGGACGGCGACGGCAAGCTCACTGCCCAGGAGTACCGGACCGTCCTGCAGGCGCTCGGAGCCGACAAGCAGGCGCTCCGCCAGCTCGACCAGAGACCGGCTGCCCCGATCCCTGTCGAGGCGGCGCAGATCACCGCGCTGGAGTTCTTCGCCGACCATAAGCCCTACAGTCCCGCGACTTGGTCATTCGGCAAATTCTGAGCAGCGCCCGTCCGCGCTGAAAGTCGGTACTTGCGGCCCCGGCCTGCGATTCGGGCCGTGGCCGTCGTTGACCCCGGGCGACAGCACTCATGGCGGTCAGCCCGCGACAACCACCGACGTCACTCACACTCGATGTTGAGACGTGCGCGCGGTGAGCCTGGGGGAGGATCGTGGCGCGTCGCGTGCTCGTCACAGGGCAAAAAGCATACGGCCGCTCTCGACTATCTGGATTTGTCGAGGGCGGCCGTGGATATCTAGCGGTTGAAGGCGACGGCGCGTCGTGGTGGCCGGGGCTTCGCTCAGGCGTTCTTGCTGCTCTCAGCGTCAGCCGCGAGCACCTGCATCTGATCGTGGTGGACAGCCTCGGCGACGAGGTTGCAGCACCTGGTCGAACTGAAAGCCGAGCCAGCCGCTGTCTTGCTCCAGGTGAACCTGATCCTGAAGGAGCAACAGGAGGGGTTACGGGGTCAGGCCGGGTACCGACAGGTGGGGGCCTGCGCTGATGCGGACTTCTGTGATTGCGTGGCGGTCCATGGCGGTGATCTCCAGGTGCCAGCCTTCCAGCATCACCGATGCGCCCGGCGCCTCGGGGACGCGACCGAGCTCTGCCAGGAGGAGGCCGGCAACGGTCGTGAAGTCGCCGTCGGCACGTCGCTCCAAGTGGACGTTGAGATCGGAGAGGTCGTGCAGGGGGAAGCTGCCCGGTAGCAGCATGGTGCCATCGGGCTCGTGGCGGACGTCTTGGATGTCTTGGTCGGTCTCGTCGTAGATCTCGCCCACGATCTCTTCAAGGAGGTCTTCCAGGGTGACGATGCCGTCGGCGACACCGTGCTCGTCGATGACGAGGGCGAACTGCTCGCGTTCGGTCTTGAATCGGCGCAGTGCGTCGGAGACGCGAAGGCTGTCGGGTAGCAGCAGGGCGGGGCGTGCCACGTCGGCGGCGGTGGTGTTGTCGGCGAGGAGGTCGCGGTGGTTGACGATGCCCACGGTGTCGTCCAGCGTGTTGTTTCTGATCACCGGAGCGCGGGAGTGGCCGGAGGTCGCCAGCAGGCGGCTGGCCTCACGGGCTGGGGTGTCGGCTTTGAGGGTGAAGACTTCGCGGCGGGGGAGTATCACCTCCCGGAGCACGCGTTCGGTGATCTCGACCGCGCCGGAGATGATCATCCGCTGTTCCGGTGTGAAGCCCTGGTGGTTGGTGACGAGGTCGCGGATCTCTTCGGGGCCCATCTCCTCGCGGTGGAGGTCGGGGTCGGCGCCCGCAAGGCGGACGACCATATCGGTTGACTTGCCGAGTGCCCAGACCGCGGGCCGGGAGATAGTGGCGAGGATGCTGAGGGGGCGGGCTACGAGCAGGGCCCAGGTCTCGGCTCGTTGCATCGCGACTCGTTTGGGCGCCAGCTCCCCCAGGACGAGGGTCAGGAAGGTCAGCACCAGGGTGACCAGCACGATCGAGACTGGTCCCGCGGCGCCGCCCAGGAAGCCGAGCAGCGGCACCAGCGGTTCGGCCAGAGCGACCGCGGCGGTGGCCGAGGCGAGGAATCCGGCCAGAGTGATGCCGATCTGGATCGTGGCCAGGAACTGGTTGGGGTTGCGTGCCAGCCGCGCGAGGAGGCGTCCGCCGTTGCTCTGCTGCTCCAGCCGGCGTAGCTGGCCTTCGCGAAGAGAAATGAGGGCGAGCTCGCTACCGGCGAAGGCGGCGTTGAGCACGATCAGGACGAGGACGAGGCCGAGTTGCCACCAATAGCCGTCCACGGAGTGGGTCTTCTTGAGGAGAACGAGACGAGCGGGTTGCGGCAGCGTGAGACAGCGCGTGGCGATGGCCGCCCGTGCGGGGACGGCAGTCGAAGCAGTAGATGGCCGGGCTCGGGCCCGGCTTGGTACTGCAGGCCTCCATGAGGCTCGCGGCTCCAGTTCTCCAACGCATGAATCGCTCAGGTTCAGGGCGACAACGGATGAAACGCCGCCGGAGTTCCCGCGCCGTGTCACCTGAGCGGAACCGGGGTCTGTCGGCGATCGTTTGACGGGCGGTACGACATCCCCGTCACACGATCCGAGAGAGGAAACCGTGGTCTTCAAACGCATGCTCGGCGCCTTCGGCATCGGCGGCCCTACCGTGGATACGGTCCTGGCTACGCCCAGGGTGCAGCCGGGTGGGCTGCTGACCGGTGAGGTACGGCTCAAGGGCGGCGACTTTGACGCCGAGATCGAGCACATCACCCTGGGCTTGGTCGCCAGGGTCGAGCTCGAGCACAGTGAGGGAGAGGGCGAGGGGCTGGGTGAGTTCTTCCGCACTTCGGTGTCCGGGCCCTTCACCCTGCGGCAGGGAGAAGAGCGGGCGCTCGGCTTTCAGGTGAGCCTGCCGTGGGAGCTACCGATCAGCGAGATCGCCGGACAACGGCTGACCGGTATGGCGGTCGGTGTGCGGACTGAGCTGGCCATTGCCAAGGCAGTGGACAAGGGCGACCTCGACCCGGTGTCAGTCGAGCCGCTGCCGTCGCAGGCGCGGATTCTGCAGGCTCTCGTGCAGCTCGGTTTCCACTTCCGGTCGGCGGATCTGGAGGTCGGTCACCTGCACGGCGTGCAGCAGGAGCTGCCGTTCTATCAGGAGATCGAGTTCTATCCGCCGGGACAGCACGCGGGCGTGGTCAGCGAGATCGAGCTGACGTTCGTGGCCGACCCGGGCGGTCTGGAGGTGATTCTCGAGGCCGACAAGCGCAGCGGCCGGTTCGGCGGTGGGGATGCCGTCGGGCGGTTCACCGTCACGCACGAGCAGGCCCTGCACACCGACTGGGCCAGCGAGATCGACCGCTGGATGAACAGCCTGTCTCAATACGGGCACCAGGGCTACCATCACGGCGAACACGGTCACGGCGGGTATGAGCATGGTGGCTACAGCCACGGCCATGGCGATCAGCACCAACATCACCGGGAAGGGCCGGGCATGGGCGCCGTGGTCGCGGCGGGTGCCGCGGGCGTGGTCGGTGGCTTCGTCGCCGCCGAGATCGTCGATGAGGTCTTCGATGACGACGAAGGCGGAGGCGACGAGGACTGGTGAGAACCGGCGTGATGAGGTAGGGATCTGAGGCGGGGTCTCCGCGCATAGAGGGAGGGCGGAGACCCCGCACCGGCTACGCCTGCACCAGAAGTTTCGCGAGCAGGTCATCCAGGGTCACCAGCCCGCGCAAGGCGCCGTTGCTGTTTCTGACCAGGGCGATCTGGCTGTGTGCGGTACGCATCGCCGTAACCGCCTCGGAGATCACCGTGTCTGGCGAGACGGTGGGCACGGGATGAGCCAGGCGACGTGCGGTGGTGGCGGCGCCCCGCGACCTGGCGAGGTAGGCGTCGCGAACGTGCAGGACGCCGCGCGGATTCTCCTCATCCCAGACGAGCAGGCGGGTGTGGCCGGTATGAGCCGACACGTCAATCACGTCCTGTGGGCTGGCGTCAGCGGGGACGCCCACGATGTCGTCGGTCTCGACGACGAGCGCTTCGATGGATGCGGTGGGCGCATCTAGGGCACGGGTGAGAACGCCGTGGTCATCATCCTCGATGAGACCCAGCCGCCGCGACTCGCTCACCAGGTGCTGGAGCTGCGCGGGAGTACGCGGACTGGCGCCCCCTTCACGTGGCCGCAC
>NZ_JBHYJD010000062.1:15195-58303 GCF_042740555.1 Nonomuraea sp. NPDC059007 | reverse complement strand
GACGGGACCGGCGCAGCGCGTGCCGGGCCCGGCCGGCCGAGCGCCACGTCCCCACAGCAGTACAGCTAGTCGTGGGCGGGGACGGGGTCGGGGGTGGGGCGGGTGGTGAGGGCTCGGATGGAGGGGCTGCCGGCCAGGGCTACCACCGCTGCCAGCACTGCCGGGATCACCAGCGCCACCGGCAGGGAAGAGGCCTCGGCCACGAATCCCAGCACCGCGGGCCCGATCAGCAAGCCCGAGTATCCAAAGGCGGTGACCAGGGACAGCGCCTTGCCCACCGGCCCGCCGGCGGCGCCCACCGCGCTGAAGATGACCGGTACCACGGTGGCCAGTCCGACGCCCGCCAGCGCCCACCCCGTCCACGCGACCACCACTTGTGCCACTCCCTCGACGAGCGGTGCGCAGAGCACCAGCACGTATCCGCACGTGGCCAGCACGCCTGCCAGCTGGATGGTCAGCACAGAGCCCAGCCGCGCCCGGATCGGGTCGCCGAGCAACCGGACCGTCGTCATCGCCACCGCGAAGATCGTGTAGGCCAGCGGCGCCGCCGCCGGGTCCGTGCCCAGGATCCAGCGGGCGTGCAGGGCGGCCCAGTCGATGGCCGCGCCCTCGGCCAGGTGCCCGGCGAACGCGGCCAGCCCCAGCAGCGCGATCAGCCCCCACCGCATCCCGACCGCCTTGCCGGGGGCGGCGGCCGTACCGGCGCCGGTGGAGGTGGAGGCGGTGTCGGAGGGCACGGACGGGAGCAGGCGCATCACGGCGGGCACGTACAGGAAGGGCACGATCAGGGCCGTGGCCACCAGCAGTGCCTGCCCGCTCACACCCAGCTTCAGCACCAGCGACGTGATCAGGCCGGCCGCCGCGCCGCCCAGGCTCCAGGTGCCGTGGAAGGCGGAGATGATCGGCCGGCCGTACACGCGCTCGACCTCGACGGAGTGGGCGTTGATGCCGACCTCGACCACCCCGATCCCGATGCCGAACACCACGGCCGCCACCGCGAGGAGGCCGTATGACGGCGCCACGGCGGGGGCGAGCAGGGCCAGCGCCGACAGCGGGCCGGCGAACCAGCACACCCGCCGGCTCGTCCACCGGTCGACCACGGGCCCGGCGACCAGCATCGACACCAGCGCCCCCAGGGAGATCAGCAGGAGCGCCGTGCCCAGCCTCGCCGGGCCCAGGTCGAGCCGGTCGTTGAGCGAGGGCAGCCCGGCCGCCCACACGCCCACCACGAGCCCGCTGAGAAAGAAGAGTCCGAACACACCCTGCCGCGCACGCCTCGCCACCATTTTGTTCACGCCTAGAGCATAATAAGAACGAGGAGGCCGCCACAATGACGAGATGCGAACCGTGACCGGGGCCACAACCAGCGTCGAGCTCCGCGAGCACAACAGGGCGCGGCTGCTGCGCGCGGTGCACGACTGCGGCGCGAGCCGTACCCGATCACAGCTCACCAAGGACCTCGACCTCGCCCGCGGCACCGCGTCGGTCCTGGTCACCCGCCTGAGCGAGGACTCCCTCCTGCACGAGGAACCCTCCGCCGAGCACGGCCGCGGCCGCCCCACCCAGATCCCGGGACCGCACCCGTGCGGCCCCGTCGCCCTCGCCGCCGACCTGCGCGAGGACGGGTGGGAGATCGCCGCGGGCGAGCTCGGCGGGCGCATCACGCCGCTCGCCGCGCGTCCGCACGACGGCACGCCCGAGGGCGCGTTCGGTCCGCTCGCGGCAGCGTTGCGCACCCACCTTCAGCGGTACGGCTCCCGCGCCGTCGGCATCGGCCTGGCCGTCCCGGGACCGGTACGCGACGACCGCCTCGTCGACGTCTCCCACCTGGGCTGGCGCGCCGTGGACGCGTCGGCCGGGCTGGCCTGCGGCATCCCCGCGGGCACCCGGCTGCACGTGGGCAACGACACGGCGTTCGCGGCGCTGGCCGAGGCGCGCAGGGGGCGGATGGCGGGGGTCCAGGTGGGACTGCACCTGCACGTGGACTTCGACCTCGGCGGCGTGCTGGTGGTCGGCGGACGGCCGCTGGGCGGGGCGACGGGCGTGGGGGCGGAGTTCGGGCACATGCCGCTGACCGGGCGTACCGATCCGTGCCCGTGCGGGGCCCGGGGGTGCTGGGGCATGGAGGTGGGGGCCAACGCGCTGCTGCGCCACCTGGGACTGGCCGCGGGCGGCGGCAGGGGGCGCGACCAGGCGCAGGCCATCCTGGCCAGGTCGGGGAAGGGCGATCCCGAGGCGGCCGCGGCGGTCGACGCGGGCGCGCGCGCCCTGGGCCGCGGCATCGCCGCCCTGGTCAACGCGCACGACCCGGAGATCGTCACCATGTCCGGCCTCGGCGTCGACCTGTTCACGCAGGGACGGGCGGCGCTGTCGGAGGCGTTCCTGGCCGGGCTGATGAGGATCCGGGCCGAGCGGCTGCCCGAGCTGGCGCCGTCGGAGCTGGGGTGGAGCGGGGCGCTGCTGGGGGCGATGGAGTCGGTGTTCGACGCGTTCCTGACCCCGGAGGGTCTCAGAACCTGGCGCCCCCGAACACGGCCATGAGGGCTTCCTGGTCGGCGAAGGGGGCGAAGTGGCCGCCGGGCAGGTACGTCGCCTCGACGCGTGGCAGGCGGGCGGCCAGGGACCGGGCCAGCGACACCGGGACCTTCGGGTCGTCCACGCCATGGATCAGGCGCACCGGGGTCGTCACCTCCTCCACGGCGATGTCCCAGGGGCGCAGGTGCCGGAGCAGGTCGTCGGCCATCGCCGCGCCGCCCTGCCTGGCGCTCTCGGTGGCGTCGGACAGGAAGGCCGCCTGGGCCGTACCGGCTCGGGCGCGGAAGACCGCCAGGTCGGCGGCGGGAAGGGCGCGCTCGATACGCGGGATGACGCGCGCGTCCGCCGACGCCATCGCGCGGGCGGACACGGCGCACAGGCGGCGCAGCAGCCAGGGCGCGCGGCGGGCCAGCCGCCAGTAGAAGGCGTCGGCCTTGGCGGCGGGCGACCACCTGGTGGCGGGTACCGGGGCCATGCCCGACAGCAGCGCCACACCCGTCACCAGGTCGGGCCGGGCGACGGCCAGGCGCAGGGCGGCCGAGGCGCCCATGGAGACGCCGGCCACCACCACCGGACCCACTTCCTCGGCCCGTGCCGCCACCCGCGCGGTCCACCGTTCCCGCGGCATCGGCGGCGTGCCGCCGTAGCCGGGCCGGTCCGGCGCGAGCACCCGGATGCCCTCCCGGACCAGCAGCTCGCCCGACAGCGTCCACCCCGCGGCCCACCGCGACGAGGCGTACCCGTGCACGAACACCACGGGCCGGCCCGCCGGATCGCCGAACTCCGCCCACCCGAGCCCGTTCACGAGCGCCCCTCCGCGACCGGCGCGGGCCAGTGGGAGACGGTCTCGATGGCCCATTCGGCCCAGGACACCATGGCCTCCAGCCGCCGCACGCCCGCCTCCACCCCGAGCAGGGCCGCCCGATCCTGCGCCAGCCGCAGGTCGAGCCCGTTGCGCAGGGCACGCAGCCCGCGCAGCCGCGCCCGGTGGTACTCCAGTTCCTCACGCAGGAAGTCCGCCGCCTCCCGCGGCGAGACGACCCACAGCGCGAACGAGCGCAGCACGGTCTCGTTGCGCTGCGCGTGGTCGGCGGAGGTGGTCACGAGCCATTCCCGCAGTGCCCGCGTCCCCTCCTCGGTGATCTCGTACGGCCGCCGCCCCCGCGACCCCTCGGCCTGCTCCCTGATGAGCCCTTCGGCGGCCAGCCGCTTCAGCTCCGGGTAGACCTGCGTCGGCTTGGCGTGCCAGACGAACGTGAGGACGCCGTCGAATTCCTGCCCGATGTCGTACCCGCTCCGTGGCGCTCCGGCGATGAGCGTCAGCAGGGCCATGCGCAATGACATGTAACGACCATACTAAAAAATTTCACTATGGGAAGTGATTATCACCTGCCGCGACACGCCCGAGAATCGCGATGTGATGAAAACCACCGACAAGGGATGAACCACTCTTCCGAACTGGTGCTCGATGATCTTGCGTGGAGGTCGGCGCGAGCCGTACACATGGATCTGGAGATTTCGGGACTTGGGGAGAGTCGCGTGAACCTGGAGATCGCATTACGCATGTGTGAGGCGGCGTTGAAGCAGGCGGGGCGGGAAGGGGCCCGGGTGTCGGTCGCGGTGGTCGACGCGGGCGGGAACCTGGTGACGTTTCAGCGTATGGAAGGCGCTGAGATCGCAGGTCCCGTGCTTGCGCCCGGGAAGGCGTACACCTCGGTCGCCCATCGCATGTCCACCGCGCAGCTCGCCCCGCTGACGGCGCCGGGAGGCGAGCTTTTCGGGCTGGCCGGGGACCGATTCATCTGTTTCGGAGGTGGCATACCCCTGTGGGCGGACTACGGTGAGGAAGAACGCGTGGTCGGCGGGATAGGGGTCAGCGGAGGGACGGTCGCGCAGGACGTGGCATGCGCCGAAGCCGCCGCCGAAGTCTGGCGGACGGGCTGAGCGGCCACTTTCCGCAACACGAACCCCTGGTATCCGCCATGATTAGCCACTGCACTACGGGTAACAGTCCGTAAATCCCCGAGGAGAGAAATCCGATGGCACTTCCTACCCTTACCCCTGAGCAGCGCAAGGCAGCGCTGGAGAAGGCAGCGGAGGCTCGCGCCGCCCGCACCGCCCTGCTCGCCAAGGTCAAGGCCGGTGAGCTGTCGTTCGCTCAGCTGCTGGAGCGTGACGACGACATCGCCAAGAAGATCAAGGTCTCCCAGGCCCTTCGCGCGGTCAAGGGCGTCGGCCCGGCCAAGGCGACGGCGCTGATGGAGGAGGCGGGCGTCGACGAGAAGCGCCGCCTCGGCGGCCTGGGCGCCCAGCAGCGCAAGAAGCTGGTCGACGCGCTCGGCTAGACAGCCGAGCCGCCAGGGTCCGCGCGCACTGCCGCGCGGACCGGCCGGCGCCTCGCGCCCGCCTGGTGCGGGCGCGCAGAACCCCCTGTGCGCGTACGGCGGGCGGCCCGCACCCCCCGCCACCCCTCCACAGGCGAACCCCACGCCACGCGTCAGGACCGCAGATAGGCCAGGACGGCGAGAACCCGGCGATGCTGGTCACCGTCCTCGGCGTAGAGCCCGAGCTTGGCGAAGATGCTGCGGATGTGCTTCTCCACCGCGCCGTCGCTGATCACGAGCTGCCGCCCGATCGCCGGGTTCGACTTGCCCTCGGCCATCAGCCCGAGCACCTCCCGCTCGCGCGGGGTCAGTTGGGCGAGAGGGTCGTCCCTTCGCCTGCGCACCATCAACTGGGACACCACCTGCGGATCGAACACCGTGCCGCCCGCGGCGACCCGCCGCAGGCCCTCGAGGAACTCGTCCACGTCGACGACCCGGTCCTTGAGCAGGTAACCCACCGCGCCCCTGGCGTCGGCGAGCAGGTCGTCGGCGTAGGAGACCTCCACGTACTGGGAGAGGATCAGCACCGGCGCCCCCGGCACCCGGCGCCGCGCCTCGACGGCGGCGCGCAGCCCCTCGTCGGTGAAGGACGGCGGCATCCGCACGTCCACCACCGACACGTCCGGCCGGTGCTCGGCGACGGCCTCGACGAGCGCGTCACCGTCGCCCACCGTCGCCACCACCTCGAAGCCGAACTCCTCCAGGAGCCTGACCAGGCCGGCCCTGATCAGCACCGCGTCATCGGCGACCACTACCCGCACGGAACCTCCGCCACGATCAATGTCGGCCCGCCGTCAGGTGACTGCACCGTCAGCTCGCCGTCCACGGCGCGCAGCCGGTCTGCCAGTCCGGCGAGACCGTGTCCCTTGGCGACGTGTGCGCCGCCGACACCATCATCGCCGATGATCAGCATGAGCGTGTCACCGGTCTTGACCAGCTGGATCGTGCAGCTCTGGGCCCGGCTGTGCTTGGCGACGTTCGTGAGCGTCTCCGCGCAGACGAAGTAGATCGCGTTCTCGACGGCGGCCTGGTAGCGCCCGACGATCTGCACGTCGAGGTCGACGGGGACCGTGCACCGTCCGGCCAGCGCGGCGAGCGCGGGCGCGAGGCCGCGGTCGGACAGGATGGGCGGGGCGATGCCGCGTGAGAGGGCGCGCAGCTCGTCGAGGGTCTCGCGGGTGGCGCTGATGGCCTCCTTGATGGTGACCTGGGCCGCCTCGGGGTCCTTCTGCATCTGACGCTGCGCCCGCGACAGCTCCATCGCGAGCGAGACCAGGCGCTGCTGCGGCCCGTCGTGGATGTCGCGCTCCAGCTTGCGCAGCGCGTTCGCCTCGGCGGACACGGCGGCGGAGCGGGACTCCGACAGGTCCGAGATGCGCTCCTGCAGCTCGGCGACGCCGGTCAGCAGCACGCGCCCGAGCGCGGCGCGCAGCAGCGCGGCCCCCCGGGTGACGAACGGCAGCAGGACCACGCCGACCAGGCCCAGGCCGACGTGGAAGAGGACGTTGACCCCGTAACTGTCGCCGAACCCGAGCAGCTCGGGCAGTTCCTTGCTGTCGGCGATGCGCGAGGTGAAGATCCCGTAGATCGGATAGGTCAGCCCCAGGATCGGCAGGGCCCAGAACACGACCGTGAGCACGAACGACGCGATCGCGACCGGGAAGTTCAGGATGCCGTGCAGCAGGTCGAGCCACGACTGCCCGGTCGTCAGCGGGTTGACCAGGCGGCGCAGGCGGCCCGCGCCCGGAGGGGCCGGCTTGTAGCGGGGCCGTACCGGCGGGCGGCCCAGCACGTCCGACAGCCAGCCGCGCTCGCCCTCGGCGAAGGCGCGGGCCAGCATCAGCGTGCCGGCCAGGATCGGCAGCCCGATCCACACCACCGCGGTGCCCACGCCCGCGGCGAGACCGGCCACCATCAGCACGAACGTGATGACGGCCGTCGGGAAGCCGACCAGGGTGTAGCGCGAGTCCAGGAGGACTCGTCTCATCAGGGAGCGCATGCCGTCAACGCTACGGCCCCGACCCCCCTGAGACGACCGGGTACGCCCGCCTTTGGGGGTAGGGCCAGCACTACCAAGCCTGGTGGTGGGATCTTGACCGGAAGAGGGCGGCGGGCGTCACTGTGCCACGGCCGCCCGGCCGGAAGCCTTGGTTCATCACGTTTTCCAGCGAAAGATCCACTGAATCGAGGCCCCCATGACCGTCCTGCTCGACCACCCACCCAGGCGGGTCGTCCAGGCGCCCGCACGCCGCGACACCTTCATCGACCTGCTGCGGGTCTTCGGCATGGCGCTCGTGGTGCTGCAGCACTGGACGATCCCGGTGCTCAGCTACGACGGCGGCCGGCTCACCACCGGCAACGCGCTGGCCACCCCGGGGGTCTGGGTGGTCACGTGGATCAGCCAGGTGATGCCGCTGGTGTTCTTCGCCGGCGGGGCGGCCAACGCCATCAGCTTCGGGCGCGCCCACGCCGGCGCGCCGCAGTGGCTCAACGTACGGCTGCGCCGCCTGGCCTGGCCGCTGCTGCCGCTGGCGGCGGTGTGGATTCCGCTGCCGCAGATGCTGGCCGCGATGGGGGTGCCCGCCCAGCCGCTGGAGACAGGGGCGCGGCTGACCGGGCAGCTCCTGTGGTTCCTGGCCGTGTACCTGATCGCGGTCACGCTCACGCCGCTCATGATGAGGGCGCACGAGCGGTTCGGCTGGCGGGTCGTGGCGGTCCTGGCCGCGGGGGCGGTCGTGAGCGACGTGGTCCGGTTCTCCTCGGGGGTGGAGTCGCTCGGCTACGCCAACGTCGTGTTCGTCTGGATGGCCGTGCACCAGCTCGGCTTCTTCTACGCCGAGGGACGGCTGCGCGGGCCGGCGCTGATGGCGGCCGCCGGGTTCGGGGCGGCGGCGCTGCTGGTGGCCTTCGGCCCGTACCCGGGCAGCATGATCGGGATGCCGGGCGCCGCGGTGTCGAACATGGCGCCTCCTACGCTCGCCATGCTGGCCGTCGCGTTCGGGCAGATCGGGCTGGCGATGCTGGTGCGGCCGTGGCTGGTGCGGCTGCGTACCGGGAAGGTGCTGGCCTGGGCGGGGCCGCGGATCATGACCGTGTACCTGTGGCACATGCCGGCGTTGTTCGCGGTGACCGGGGTGGTCGTGGTGGTGCTGGGCATCGGCACTCCGGCTCCTGGCAGCCTCGGCTGGCTGGCGGGGTGGCCGATCTGGTTCGGGCTGCTGACGCTGGTGATGTGGCCGCTGGTGCGGTGCTTCGCCCGCTTCGAGGAGCCGCCGGCGCTGCCGTACGGCAAGCCGTCGTGGTCCACTTCGGGCCCGGCGGCGGCGCTGATCGGCGCCGGGCTCGTCCTGCTCATGGTGTACGGCTTCGCCCCCGGCATCGCGCCGGTCCTGGGCACGCTGGCGATCCTCGGCGGCCTGCTCCTCACCGGGCCGCGTGCCAGGTTGTGAGGCGTTCTCGGGCACAATCGGGCGGCATGAGCGTCATCCGCCCGGTGACCGAGGCCGATCTGCCCGCCGTCGCCGACATCTACGCCCACTACGTGCTCAACACCGTGGCCACCTTCGAGGAGAACCCGCCGGAACCCGGCTTCTGGCGGGCGAAGGCGGCTTCGGGCCTGCCGTTCCTGGTGGCGGAGGCGGACGGCGCGGTCGGCGGGTTCGCCTACGCGGGGCAGTACCGGCCCAAGCCCGCCTACCGGCACAGCCTGGAGGACACCGTCTACCTCGCGCCCGGCTTCACCGGCAGGGGGCTGGGCAGGGCGCTGCTGGAGGCGCTGGTCGCGGCCTGCAGGGACAGCGGGGCACGCCAGATCATCGCGGTGATCGCCGACGGCGGCGACCCGGCCTCGGCGAAGCTGCACCGGGCCCTGGGCTTCCGGGAGGCGGGGCGGCTGCGGGCGGTCGGCTTCAAGCACGGGCGCTGGCTGGACACCGTGCTGATGCAGCTGGACCTGAGCTAGCCGGGCGTACCCGACGGGGACGGGCTGGGGCTCGGGCTGGGGGATATGTCGGGCAGGTCGGTGCGCATGTGCGGGGCCAGGAGGGTGGCCCAGGCCTTGGCCATCTTGGCGTACTCCTCCTCACAGCGCACCGCCCGCGTGACCGGCAGCGCGCCGTCGGCGATCAGCGGCAGGAAGGCGTTGTGGTTGGAGCCGTACAGGTAGCACATCATGTTGTAGTAGCGCTGCACGCTCAGCGAGTGCTCGTCGGCGAAGACGGTCTTGTCGAGCGGCTGTGAGACCTCCTGCTGTGACATCCGGCCCCACGCCTGGATGGTGCTGATGATCTCGGAGTAGTCCCGCTGGTCCTCGGCCGAGCCGATGAGCACGAGGGCGGAGAGCTGGTCGACGGCGTCTTCCTCCTTGCCTGTGGAGGGCAGGTCGTACAGGTCGATAAGGGCGTGGCCGAGCTCGTGGTAGTAGATGCCGCTCATCGCGCCCACGACGCTCTCGTCGACGTCCTGCGGGTCGGGCGTCGCGCTCTGGCCGGATTCGGGCGCGGCGAAGAGGCTCTGCAGGTACGCCACCATCTCGTAGCACATGGTGATCGTCCGGTCCTCCGGGCTGTAGAAGGCGTTGACGGTGTCGCACTGCTCGGCCTTCACGGGGATGTCGCGCGGCGGGATGAACGCGTCGGAGGCCGACTCGGCCCACTCCTGGAGCAGGTGGTGGTCGCGCATCAGCTTCTCGGCCGGCCTCAGGTCCTTGTCCTCGGGCGCCATGTAGGAGGGGACGAACGCGGGGGTGCCCGGGCCGGCGGAGGGACTGGCCGAAGCGCTGGGCGACGGGCTGGGAGACGGGCTGGGGTTCGCCTGTCCCCCCGCCGCGGGCGGCTCGGCGGGCGGCGAGGGCTGCGGTTTGGTCGTACCGCAGGCGCTCAACGCCACTACCAGGACACCGGCCACCAGAAGCGATCGACTCATAACACTATGTAATCATCCGCTCCTAACCGCGACGGATCCGGGCGGGGGTGTTCGAGCAGGTCCGGGAATTCGGCAGGATAGGGGGGTGAGCCTCCTCGTAGACCGCCTGCCGGAAGAGATCGACGCCGAGCCCGATGAGATCTTCGACGCGTTCGTCGGCTGGAACGCCGACCGCGGGCTCACGCTCTACCCCGCCCAGGAGGAGGCGCTGATCGAGGTCGTCTCGGGCAGCAACGTGATCCTCGCCACCCCGACCGGCTCCGGCAAGTCACTGGTCGCCGCGGGCGCGCACTTCGCCGCCCTCACCAGGGACGTCCGCACGTTCTACACCGCGCCGATCAAGGCGCTGGTCTCGGAGAAGTTCTTCGACCTGTGCGAGGTCTTCGGCGTCGAGAACGTCGGCATGATGACCGGCGACGCCAGCGTCAACCCCGGCGCCCCGATCATCTGCTGCACCGCCGAGATCCTCGCCAACCTCGCGCTGCGCGACGGCGCCGCGGCCGACGTCGGCCAGGTCGTCATGGACGAGTTCCACTTCTACGCCGAGCCCGACCGGGGCTGGGCCTGGCAGGTGCCGCTGCTGGAGCTGCCCAACGTCCAGTTCATCCTGATGTCGGCGACGCTCGGCGACGTGTCGATGTTCGAGCGCGACCTGACCCGCCGCACCGGCAAGCCGACCTCTGTCGTCAAGCACGCCGAACGCCCCGTCCCGCTGATCTACTCCTACCGGATGACGCCGCTGCACGAGACGCTGGAGGAGATGCTCTCCACCGGCCAGGCGCCGGTCTACGTGGTGCACTTCACGCAGGCCTCCGCGATGGAACGGGCCCAGTCCCTCATGTCCATCAACATGGCGACGAAGGCGGAGAAGGAAGCCATCGCGGCCATGATCGGGGGCTTCCGCTTCACGACCCGCTTCGGGCGCGCACTCTCCCGGCTGGTACGGCACGGCATCGGCGTCCACCACGCCGGCATGCTGCCCAAGTACCGGCGCCTGGTCGAGCGCCTGGCCCAGGCCGGTCTGCTGAAGGTCATCTGCGGCACCGACACCCTCGGCGTCGGCGTCAACGTGCCGATCCGCACCGTGCTGTTCACCGCCCTGTCCAAGTACGACGGCAACAAGGTGCGCAGGCTGCGCGCCCGCGAGTTCCACCAGATCGCCGGCCGCGCAGGACGGGCCGGGTTCGACACCATCGGCTACGTCGCCTGCCAGGCCCCCGAGCACGACATCGAGAACGCCAAGGCGCTGGCAAAGATCGGCGACGACCCGAAGCGGCGGCGCGGCTACGCCCGCAAGAAGCCGCCGGAGGGCTTCGTCGGCTGGAGCGAGGAGACGTTCGAGAAGCTCCAGACCGCCGAGCCCGAGCCGCTCAACTCCCGCTTCAAGGTCAGCAACGCGATGCTGCTCGCGGTCATCAACCGCCCCGGCGACTGCTTCGCCGCCATGAAGCACCTGCTCACCGACAACCACGAGGACCGCAAGTGGCAGCGCCGGCACATCAGCCAGGCCATCGCCATCTACCGCTCCCTGCTGGCCGGCGGCATCGTCGAGCAGCTCAAGGACCCCGACGAGCAGGGCCGCCGCGCCCGCCTGACGATCGAGCTGCAGGAGGACTTCGCCCTCAACCAGGCGCTGTCCACCTTCGCCCTGGCCGCCTTCGAACTCCTCGGCCAGGACTCCCCCAGCTACGCCCTCGACATGGTCTCCATCGTCGAGTCCATCCTCGACGACCCGCGCCAGATCCTCGCGGCCCAGCTGAAGAAGGCCCGCGGCGAGGCCGTCGCGCAGATGAAGGCCGACGGCATGGAGTACGAGGAGCGCATGGACGCCCTCACCGAGGTCATGTACCCGATGCCGCTGGAGACGCTGCTCCTCGGCGCCTACGAGACCTACCGGCGCGGCCACCCGTGGGTGGGCGACTACACCGTCAGCCCCAAGTCGGTCGTGCGTGACATGTACGAGCGGGCGATGACGTTCGCCGAGTACATCCAGGTCTACGAGCTGGCCCGCTCCGAGGGCACCGTCCTGCGCTACCTGGCCGACGCCTACCGGACCCTGTCGCGTACCGTGCCCGAGCACCTGAAGACCGAGGACCTCGTCGACCTCATCGAGTGGCTGGGCGAGCTCGTGCGCCAGGTCGACTCCTCGCTGATCGATGAGTGGGAGAAGCTGGCCAACCCGGCCGAGGCGCTGGAGGCGCAGAACCAGTTGGAGACCAAGGTCCGTCCCGTCACCGCCAACGTGCGCGCGTTCCGGGTGCTGGTGCGCAACGCGATGTTCCGCCTGGTGGAGCTGTGCGCGCTGGAGAAGGAGGAGGAGCTGGCCGAGCTGGCTCCCGACGTCGACTGGCCCGCCGCGCTTGACGCGTACTACGACGACCACGAGGAGATCCTCACCGGCGCCGACGCCCGGGGACCCGCGTTGCTGCGGATCGAGGAGGAGAGCGGGCTGTGGAAGGTCCGCCAGACGGTGAAGGACCCGGCGGGGGACGGCGACTGGGGCATCGACGCCCAGGTGGACCTGACCGCCTCCGACGAGGAGGGCCGGGCCGTACTGCACGTCCAGGGCCTGAACCGCCTCTGACCACCCCACCACGCCTGCGGCCCGCCAGCCCCGGCACCACGACGGGCACACACCCCACCCACCCCACGGCCCCGTCGCGCCCGCCCTCACCGGAGGCGCGGTACGCCGCGCAGCGCAGCACCCCGCCCGGCTCTACCGTGGCGCGGGGCAAGCGTGGAGATCGCCCGTGACGCACTGCGGCGCCCCACTCCGCTCTACAGAGGGCGCAGGGCTGGCGCGGGGTCACCGGTGGTGCAGTGCGGTGTGCTCCGCTTCCCTCTGCAGGGCCCGTGGAGGCGGCGCTGTTCCGGGAGGCGCACGACCCGAGCGGGAGCCCTGAGATCTGGTGAGGGCTTTGGCCGGGTGCGGGGTGGCCGCTGCGGGGGGATGGTTAAGCCGTGCGCCGGGACGGACTGGCAAGGGCGCCCCGGCACACGCCTCTTCCTCTAGTGTCCGGTCACGAGGTTCGCCGTCGTGTCATGACAATGTCTCAAGATCGAGACATTCAGCACGAGGCGATCCGGCAGACCTTGGCCAGCATGCGCTTGGCGTCCTGGGTCTGCCGGGTGAAGTCGGCCGTGGCGGGTTTGCCCCACTCCCCTGCCTGCGTGTACACGATGAGCGCGTTGGCCCGGCGGACCACGATCGCGCGCTCGCCGCCGACCGCGGGCTTGCCCTTGTAGTAGCTCTGGCCGGTGATCGCGAGGGCGGCGTCGCCGAGCTTCACCGCGCGGGCGGCGAACCGGTAGCCCTTCGTGCCGCAGGAGGCGGTGGCGCTCCTGATGCCCGCCAGGGCGGCGCCGGCGGACGCGGCGTTGGTGTAGAGGATCACCTGTTCCGATTTGGAGTAGTCGGGGACGGCCGTGTAGATGATCGTCTTCGCGGAGGTACGGCCGGCCTGGCCGAGGGCGGCGCGGTCGCAGGGGTTCACGACGGATTTGGCGGTCTTCTTCGTGCTGACCGCCCAGCTGGTCTCGGGGTTCTTGTCCTTCTTCGCGGCGTCCTTCTCGTACAGCAGGAAGCCCTGGGGGATCGCTCCGGCGATGACGGAGGCGACGAGGATCGTCTTCAGCATGGTTCAAAATAGGGGGAATGAGCGACGACGACGTCAAGCGGGTTCTCGGGTTGCTGGCTCAGGACGACACCCTGCGGGCCTTCTCGGCGCTGGTGCTGGACACCGGTGCCGCCGGGCTTTCCCCGAAGGTGCTGGAGAGGTTGCGGGCGGGCGGGCTGGCCGTACCGGATGAGGAGGGGCGGTGGCGGGCGCGGCCGGAGCGCTTCCGTGAGCTGCTGAAGGCGCTGGCCGAGCCCTCGCCGCGGCTGAGCGAGGAGGAGCGGGTGCTGCAGACGTTCCTGGTGGAGGGGCGGCTGCAGACGATGCCGATGAAGCACGAGAAGCGGCTGGTGGTGCTGCGGTACATCGTGCGGGTGTTCGAGCCGGGTGTGCGGTACGCGGAGAGGGACGTGAACGTGGCGTTGCGGGCTTTTCACGATGACTACGCGGCTTTGCGGCGGTATCTGGTCGATGCGGATCTGTTGTCGCGGGAGGGCAACGTGTACTGGCGCAGTGGCGGGCCGGTCGAGCTCTAGGCGTTCAGGCGGTGGCGGTAGGCGCGGGGTGGCAGGCCGTACTCCTGGGCGAAGGTGCGGCTGAAGTGGAAGGGGCTGACGAAGCCGCAGGCCGCCGCCACCTGGCCGACGTCCAGGTCGGTGGCTTCCAGGAGCTGGGCGGCGTGGGCCAGCCTGGCGGCCCGTACCGCACGCATGGGGGTGCGGCCGGTGCGCTCGGCGAACACGTGGGCGAAGCGGGAGGGCGACAGCGCCACGGCCGCCGCCAGCGACGTGACGGTGTGCGGGGCGCCTGGTTCCGCGGCGATCAGCTCCAGCGCCCGCGCCACCCTCCGATCCACACCCGCCCCGCTCAACCCACCCGCTCCCGCCCCACGCACTCCGCCCGGTCCCGCCCCGCTCAACCCACCCGCACCAGACGCGCTCACGCCCCGTGGGCTCGGGCCGTTCTCGCCGTCGTCTGGGTCCGGTCCGAAGGTGTCCGGGGCGGCCGTCGCCAGGAGGAGGATCTCCTCCACCGCGCCCAGCACGAGCTCGCGGGCCCGCTCCGCCATGGCCGCCACCGGGCGGGACGTCTCCCCCGGCTCCGGCGGCACACCCCGGCCGCTCCAGCGGGCATAGGCGTGCGCCCGCAGGAACGCCTGCTCGATCCGGCCGGACAACGACGGAGACTCAGCCGACGGCGGTCCCAGTCTGCCGGGGGCGACACTGCCGGGCGGAAGGTTGGCGCCACGCCCAAGGGTGGTGTCCGGGGCGGGGGCGAGGTGGCAGCCGGGTGAGAGGGCGTAGGGGCGTAGCCAGGTCACCCAGGACGGCCTCGGCTGGAAGTGCGCCCACCAGAACCGCCAGCGCTCCCCCGCCGTCCGGTAGTGGTGTGCCGCCCGTGAGGCCAGCACCACGAGGTCGCCCGCGCCCGCCGTAAGCGCCGCCCCGCCCTGCTCGACCAGCCCCGCCCCCTCCTGCGTCCACATCAGCAGCCAGCTCGGCGAGCCCGACGGGCGCCGCGTGGCGTAGCCGGGCCCCTTGTCGTAGTGGCCCACGATGACGAGTTCGGCAGCAGGAACAGACATGTCGTCGGCGCTCACCGGCATACCCTCCCACAGCCCGCCTTCTTAGGCTCGAAGGCATGGACACCAAGGTTTTCCACGACCAGGGCTACATCGTCGTCCGCGGCATGCTGGCCCCGCACGAGGCGGATCTGCTGCGGGAGGAGTTCACGCGCCTGCACGCCGCGGGCCCCGTCCCTGGTCATTTCTCGCCGAAGCCCCAGGAACCCGGCCTGCCGTACGACGGGTTGCGGGCCTATCCGCGCATCATGCAGCCGCACCAGATCAACGACGTCGCGCTGCGCTACCTCCTGGACGCCAGGATCGCCGCCGTCCTGCGGGAGCTGCTTGAGGAGGAGCCGATAGCAGCCCAGAGCATGTTCTACTTCAAGCCGCCCGGGGCCCGCGGGCAGGCGTTGCATCAGGACAACTTCTATCTGCGCGTCGAGCCGGGCACCTGCGTGGCGGCCTGGATCGCCGTGGACCGGGTCGACCGGGCCAACGGCGGCCTGGAGGTCGTGCCCGGTACGCACAAGATGGACCTGTTCTGCCCCGAGGACGCGGACCCGTCCCTCTCCTTTACCCGCGAGTACGTCCCGCCGCCGCCCGGCCTGGAGCGCGTGCCGGTCGACATGGAGCCGGGCGACGTGCTGTTCTTCAACGGCAGCCTCGTGCACGGCTCCGGCCCGAACGCCACGGCCGACCGCTTCCGCCGCAGCCTCATCTTCCATTACGCGGGCCGTTCGGCCGAGCGCATCGCCGCCTACTACCCGACGCTCACGATGGCGGGCGCGCCCCACCCGCTCCCGGCCGCCGAGGGCGGCGGGCCGTGCGGCACGGAGGCATCGGGACCGCACTAGGCGTGCCGTCTGGCGAGCGGTGCCCGGTCTGTGCAGTATGAAGGGGTCACCGTGCCGGAGGAGGACAGGCCAGCGTGAGCGCCGACGTGCGGCCGTTCCTCGCCGAGGTCCCCGAGGCCGATCTGACCGACCTGAGGGTACGGCTGCGCCGTACCCGCTGGCCCGAGGCCGAGACCGTCACCGACCGGTCGCAGGGCGTCCCGCTGGCCTACCTGCGCGACCTGTGCGCCTACTGGGAGCGCGAGCACGACTGGCGGCGGGCGGAGGCGCGGCTCAACGCGGTGCCGCAGTTCCGTACGGAGGTGGACGGGCTGGGCATCCACTTCCTGCACGCCCGCTCGCCGTACCCGGGGGCGCTGCCGCTGGTGATGACGCACGGCTGGCCCGGCTCGGTACTGGAGTTCCTGAAGGTCATCGGCCCGCTGACCGACCCGGTCGCGTACGGCGGGCAGCCCGGGGACGCCTTCCACGTGGTCTGCCCGTCCTTGCCCGGCTACGGCTTCAGCGACCGCCCGTCCAAACCGGGCTGGGGCATCGAGCGCATCGCCCAGGCTTGGGCGGAGCTGATGGCCCGCCTGGGCTACCACCGTTACGGCGCGCAGGGCCACGACTGGGGCACCAGTGTCACCGCCCTGCTCGGCCGGCACGACCCGGCCCACGTGGCCGGCATCCACCTCGTGCCCCCGCTCGCCCCGCCGGACCCGGACACCTTCGGCGACCTGACGGCGGCCGAGCGCGCGTCGCTGGAGGCGATGGAGCACGCCAGGCGGTGGGAGGACGGTTACTCGGCCGAGCAGTCCACCCGCCCGCAGACGCTCGGCTACGGCCTGACCGACTCCCCCGCCGCGCTGTGCGCGTGGATCGCGGAGAAGTTCTGGGCGTGGTCCGACCATGACGGCGACCTGGAGAGCGTGATCAGCCGCGACGAGCTGCTGGACAACGTCACGCTCTACTGGCTGACCGGCACCGCGGCCTCCTCGGCGCGCCTGTACTGGGAGAGCATCCGGCAGGTTCAGAGGTGGTTCAGCGAGCCGGGCGCGGACGTCGTGACGGCACCCGCGGGCTGCACGGTCTTCCCGAAGGAGATGCCGCGCCCCTCGCGGCGCTGGGCGGCGCGCCGCTTCACCGACATCCGCTACTGGAGCGAGCCGCCCAGGGGCGGCCACTTCGCCGCGATGGAGCGGCCGGAGCTGTTCGTCGGCGAGGTGCGCTCGTTCTTCCGGCTGGTCAGGGACCGATGACCAGGCCCGCTCCGGCGGTGGCGTTGGTGGCCTCGTCGATGAGGATGAACGCGCCGGTCACCCGGTTGCGGTCGTAGCCGTCGAGGAACAGGGGGCGGGTGACGCGCAGGCGGACCCGGCCGATCTCGTTGAGCCGCAGCGACCCGGCCAGTTCGTCGCGGTGCAGGGTGTTGACGTCGAGGCGGTAGCGCACGTCTTCGACCACGGCGCGGGCGGTGGCGGTCGTGTGCTTGACCAGCAGCCGCGTGCCGGGCGCGAGGGGACGGTCGGCGGCCATCCAGCAGACCATCGCCTGAAGGTCCTGGACGGGCGCGGGGCGGTTGTTCGGCCGGCAGATCATGTCGCCGCGGGAGACGTCGATCTCGTCGCCCAGCAGCAGCGTGACCGACATCGGCGGGCGCGCCTCGGCCACCGGGCCGCGGGGGCCGGTGATGCCGGTGATCGTGGTGGTCAGCCCCGAGGGCAGGTGGAGGACCTCGTCGCCGGGCCTGAGCACGCCGCTGGCCACCTGGCCCGCGTAGCCGCGGAAGTCGTGGTGTTCCGCGGTGTGCGGGCGGATCACGCACTGGACGGGGAAGCGCACGTCGATGAGGTTGCGGTCGGAGGCGACGTGCACGTGCTCCAGGTGGCGCAGCAGCGAAGGACCGTCGTACCAGGGCATGTTCGGGCCGGCCTCGACCACGTTGTCGCCGTGCAGGGCGCTGACCGGGACGAAGGCCAGGTCGCCGATGTCGAGCTTGGCGGCGAACGCGGTGAACTCCGCGCGGATCTCCTCGAAGCGCCGCTCGGAGTGGCCGACCAGGTCCATCTTGTTGACCGCGACCACCAGGTGCGGCACCCGCAGCAACGTGGCCAGGAACGCGTGCCGGCGCGACTGCTCCAGCACGCCCTTGCGCGCGTCGACGAGGATGACGGCCAGGTCGGCGGTGGAGGCGCCGGTGACCATGTTGCGCGTGTACTGGATGTGGCCCGGGGTGTCGGCGACGATGAACGAGCGGCGGGGCGTGGCGAAGTAGCGGTAGGCCACGTCGATCGTGATGCCCTGCTCGCGCTCGGCCCGCAGGCCGTCGGTCAGCAGCGCCAGGTTCGCGTGCTCCTCGCCGCGCCGGGCGCTGGTGCGCTCGACGGCTTCGAGCTGGTCTTCGAAGATCGCCTTGGAGTCGTACAGCAGGCGGCCGATCAGGGTGGACTTGCCGTCGTCCACCGAGCCCGCCGTGGCCAGGCGCAGGACGTCGGTGCTCTCGGTGGGATGCATGGCTAGAAGTAACCCTCCTTCTTGCGGTCCTCCATCGCCGACTCGCCGGTGCGGTCGTCGGCCCTGGTCTGGCCCCGCTCGGTGACGCGGGTGGCCTTCAGTTCCTCGATCACCGCGTCCGTCGTGGCCGCGGTGGAGGCGATCGCGCCGGTGCACGAGGCGTCGCCGACGGTGCGGAAGCGCACGGTCGCGGCGTAGGCCTGCTCGCCGGGGTCGCGATGGGCGTGCGGGTTGTCGTCGAGCAGCATGCCGTCGCGCTCGAAGACGGTCCTGACGTGCGCGAAGTAGATCGAGGGCAGGTCCAGCGCCTCGCGGCGCAGGTAGTGCCACACGTCCAGCTCGGTCCAGTTCGACAGCGGGAAGACCCGCACGTGCTCGCCGGGGCGGATGCGGGTGTTGAACAGGTTCCACAGCTCGGGCCGCTGGTTCTTGGGGTCCCACTGGCCGAAGTCGTCGCGGAAGGAGACCACCCGCTCCTTGGCCCGCGCCTTCTCCTCGTCGCGGCGCGCCCCGGCGAAGACGGCGTCGAAGCGGTGCTCGGCGATCGCGTCGAGCAGCGTGGTGGTCTGCAGCCGGTTGCGCGAGGCGTGCCGGCCGTGTTCCTCGCTCACCCGGCCGCGGTCGATGCTGTCCTGGACCGACGCCACGATCAGCCGTACGCCCAGCGCGGCCACGCGGCGGTCGCGGAAGTCGATCACCTCGGGGAAGTTGTGGCCGGTGTCCACGTGCATCACCGGGAACGGGATCGGGGCGGGGCGGAACGCCTTCTCGGCCAGGCGCAGCAGGACGACGCTGTCCTTGCCGCCGGAGAACAGCAGCACCGGGCGTTCCAGCTCGGCCGCGATCTCGCGGATGATCTGGATGGACTCCGATTCGAGCAGGTCGAGCTGGGTGATCATGTCGGACCCCTTCGGCCGGCGGGCCGTACCGTGGCGAGGGAACGCGCGGGCCAGGAGACCAGCGCGGCGAGCGCGGCGGCGAGCGCGATCAGGGACAGGCCCGCGGGCAGGCCGAACGCGTCGGCCAGCAGGCCGATGGACGGCGGCGCGACGAGGATGCCGCAGTAGCCGAGCGTGGCGGCCAGGGCGATGCCGCCGGGGCCGCCCGCCGCGCCGGCCTGGGCCATGGCGGTCGGGAAGATGTTGGCCAGGCCGAGCCCGGTCGCGACCAGGGCGGCGAACGCGATGGGCACGGAGTGCGTCTGGGCGGCCACGAGCGTCCCGGCGCAGGCGACCAGGCCGCCGGTGACGACGACGCGGGTGGGGCCGAGGCGTTCGAGCAGCCTGCTGCCGACCAGGCGCATGAAGCCCATCGTGAGCTGGATGACCGCGTATCCGGCCGCCGCGACGGCCTGGCTGGCGCCGATGTCCTCGCTGAGGTGCAGCGGCATCCAGTTGTCGAGCGCGCCCTGGCTGTAGGCGGCGAACAGGCCGATCAGGCCGAAGACGACGACCGGCACGCTGACGCGCCGCGCGAGGGAGCCCGCACCGGCCTCCCGCGCCGGGGCGGGCGCGGCGGGCAGGGGCAGCGCCATGAGCATGCGCCCGCCGATCAGCGTGGCGGCCAGGCCGGCCGGCAGGAGCAGCAGCATGTGCGGCAGCGGCGTCAGGTGCGGGGCGAGCACGCCGCCGAGCGCCGCGCCGGCCAGGCTGCCGAAGCTGTTGGCGGCGTGGAAGCCCGGCATGACGGGACGGCGCAGCGCGGCGATCACGTCGACCGCCACGCTGTTGGCGGCCACGTCGATGCCGCCGTAGGCGATGCCGAAGACGATCAGCGACAGGCCGAGGACGGGCGCCGAGTGCGTGAGCGCGGGCAGCACCACGCTGACCGACAGCAGCGCGGCGGCCGCGATCGTGACCTGCCTGCTGCCGAAGCGCCGGCACAGCCCGCCGGTCACGGCCATCGTGAGCACCGCCGAGCCGGTCATGCACAGCAGCGCCAGGCCGAGCGGCCCCGGTGAGGCGCCGACCTGCTCCTTGAGCGCCGGGATGCGTACGGCCCAGCCGGCGAACAGGAACCCGCCGAGCGCGAAGAACAGCGTGGTCGCCGCGCGCAGCCGGGTCAGGGTCGGCTCACCCCGAGGGGGGCTCTGGGTGGTGGTCATGGCTCCTCCAGCACGTAGCGGTCCAGGAAGGAGTTGCCGAACTTGCCGCCCGGGTCGTAGGCGCGCACCAGCGCGGCGAACGCCGCCGATCTCGGGTAGCGCGAGCGCAGCAGCTCGGGGGCGGCGGTGAAGATCTTCCCCCAGTGCGGCCGGGGCCTGAACGGGGCCAGCGCCCGCTCGACCAGGCGCACCACCGGTAGTACCGCCCGGGTGTCGGCGGTCCAGGTGAAGTGGATGCTCACCGAGTCCTCGCCGTAGAAGGGGCTCATCCACAGCCGGTCGGCGGCGACGGTGCGTACCTCGCAGATCTGCAGCACCTGGACGATCCGTTCGCGCTCGCGTTCCAGTGCGCGCAGCGCGGCGACGGCGTCGCTCCTGGCGACCATGTACTCCGAGTGCAGCTCGTCGCCCGCGCTGCTCGGTTCCGCCTCGGGGCGGAAGTGGGGCAGCCGCTCGTACCACTTGCCGGGGACGCCGAGCTGCTCGGTGCAGCTCGCGGCCGGGAAACCGGCGACGGGGTGACGCGGAGCCGGGGCGGGCGTGGCGGTGAACCACGGCCGCCGCACCAGGCCGGACTCCGGCTCGTCGGTACGCTCGATCACCCAGACCTGCGTCAGGCGCGGCGCCCGCCAGCCGGTGAACAGGCACACGCTGTACGCGCCCCGGACCAGCTCGTCGAAGTGGTCGTCCAGCACCTCCAGCGGCAGGTTCTCGTAGACCCGCTGCCGCACGTCGAAGGCGGGCACGAGGTCGAGCGTGAGGCGGGTGACGACGCCGAGCGCGCCCAGCCCGACGACCATCCCGTCGAAGCCGTCCTGCCCCCGCGTGACCTCGGTCATCTCGCCGTCGGCGCCCACCAGCTCCAGGCCCGCCACCGACGTGGACAGGCAGCCGTTGCGCACGCCGGAGCCGTGGGTGGCCGTGGCGCAGGCGCCGGCGACGGAGATGTGCGGCAGCGAGCCGAGGTTCGGCAGGGCGAAGCCCTCGGCGTCGATGCGGCGGGCGAGTTCGGCGTAGCGCATGCCCGCGGGCACCTTGGCCTGGGCCCGCGCGGAGTCGATCTCGACCTCCTGGGGCAGCCCGGCGACCGAGACGAGCACGCCGGGCGAGTCGGCCAGGTCGTTGAAGGAGTGGCGGGTGCCCAGGGCGCGTACCCGGGGGCTGCGTGCCACGAGCGCGCGCAGTTCGGCGAGCGAGGCGGGACAGCGCAGCTCGGCGCAGGTGTAGCCGACGTTGCCCGCCCAGTTGCGTGCCAGGGCCGCCGCCCAGGTGCTGGTCATGACGGCTCCTCCAGACGCACGACGAGGCCCTCGTCCGGGGCCAGCGTGAGCGGCGCCAGGCTGACCCGCGTGCCGGTCAGGCGCTTGCCCGTGGACAGCTCGGCCCGGCCGTCGGCGGGCAGCGCCCGCGGGGTGAAGGCGACCAGGCGGGAGGAGAAGTTCAGCGCGACGAGCATCCGCTCGCCGGGAGCCGAGCGCAGGTAGGCGTAGACGTCCGGCCCGGCCTCGATCGATCGGTACTCCCCCGCCCGCAGCGCCGGGCTCGCCCGCCGCAGCGCGATCAGGCGCCGGTAGAGCGTGAGCAGCGAGCCGGGGTCCTCGCGCTGCGCGGCCACGTTGACCTCGGCGGGACCGAGCGGCAGCCAGGGCCGGCCGGTGGTGAAGCCGGAGCCGGAGGCGTCCCACCGCAGCGGCGCCCGGGTGCCGTCGCGGCCGTCCACGTCGAGCGCCCGGCCCGGTGGGGCGTCGGCCATGCCGATCTCGTCGCCGTAGTAGACACACGGCACGCCGCGCAGCGTGAGCGCCATCGTCGCGGCCACCCGTAGCCGGGGGCCGGCGCCGAAGCGGGTGGCGGCGCGGGAGATGTCGTGGGTGGCCAGCGCGTACGTGGGCAGCGCCCCGGGCCCGGCCAGTTCCGCCAGCCGGTCGACGGTCTCGCGGAAGGCCGCGGCCCGCCACGGCTGCTCCCAGAAGGCGACGTGGAAGGCGGTGTGCAGGCCGTCGCCGCCGAAGTAGGCGGCCAGCCGCCGGTCGTCGGTGATGGGCACCTCGCCGAGCGCGACCCGCCCGCCGTAGGAGTCGAGCGTACGGCGCAGCTCGCGCAGCACCTCCTGGGTCTCGGGCAGGTCGAGATTGCGCATGCGCAGCCCGGGATGGGACACGTGCCGCCTGGCATGGGCCAGCTCGGCCGGGTTGTCGCGCAGCTCGGCGTCCTTGAGCAGCCGGTGGGCGACGTCCACGCGGAAGCCGTCCACGCCGCGGTCCAGCCAGAACCGCCACACCTTCTGCATGGCGGCGCGCACCTCGGAGTTGCGCCAGTTGAGGTCGGGCTGGCCGGGGGTGAAGCTGTGCAGGTAGCACTGGCCGGTGCGCTCGTCGAGGGTCCAGGCGGGGCCGCACGTCTCGAAGGCGCTGAGCCAGTTGTTGGGCGGGCCGCCCGTCTCGCTCGGGTCGGCCCAGATGTACCAGTCGCGTTTGGGCGAGGTACGGCCGGCCCGCGACTCGGCGAACCACGGATGCTCGGCGGAGGTGTGGTTCATGACCAGGTCGATCAGCACCCGCAGGCCCAGCTCGTGGGCCCGGCCGACCAGCTCGTCGAAGTCGGCGAGCGTGCCGTAGACGGGGTCGACGGCCTCGTAGTCGCTGATGTCGTAGCCGAAGTCGGCCAGCGGCGACGGGTAGAACGGCGACAGCCAGACGGCGTCGGCGCCGAGCTCGCGGATGTGGCCGAGCCGGGTGATGGCGCCGGGCAGGTCGCCGATCCCGTCGCCGTCGGAGTCGGCGAAGCTGCGCGGGTAGACCTGGTACAGGACGGCCTCCCGCCACCATGCGTTCATAGGTTCACTCCGGACATGTCGGGATAGCGGGCCCCGGCGGCACTGCCCGGCGGCGCCAGCTCGTCCAGGGCCGCCCGCTCGGCGGGGGTCAGGTCGAGCGCGGCGGCGGCCAGGTTCTCCTCCAGCCGGGCGCGGGTCTTGGTGCCGGGGATGGGGACGATGTCGGGGCCCCGGTCCAGCAGCCAGGCCAGCGCGAGCTGGGCCAGGCTCACCCCGCGCGCCCGCGCCAGCCCGGCGATCCGCCCGGCCAGATCGGCGTTGCGGGCGAGGTTGCCCGCCTGGAAGCGCGGCAGCGTACGCCGGAAGTCGCCGGCCGGCAGGTCGTCGGTCCTGCTCACCCGGCCGGTCAGCAGGCCTCTGCCCAGCGGCGCGTATGCCATGAAGCCGATGCCGAGCGCGCGCAGCACTCCCAGCAGCTCCTCCTCCGGATCCCGGCTGACCAGCGAGTACTCGGTCTGCACCGCGCTGACCGGATGCACCGCGTGGGCCCGCTTCACCGTCTCCGGCGCCGCCTCCGAGATGGCCAGATACCGCACCTTTCCCTCGGCGACCAGCTCGGCCAGCGCGCCCCAGGTCTCCTCGACGGGCAGGGAGGTGTCCACGCGGTGCTGGCAGTACACGTCGAGGTGGTCGACGCCGAGGCGGCGCAGCGAACCGTCGCAGGAGCGGCGCACGTACTCGGGCCGCCCGTCGACGCCGACGACCCGCCCGTCGGGTCCCTTGACGTTGCCGAACTTGGTGGCGATCACCACCTGGTCGCGCCGGCCGCGGATCGCCCGGCCGATCAGCTTCTCGTTGGTGTGGGGGCCGTACATGTCGGCGGTGTCGAGCAGGTTCACGCCGAGGTCGAGCGCGCGGTGGATGACGCGGACCGACTCGGCGTCGTCGAAGGCGCCGTAGAACTGCGACATCCCCATGCAGCCCAGCCCGAGCTCGCCCACGTACGGCCCGCCGCGCCCCAGCCGGCGCATCAGGCGGCCCTCGCGGTGGCGACGCTCTCGATCACCCGCATCCAGTCCAGGAGCTGCCGGTCGGGCAGGTAGTGCTCGTGGACCCGGGCGCGGGCGTTGTCGCCGAGGCGGCGGGCGAAGGCGTGGTCGCCGAACAGCCGGCGGATGCCCGCGGCGGCGGCGCCCACGTCGTGCGGGTCGGGCAGCAGCAGGCCGCTCTCGCCGTCCTTGACCTGGTCGCGCAGTCCGCCGACGGCGCTGGCCAGTAGCGGGCGCGACTTCCACATGGCTTCGGTGGCGGTCAGCCCGAACCCCTCCGCCAGGCTCTTCTGCACGACGACGGTGGCGTGCCGCTGGAGCGCGTTGACGACGACGGCGTTCTCGCGCAGGTCGTCCATGGGCAGGCAGAGGAGCTGGCAGCGGCGGCGGTGCTCCTCGGGCAGCGCGTGCCACACGCGGCGGCACTCCTCGTAGACGTCGGTCGCCTCCGGGTCGTCGGCGACGCCGCTGACGTCGGCTCCGGCGAGGGTGAGGTAGCCGTCCACGCCGGAGGCGATGAACGCGTCCAGGACGCCGGTCATGTCCTTGAGCCGGTCCCAGCGGGAGACCTGGACGACCATGGGCAGATCGGGCGCGGGCGGCGGGCCTTCGCGCAGGGCCAGGGCGGCCTGCCGTACCTCGGCAGGAGGGCCGATGGGGACGGGGACGGTCAGCGGCGGCTCGCGGTCACCGGCCACGATGCCGGTGGCGGCGAGGACGGCGCGGGCCACGTCCGGGGACAAGTCCATGTTCTTGGGCCCGCAGGGATCCACGGACGGCGCGATGAGCCGCGGCGACGGCGCCCAGTCCGGCACGTGGCCGGGGGTGGAGAAGACGGTCGCGTCGGCGTGCGCGACGAAGCGGCGGACGAACTCGCCGCCTTCGCGGGTGTGCTCGTTGGGCCGGTCGCTGCCGATGTGGCAGCGCCAGACCACGGTGGCGCCGCGCTCGCGCACCCGCTCGATCAGCCCGGCGGGCTGCGCGTCGTGGACGATCACGAAGTCGCCCGGGTGGATGTGGCGGGCCAGCCGTTCGGCGTTGGCGGCGACGGCCCGGCGGTAGTGGAGCAGCTCGGCGGGGCCGAGGGGGCCGCCGTCGCCGGCGATGCCGTACAGGCGGGAGACCAGGCGTTTGGCGATGGCGTAGAACTCGGCGTCGCCGTCGATGACCAGCCAGCGCACGTCCAGCCCGGCGGCGCGGGCCAGCGGGCCCAGCGTGTGGAGCAGTTCGGCGACGCCGCCGCCGGCGGCGGTCGAGTTGATGTTCCAGACGGTGCGCCCGCCCAGCATCCGCCGGACCCAGCCGGCCTCGACCCGCAGCCGCTCGACGCGCTGCGCCCCCATGACCTCCTCGTACGGCGCCAGCGGCACCTCACGCAGCGGGACCTCATACACGGTCGTCACCTCCCACCTTCACGGGCCGCCGCTCGGGCCGGGCCTTCTTGCCCGCCTGCTCGAAGCCCTGGTTGATCCAGACCCCGGTCCAGAACTCGGGGTCGCCGGGCAGGACCAGCTCGATGAGCGTGGGCCCGGGGTGTCCCGCCATGGCCTGGAGCGTTCTGGTGAAGGCCTCCAGGCGCAGCGCGGTGTGGTCGCGGTCGTGCCAGCCGCTCAGGTCGACGCGGCGGCTGCGGACGCCGAGGGCGTCGGCCAGCGCGACGTAGTCCATGCCGGCGGCGTTGTCGAGGTAGCGGTGCCGGCCGCCGTCGAGCCAGCCGGACGGGCGCGACTGCTTGCGCAGCGAGACGCTGCCGCCGTTGTTGCAGACCAGGAACGTCACCGGGGCCGCCTCCTGCACGGCGGTGACCAGCCCCTGCATGCTGTTGGTGAAGCCCTGGTCGCCGAGGCAGCACAGCACCTTGGCCGTGGGCTCGCCCAGGGCCAGGCCCGTGGCCAGCGTGATGCCGCTGCCGACGAAGCCGCCGTGGCCGCCGGCGACGCGCAGCCCGGCGGGGAAGGCGTCGTACTCCTCGGCGAGCATGCCGCCGAACATCTGGCTGTCGTCGACCAGCACCACCTGCTGTCCGAGCTGGGCGGCGGTGTCGCCGATGGCGCGGGCGACGCCGTTGCGCAGCTCGGCGGCCTCCTGCGGCACCTCGACGGCCGGGGCGCGCTCGCCCTGGGCCAGGTCGGCGTACCAGGGGCCCGATCCGTTGCGGCCGGGCGCCGCCGCGGTCAGCTCGCGCAGCGCCGCCACCACGTCGCCCGCGACGAGGGCGTCGCCGTCGCGCAGGTAGCCGTTCTTCTCGGCCGCGGCGGGCTTGGAGGTCAGCGCGATCTTCCGGCAGGCGGGCAGCTCGCCGACGACGCGGGGGTACATGTTGCGGTCCTCGACGGTCACCAGCAGGTCGGCCTGGGCCAGGACCTCCTGGTGGACGGGGTCGGCCGGGTCGTACCAGCCGAGGAAGTCCGGCACCTCCCCGTCGTCGAGGCGCTCGAACAGCATGGGGCCGCGCCGGTACTTCACCTGCAGGACGGGCGCGCCGGTGCGCCGGCAGAAGGCCGCGAGCGCGGGGCGCAGGCCGTCGTGCAGCAGCGCGTAGTCGTCGATGATCACGGCGGGGCGTCCGGCTCCGGCCAGCAGGGTGGTGGCGGTGACCAGGGCCGCCGAGTCCACCTCCGGCCCGTCGTCTGCCTCGTCGAGGGCGTCGAGCGCGCTCAGCGGCACCCACGCGGCCTCGGCCACGTCCTGAGGGAGCGCCACGAGCACCGGTCCGTAAGGGGCGGTCCTGGCATCGTGTACGGCCAGCCGTACCGCCTTGACCAGGGCCTCCACGGCGGCCCGCCGTTCCTCGGGATGCTTGGGCACCGCGCGCAGCTCGTGCCAGGACTTGGCGAACTCCCCCGAGACCGGCATCAGGTCCCGCTCGCCGTGCGGCGGCAGGAAAGGCTGCGAGCCGGTGGACGGCAGCCCGACCACCGCGACCGTGCCGATCTCGTTGCGCCGCAGGTCGGCCAGGGCGCCGAGCGCGTTCGTCAGCCCTCGGGCGCCGTGCAGGACGGCCGCGCCGTTGCCGGGCCGCAGCCTGCTCGCGCCACCGGCCTGGAAGAGCGACTCGCGGTCGCCGCGCCCGTTGACCAGCAGGCCCAGCCGGGCCATCGCGTCGCACATGACCAGCTCGGACGTGCCCGCGTAGGCGAAGGCGACGCTGACGCCCGAGCGGCGCAGCGCCAGCCCGACCGCTTCCGCGCCGGTCAGCGTCACGTCCGCGCGGTCGGGGACGGCCGCGTCGACCAGGTGCGCGAGCGCGGGCTCCGCGGCATCGAGCGCCGCGGCCAGCGCGCGGGTGAACGCCGGTCGCCCGGCGTCCTCGATCAGCCCGGCGACCAGGCCGTTGACGCCGCCGTTCGGCCGTGCCAGCAGCCTCTCCAGCATCTCCGGCACCGTTCCCGCCGCGCGGGCGGCGCGTACCTCTGAGGGGTGGATCCCGAACCCGGCCAGCGCCTCGTAGGAGGCGCCCTCGGGCACGACCGTCACCGCGACGTCGGCGGCCGAGCCCGGGTCGAGCTCGTCGAAGGGCACCCCGCCGTCCTGCGCGAGCGTGACGCGCAGCCGGTAGCGGCCCGGCGCGTCCGGGGTCCTGGCCCGCACGAGCACGGTCCCGACCGCCTCGGGCGGCAACGACCGCGGCAGCGCCGCCGCGATCGGCTGCGTGGCGACCTCCTGCCCGTCCGCGTCGTACCAGCGGTGCAACACCCTCACCGGGTACGGCGGCGCCGGCGTCAGCAGCTCGGCCCCGGTGTTGCGCACCCGGCACTCCACCGTGAGCAGGCTGCCCGCCTCGGCCTGGCCGGTCTCCGGCTCGACGGCGCTCACCTCGGCCCGGCAGGCGTCGGCGGGCAGCCGGTCGCCGATCGCCCACAGGCGGCTCGGCCGCCGGCCCAGCCGCTCGAACTGGCGCCGCTGGTCCTGCTCGTGGGCACGCGTGTGGTTGGCGCCGAACCCGGTACGCGCCCCGTCGGCCAGCGGCGCCGGCACCAGGGCCAGCGCGTAGACCTCGCGGGCGGGAAGTTCCACGACGCCGGTGACGCTCCAGTCCTCGCGGTCGACCACGGCCACGGCGGCGGTGGCGACCGAGGCGGTGGCGTGCCGGTGAGGGCTCAGGCCGACGAACAGGTGGCGGCCGGTGACCGCCAGCCCGCGCGGCCAGCCCGGCAGCGCCAGCCGCCTGGTCTCCTCGCGGGTCTCGCCGTCGAGCTCCACGAGGTCACCGGCCGCCGAGTCGCAGACCAGCCAGACGCCGTCGCCGTACCAGGGGTTGTGCGGGGCGCGCAGGCCGCGCAGCGCCGGCTCGCCGGTGGTCAGGCTGACCACCTGGCCGGTGGCGGGCTTGCCGCTCTCGTCCCAGCCCCGGCGGCGCAGGAACGGCCCGAATCCGGAGACCATGATCTGGCCGCCGGCGAGGGCGATGCTGTTGAGGTGCCAGCTGTCGGCCTCGCCGGGAGCGCGCCAGCGCCACGTGATCCGACCGTCGGGGCCGACGCACTGGACCTCGTTCTGGGTGGTGGCCACGACGAGCACCTGGTCGTCGACGGCCACGATGTCGTGCGGGGTGGAGACCTCGTCCAGCCGGTGGTAGCGGCGCACGCCGGTCTCGTCGTAGGCGACCAGTTCCGCGGGGCTGCCCTCGGCCGCCCACAGGCAGCGGAAGAGCACGCCGTCGGCGGCGAACAGGCCGGTGCTGGAGACGCGGTCGATCTCCTCGACGGCGCCGTTGATGGCGAACAGGCCGCCGCCCACGGTGTGGTGGGCGTCGAAGCACGAGGCCATCAGGTACTGGCCCTGCGGGACCAGACCGGCGAGGCTCGTCAGCTTCTCGATGGTCATCTGGAGCTCCTTGTCAGGATGTCGTTCAGGTCGTGGCCGGGCGGGCGGGCGCCGGGCGGGCGCAGGATCGTGCCGGTCCACGGGGCGCCACCGGCCAGGTAGGCGGCGGCGCCGGCCACGGCCGAGGGTCGCGCGGTCATCGCGGCGTTGACTCTGACGTCACGCCCGCTTCCGCCGGTCTCTCGCACGTCTCCGGCGCTTTCCAGCGCGTCTCTGGCGGTTTCCAGTGCGCGGACCTCGGCCTCCAGGGCGCCGGGCGGCCAGCCGTCGTGGGCGAGCAGGATCGTGCCGCCCATGCCCTGGCGGGTCAGGACGGGCAGCGCTGTCCTGGCCAGGCCGCCGGTGCGGGTCATGTCGACCAGTGCGTCGAAGCCGCCGTAGGCCAGCACCGCCGCGCGGACCGCCGCCTCCGCCCAGTCGCGGGCCACTGGAGCCCGGTCTCCTCGGGTCGCCGGAGTCCGATCGTGGGTCGCCGGAGCCCGGTGTTCTTGGGTCGCCGGAGTCCGGGCGCCTTGGGGGGCCGGGAGGGCGATGGCGCGGCGTTCGCCGTACCGGCGCACGATCGAGCGTGCCTGGTCGGCGAGGTGGGTGTCCTGGCGGGCGGCGAGGGCCACGTGCGCGCCCGCCCGCGCCAGCGCCGCGCCCACCTCGCCCGCGCGGGCGGCGTCGTCGGCGGCGACCAGGAAGATCTTGCCCGCCAGCGTGCCCTCGGGCGCGCGCAGCTGGGGCTTGAGCCGCATGAGCGGCCAGTACTCGTCGGCCGCGCCCTGCGCCTCGCTCAGCGACACGTAGCCGCCCGCCGCGTCGGCGGCGCGCACGACGGTCATCGTCTGGGCGAGGTGGTCGGCGCACAGCCGCGCCTTGGCGGCGTCGGCGCCGCAGGTGAGCGCGCCGAGGCCGGGCAGCAGGATCGCGCGGGGCGCGTCGGAGCGCATGCCGAGCTCGCGGGCGGCGCGCGGCACGTGGCTGTCGTAGTAGCGGGCGTACCAGGCGCGGTGCCGTTCGACCCCGGCCAGCACCTCGTGCGCGCCGGACGGCGTGCGGTCCAGGACCAGGGGCCGGTAGCCGACGGTGACGAGGTGGTCGGGGCAGCTCGGGCCGTCCTGCGTCCAGCGGGGGCCGCGGGCGGAGGAGGCGAAGCGGGCCGCGGCGGGTCCGCGATCGACGTGCAGGACGAGGCCGGGTGTGCCGGCGGACAGGGCGCCGCGCAGGGGCGGCAGGATCTCGGCGAGCAGGTCGCCGGCGGCCTCAGGATCCAGCGTGGGTACGGCGGGGCCGCCCAGGTCGGGCGCGCGCCCGATCGCCCGCTCGACGGCGGCGCCGGCCCTGCGCACGGCCTCCAGGGAGTTGCGGTAGCAGGCCTCGCTGGTCTCGGCCCAGGTGAACAGGCCATGGTTGGCCAGCAGGACGAACCTGCAGCGCGGAAGGGCCGCGATCCGGCCGGCCAGCTCGCGGGCGACGCCGAGGTCGAACTGGCGGTAGTCGAACCAGATGGCCTCATCCCCGAACTCAGCCTCGGCCGCCGCCCGGCCGCCGGGGAAGGAGGTGAGCGCGATCACGGCGTCGGGGTGGCAGTGGTCAACGTGGGCGGCCGGGATGAAGGCGTGGGTGAGCGTCTCGATGCCGGGAGCGCGCTGGCCGGCCCGCAGGCCGCAGTCGGCCGCGTAATCGGTCATGCCGCGCTCGCCGGGCGGGTCGGCGTCCCTGAGCACGAGCAGGTCGTCCAGGCGCAGGGCGGGGAAGTCCTCTGGCGTGGTGGCGGCGCCGTCGCAGCCCCACGCGCTCATGTACAGCACCCGGACGGGACGGCCCCGGTGGTCCTCTGCCACGCCCTTGGCGGAGAAGTTGCCGCCGCCCTCCTTGGTCAGGGCGGGGTCGGATCCGACCAGGTGCGAGCGGTGGAGCACCTCGTCGCGGCCGGTCAGCCGCCCGGCGAGCGCCGCGTCCCACCGGTCCACCGGCGGGGTGAACAGCTGGTCCATGCGTGGCTCCTCTCAGAACGCGCCGAGGCGCTGGCTCTGGCGGGCGAAGGCGAACTCCAGCGCGCCCGCGCGCAGGGTGCGCCGGGCGGCGTCGAAGGCCACCTCCCCGAAGTCCGGTACGACCGTGCGCGCGCCCGCGCCGAGCACCTGCCCGGCCCGCTGCGGTACGGCCAGCGCCACGCACGCGGCGCCCGCGCTCACCGCGGCGCTCACCCCGCTGACCGCGTCCTCGAAGACCAGGCAGGAGCGGATCGCCGCGCCCAGCCGCTCGGCGGCCAGTTCGTAGCAGGCCGGGTGCGGTTTGCCGAGCGAGACGTCGTCGGCGCAGATCCGCACCGCGAAGGTGTCGCGCAGGTCGAGCTGGGCGAGCACCTCGGCCGCCTTCCAGTCCTGCGCGCCGGTCACCAGGGCCAGCGGGACCCCTGCCGCCGCCAGCTCGGCCAGCAGCCGCCGGGCGCCGGGGATGGCCCGGTAGCGCAGGCTCTCCTGGTCCTCGCGCAGGCTCCGGTAGACCTCGCCGTAGCGGGCCGTGGGGATCTGCGGGAACAGCTTGCGCAGTGTGTGGTCGGCGCGGTGGCCGAAGACGTGGCGTTCCAGCTCGGGCCCGCTGAGCGTGTAGCCCTCCTCGCGGGCCAGCCGCTGCCAGAACTCCGTCACCGACTGCTCGGTGTCGACGACGACACCGTCCATGTCGAACAGCACGGCCTCGTACATCAGCCCTCCCCGTACTCCGCCGCGAAGGCGCGCTCGGCCTCGAGCGCCGCCGGGTGCGCGAGCAGTTCCTCCAGTACGGCCAGCGGCGCCGTCACCGCGTCCGCCCCCTCGGCGAAGGCCGCGGCGAACTGCCCGGCGTGCTTCACCGACGCGGCGACGATCCTGGTGGTCCCCTTGCGCACGCGGGCGAGCTGGGCGATCAGGTCGCTCGGGGTCCGCTGGTCGCGCCAGGCGCGGTCGAGGTAGGGGATGACGGCGACGCAGCCGAGCGCCTCGGCCACGGCCATCGCGTTCGGCGACTGGGCGGCGGTCAGCGCGACCGGCACGTTCCTGTCGGCCAGGTGGCGGGCCAGCGCGGCGCCGCGCGGCGTGGCGGGGATCTTCAGCACGACCCGGTCGGGGTCGAGCGACCACGCCGTCTCGGCCTCTTCCAGCGCGCTCGCGTAAAGGCCGCTGGGCTGGTAGAAGAACTCGGGGAAATCCGTGGCCGCGAGCAGTTCCTTCGCGTGCTGCAGCGGATCGCCGGTGACTTTACGCATGAGTGTTGGATTGGTGGTCACGCCGCCGACGAATCCGAGCCGGGCGGCCTGTTCCGCGTCTTCTGTGCTGGCTGAATCCAGATAGATATTCATTCCTGATTCCGTTACCACGAATTGCCACCTCAATAAGGCAGCGAACGGCCGGTTGGAGTGCGGAGATCCAGCGCTTCAGCCTGCTTTCCGCGCGGCTTCCTGCGCTTCACCAACTGGCGCACGGCGCTTTCTCCGATCGTGTGGCGATGATGCGCCCAGTGTTTACGCGGCGGCTGTTCCTGCCTACGGATCTCGTCATGAATTCGCCCGTGAAAGATTCATGTCCCGGCCGTGACCGGGCAACTTCACGGGGCTTGGAGAAAGGCGGACCATTGGCGTACCGACCAGTGGAGGACATCATGGCATTCGACGTGGTCGCACGATGGGAAGCCGACTGCGGTGTGACGGACGATCTCGTCATCGAGGACCTCGGTGACGCTCCGGCCTTCGCCGCGCCCACGTGGTGCACGTCCGGCTTCGCGCGATGACCGCCGACCGGCCGATCGCGTTCAAGCGGCACCTGCGGGCCGAGACCGTCCCCGGTGAGGGGGTGTTCCTGGTCTCGGCCCGCGGGGCCATCGCGCTGTCGGGCACCGGCATCGACCGGCTGGCGCCGCTGCTCAACGGCACCCGCAGCGTCGGCGAACTGGAGCGGGAGCTGGCGCCGGAGGTGCCGGCCCGCCGCCTGGGCCACCTGCTGGACCGCCTGGCCGACGCCGACCTGATCGCCTACCGCTCCGGCGCCTGCGGCGGCGCCCGCGCCGCCTACTGGGACCTGGCCGGGCTCGACGCCGACGAGGTCGCGACCGGCCTGGCCGCGCGCCCCGTGGCGCTGACGGTCCTGGGTAACGTGGACCCCTCCGCCGCGGCCCGCGCGTGCCGCGAGGCCGGGCTCGTCCTCGGCGGCCCCGCGGCCTTCCCCCTGGTTCTCTGCGACGACTACCTCGACCCCCGGCTGGCCGCGCTCAACGCCCGCCACCTCGACGAGGGCCGGCCGTGGCTGCTGGCCAAGCCGACGGGCGCCGACGTCTGGGTCGGCCCGTTCTTCGAGCCCGGCCGCGGCCCGTGCCTGACCTGCCTGGCCGCGCGGCTCGGCGGGCGCCGCATGGTGGAGTCCTATCTGCAGCGCGCCGGCGGCCACGCCACGCCGTGCCACCCGCCCGAGACCTCGCTGCCCGCCACCACCGCCATCGGCCTGCAGGCCGCCGTACTCGAAGCGGCCAAGTGGCTGGCCGGCCACCGCCATCCGGGACAGCGGGCGATCTGGACGCTCAACACCCTGACCCTGGAATCGGCCCGTCACCCCGTGGCCCGGCGCCCGCAGTGTCCCGCGTGCGGCGACCCGGAACCGAAACCGCCCCAGCCGGTACGCCCCCGCTCGCGCCCCAAGGCGGCCGGCGAGCACCGCGCGCTCGCACCCGAGCTGATGTGGGAGCGTTACGCCCACCTGGCCGACCCGCTGACCGGCGTCGTCGAGCGGGTCAGGCGCGACCCGCGCGCCCCCGGATTCCTGCACTGCTACCTGTCGGGCCCCAACCTCGCCATGGCCGCGGGCGGCCTGCCCGGCATCCGGGCGGGCCTGCGCCGGCACAGCGGCGGCAAGGGCGCCACCGACCTGCACGCCCGGGTCAGCGCGCTGTGCGAGGCGGTCGAGCGCCACTGCGGCTCGCGCCTGGGCGAGGAGTTCACGCTCCGCGACAGCCTCGCCGGCCTGGGACGGCAGGCCGTACACCCCAACGAGGTCATGCTCTTCCACGAGCGCCAGTACCGCGACCGCGAGCGCTGGAACGCCGGGCACATGGACTGCCAGTTCGTGCCCGAGCCGTTCGACGAGCACGCCCCGGTGGAGTGGACGCCGCTGTGCTCGCTCGTCACCGGCGAGCAACGCCTGCTGCCCACCCAGCTGCTCTACTACCACGGCGTACGGCAGGCCGCCGCCCCCGTCTTCGCCCGCGCCGACTCCAACGGCAACGCCGCGGGCGCCAGCCTGGAGGACGCGCTCGTCCAGGGCTTCCTGGAGCTGGTCGAGCGGGACGCGGTCGCCCAGTGGTGGTACAACCGCACCCGCCATCCGGGCGTCGACCTGCACGCCTTCGGCGACCCGGCGATCACCGGGCTGGCCGCGCGCTACCGCGAGCTGCACCGGGAGATCTGGGTGCTCGATCTCACCTCCGACCTGGGCGTGCCCGTCATGGCGGCGATCTCGCGGCGGACCGGCCGGGCGGCGGAGGACGTGATGTTCGGCTTCGGCGCCCACTTCGACCCGCGGGTGGCGGTGCGCAGGGCGCTGGCCGAGCACGGCCAGCTGCTGCCCGCGGTGCTGGACTCGGGGGCGGACTCGGGGGCGGGCTCGCGGCCGGACGGCGCCGGGTACGGGGCCGTGGATCCGCGGCTGGCCGAGTGGTGGGCGCGGGCCCGGGTGGGCGGCCTGCCGTACCTGCTGCCCGATCCTGAACGGCCGCGGACCGGGCCCGCCGACCACCCGCACCGTCCGCGCGCGGACCTGCGCGCGGACGTCGAGGCGGTCACGGAGCTGGCCCGCAGCCACGGGCTGGACGTGCTGGTCCTCGACCAGACCCGCCCCGACATCGGGCTGCCGGTGGTGAAGGTGGTCGTGCCCGGCCTGCGGCACTTCTGGGCCCGCTTCGCCCCCGGCCGCCTCTACGACGCGCCGGTGCGCGCGGGCCGCCTGGCCGAGCCGACGCCCTATGAGCGGCTCAACCCGGTCCCGCTGTTCCTGTGAGGGCCGCCCGGCTGGAGCTGTGGTCGTTCCGCGAGGACGTGCACGTCGAGACCGACCAGGACACCGGGCGGCTCACCCTGCACGGGCGATGGGACGACGTACGGCTGCCGCCGCAGTGCCCGGCGATCCGCGAGGCGCTGCGGCGGATGACGCTCGGCCCGATCCGGTTGGAGAACGTGCTGGCCGACCCGGCCGACCGCGCGGCGCTGGCCCGGCTGCTGGAGTGCTGCCCGGCCATGGTGGTGCGCTCGATGGGGTTCGGCCCGGACGAGCTCGTGCTGTCGGTGGTGCCGCTCACCCCGCAGGCCCGCTTCCTGCCGGTGGAACCGGCCCCCGGCCGCCCGGTACGGCTCTCGCGCTTCGCGACGCTCACGACCGACGGCTCCTCCTACCGGCTGGAGTCCCCGCTGTCGCTGCACCGGGTGGTGCTGCACGGGCCGCGGGCCGTCTGGCTGCTGTCGGCCCTGGGCGCGCCCGTGCCGCCCGAGGAGGTGGCGGCGCCGCCGCTGACCGACCTGCTGGGCTATCTGCTCGCGGCCGGGATGGTGGTGGCGGCCGAGGACACCGAGCCGCCCGCCCGCTTCGCCGAGGACGAGGACCCGGTGCTGGCCTCCTGGTCGCCGCTGGAGCTGATGTTCCACACGCGCACCACGCTCGGCCGCCACGACGGCGACTACGGCGCCACCTACCCGGGCGGCGACCGCGAGCCGGACGAGCCGGTGGTGGTGCCGGCCGCCGGACCCGTGGTCGCGCTCCCCCGGCCCCGCTGGGCGCAGGTCCTCGCGCACGACCCGCCGCTCAGCGCCGTGCTGGAGGCGCGGCCGGGCGAGCCGCGTTTCCCCGCCGCGCCGCCGACCGCACGTGACCTGGGCGAACTGCTCTACCGGACGGCCCGGGTGCGTACCTTGAACCGGCCGGCCGACCGGCCGCGGGCCGAGCTGAGCGAGCGCCCCTACCCGAGCAGCGGCGGCTGCTACCCGTTCGAGCTGTACGTGGTCGTGCACCGGTGCGCCGGCCTGGCCCGCGGCGTCTACCACTACGACCCGCTCGGCCACCGGCTGGAGCTCCTGACCACCGCCGGGCCGGCAGAACTGCTCGACGCCGCCGCGATCGCCGCCAACCTGCCCGGCCCGCCGCCCCTGCTGATCGTCGTCACCGCGCGCTTCCGCCGGCTGTCGTGGAAGTACGGCGGCCTCGGCTACGTGCTCGCGCTCAAGGACCTCGGCCTGCTGGTGCGGTCGTTGTCGTTGGTGGCCACCGCCATCGGCCTGCGCTCCCGGCCCGCCGACGGGGGCGACATCGAGTGCGCGGCCCGGGTGCTCGGCACCGACTGGCGGGCCGAGTCGAGCCTGTCCGCCCTGGCCGTCGGCATGCCGGACGAGCGCGGCGGCGACCGGTGCGAGCGGCGTCCGCGCAACGGCGCCGACTGGCCGGCCAGGGCGGCGGCGCGGCTGGCCCGGGCCTGGCGGGCGCGCTCCGGGTTAGGGTGAAGCCGTTCGGGTAGGGCGCGTGGCCGGGGTGCATCAAGGACGACACCCGGGGGACCGATGGGGACGACCTGGATCGCGTTGGGCTCGGCGGGCGAGCGATGGCTGCCGCGCAGCCCGGTGGCGATCACGCTGGCCGTGGTCGCCGGTTTCGCGCTCGACATGCTCATCAACGTCGTCTGGAGCCCCACCCGTGACGGGCTGGCCGGGTTCGCCGCCTGCTTCGCGGTGGTCGTCGCCCTGCAGGTCGCGCACTCGACGCGTGAGCCGCGTACCTGGTCGTGGTGGTCGCGGTCGCTGACGCTCGGCGCGCAGGCGGTCGCCACCTACCTGCCGTTGCTGTGGATGGGGCCCTGGGGCGGGATGGCCGGGTTCCTGGCGGGATCGGTGCTGCTCATGGTGCCAGGGCCGTGGCGCTGGGCGCTCTACCTGGCCGTCGGGGCGAGCATCCCGCCGCTGGCGCTCGCGCACGGCGAACCGGCCGTGACGGCGTTCTGGCTGGCCGAGTCCACGCTGCTGAGCGGCCTGATCGTCTACGGCGTCAGCTCGCTGGCGGCCATGGTGGCCGAGGCGCACGCGGCCCGCGGCGAGCTGGCCAGGATGGCCGTGGTACGCGAGCAACTGCGCGTCGCCAGGAACCTGCGCGGCCTGCTGGACGCCAACCTCTCCGCGATCACGCGCACGATCGGGCGGGGGGGGCGGCGGGGGGGGCGCGGCCCCCCCCCCGCCCGCGGGCGGGGGGGGGGGGGGGCGGCGGGCCCCCCCCCGCCCCCCGCCCCCCGGGACCGGGGGGGCCCGGCGCCCCCCCCCCGCCCCGGCGCCCCCCCCCCGGGGGGGGGGGCCCCCCGGGCGCGGCCCCCCCCCCCCCGACCGGGCCAGGGAGGAGGTGGGCGAGGCCCTGCAGACCGCCCGTCAGGCGCTCGCCGACGTACGGGCGGCGGCCTGGGGCTACCGGCGGATGTCGCTGGCCGCCGAGGCGGAGACGGCGCTGTCCACGCTGGTCTCGGCCGGGATCGACACCCGGGCCGTGCTCCCGGACGGCCCGCTGCCCGGCGCGGCCGACACCGTGCTGGCGATCGTGCTGCGCGAGGCGGCCACCAACGTGCTGCGCCACAGCGACGCCCGCTCGTGCCGGATCGAGGCGCGCGCGGCGGACGGCTCGGTGCTGCTCAGCGTGGTCAACGACGGCGTCAGGGGCGCCGCGGCCGGCTCGGGCACCGCGCTGGAGAGCCTGCGGCTGCGGGTGGAGGCGGTGGGCGGAACCCTGTCCGCGGTGCACGATACCGACGGCCGCTTCCTGCTCACCGCGCGGGTGCCGCTCGCGAGCGCGGACGCCGCCCCGCCGTCCGGCCAGACCCCGGTCGAGATCTCCGGTACGGCCCCGCCCCGCCGCCCGGCGGCGCCGCCCACACCCTGGGCCCCGCGCACCGCGGTCGTCATGACCGTCATGGTCCTGGCCGCCTACGCCGGCGTGACCATGCTGTTCTCGGTCTCGGAGGGACTCGGCGGCGCGGGCCTGGCAGCGGCGGCGATCTGCTTCGCGGTCATCTCGGCCCTGCAGCTCGCGCACTCCTCCGACCTGGCCCGCCGCTGGCCGCCCCGCGTCCGCGCCCTGACGCTGTCGGTCCAGGCCGCCGCCACCTACCTGCCGCTGCTCTGGGCCGGTCAGCGATGGGGTGCGATGGCGGGCTTCCTGGCCGGTTCGATCCTGCTGTGGGTGCCCGGCCCGCTGCGCTGGGCCCTGTACGCCGCCGTCGCCGCCAGCATCGCCGCGGCCACGGCGGCGGCCGGCCTGGCACCCGTCTCGATCGTCTACGCGGCCGTGTTCACCCTGCTCACCGGCCTGGTCGTGTACGGCATCACGTCCCTGCAGGCGCTCGTCTTCGAGATCCACGCGGCCCGCGGCTCGCTGGCCAGGATGGCCGTCGTGCGCGAACGGCTGCGCGTGGCCCGCGACCTGCACGACCTGCTCGGCTACAACCTGTCCGCGATCACGCTCAAGACCGAGCTGACCTACCGGCTGCTGCCCGGCTCCCCCGGACGCGCCCGCGCCGAGGCCGAGGAGTCGCTGGACATCGCCAGGCAGGCGCTGGTCGACGTGGGCGGCGCGGCCAGCGGTTCGCACGCGATGTCGCTGGCCGCCGAGGGCGAGTCGTCGCTGTCCACGCTGACCTCGGCCGACATCGAGGCCACGCTCGATCTGGCCTGCGGGCCGCTGCCGCCGTACGTGGAGACCGTGCTCGGGATCGTCTTACGCGAGGCCACCACGAACGTGCTGCGCCACAGCAAGGCCACGCGCTGCGTGATCGAGGCGGCGGAGGGCGAGGGCGTGGTGCGGCTGCGGGTCGCCAACGACGGCGTGGAACCGGGCACGCTGCCCCGGCCGGGCGGTACCGGGCTGCCGAACCTGCGTACCCGCGTGGAGGGCCTCGGCGGCAGCCTCACCGCCGGCCCCGGTGAGGAGGGGTGGTTCGTGGTGGTCGCGGAGGTGCCCGGCGGCGCCTAGACGGTCCTGTCGCGACGACTTACGATCAGGGTCAGGCCACGCCCACGGGCACGGGCACGCGAGAGGGGCCGGCCGAACCAGACAATCTGCTGTTCGGATGGGTCAGTGCGCGTTCTGAAGATCCTGATCGCGGAGGACGTCCGCATGGTGCGCGGCGCCCTCGCGGCGTTGATCGAGCTTGAGGCCGACCTCACCGTCGTGGCCCAGGCCGAGCGCGGGGACATGATCCTCCCGCTGGCGCTGCGGCATCGCCCCGACGTGGCGATCATCGACATCGACCTGCCCGCGATCGACGGCCTCACCGCCGCCCAGCTCCTGCACGAGGAGCTGCCCTCCTGCAAGACGCTCATCCTGACCGGCCTCAGCCGTCCCGGCACCGTGCGCAGGGCGCTGTCGGCGTCGGTCTCCGGCTTCCTGCTGAAGGACTCGCCGTCCGCGCGGCTGGCCGAGGCGGTGCGCGAGGTGTCATCGGGGCGGCGCGTGGTCGACCCGCAGGTCGCGCTGACCGCCTGGGACGCGGGCGACAACCCGCTGTCGCCGCGCGAGCTGGAGGTGCTGCGCTTCGCCGCCGACGGCGCCGAGGCCCCGGAGATCGCGGCGGGGCTCGGGCTGTCGGTGGGCACCGTGCGCAACTACCTGACGGCCATCGTCATGAAGCTCAACGCCCGCAACCGCGTGGACGCCGTCAAGATCGCCACCGAAGCGGGCTGGCTGCCCTAACCGCCGGAGATGTCCGACTCGGCGTCGGCGGGCACATGGCTGTCCCACGGATCGTCCAGCCAGCCGTCCGGCAGGTGCACCCGGTCCCGCTCGCCCGACTTGCCGCGCGGGGTGTCGGTGTTGGGCGGCCACGGCTGGTCGCGGTCGAGCTCGGCCAGGGCCGTACGCAGCTCCTCCAGCGACTCGGCCGTGGTCATCGCGCGGCGCAGCTCGGAGCCGACGGTGAAGCCCTTGAGATACCAGCCGACGTGCTTGCGGAAGTCGGCCACCGCGTACCGCTCGGTGTCGAAGCAGGCGGACAGCCCTTCGGCATGCCGTTCCATGACATCGGCGACCTCGCCCAGGGACGGCCGCACGCGCGACGGATCGCCGTTGAAGGCGTTCTCCAGATCCCGGAACAACCACGGCCGCCCGAGGCAGCCCCGCCCCACCACGACGCCGTCGCAGCCGGTCTCGGCGACCATGCGCAGCGCGTCGTCGGCGCTCCAGATGTCGCCGTTGCCGAGCACCGGCACCTCGGGCACCGCCTCCTTGAGCCGCGCGATCGCCGCCCAGTCGGCCTGCCCGCCGTAATGCTGCTTGGCGGTGCGCGCGTGCAGCGCGATCGCCGCGACGCCCTCCTCGACCGCGATGCGCCCGGCGTCGAGATAGGTGAGGTGGTCGTCGTCGATGCCCTTGCGCATCTTCATGGTGACGGGCAGCGGGCCCGCGTTGCGCACCGCCTCGCGCAGGATCCGCCGCAGCAGATTGCGCTTGTACGGCAGCGCGGACCCGCCCCCGCGCCTGGTCACTTTGGGCACCGGGCAGCCGAAGTTGAGGTCGACGTGGTCGGCCAGGTCCTCCTCGGCGATCATCTTGACCGCGCGCCCGACGGTCTCGGGGTCGACGCCGTAGAGCTGGATGCTGCGCGGCCGCTCCTCGTCGGCGAACCTGATCATCCTGAGCGTCTTGGGGTTGCGCTCCACCAGCGCCCGCGTGGTGATCATCTCGCACACGAACAACCCCGCGCCCTGCTCACGGCAGAGCACGCGGAACGGCGCGTTCGTGATCCCCGCCATCGGCGCCAGCACGACCGGCGGCCACACCCCTATCGGCCCAATCTTCACCCGTTCAGTTGTAGCCGACTTTCCCCCTCTGACGGAAACTCAGCGCCTGGCCACGACCAGCGGCACCCCCGTGCGCGGGTGGGGCAGCACCTCGACCGCGTGGCCGTACACGCTGCTGAGCAGTTCCTCGCCGAGGACCTGTGCGGGCGTCCCGCACGCCCGCACGACTCCTTCCGACAGCACGGCCACCCGGTCGGCGTGGGCCGCGGCGAGCGCGAGGTCGTGCAGCACCACGACGACGGCGTCACCCGCGCGCGCCCGCTCCCCGGCCAGCCCGAGCACCGCCTCCTGGTGGCGGATGTCCAGGGCTGCGGTCGGCTCGTCGAGCAGCAGCATCGGCGTGCGCTGCGCCAGCACCCGCGCCAGCCCCACCCGCGCCCGCTCGCCGCCCGACAACTCCTGGAAGGCGCGCGTCCTGAACCGCGCGACATCGGTCCGCTCCAGTTCGGCCTCGACGACCTCCGCGTCCAGCTCCTCACGCGGCGTACGCGCCCACGGCGCCCGTCCCATGCCCACGACCTCCTCGACGGTGAACGGGAAGGCCAGATCGAGCCGCTGGGGAAGCACCGCCCGCCGTAGTGCCAGCTCACGCGCCGTCCAGGCGGCCACCGGCCGCCCATCCAGGTGTACGGCTCCCGCCCGCGGCCGCACGTCCCCCGCCAGCACGGACAGCAGCGTGGACTTGCCGGAGCCGTTGGGCCCCACGAGCGCCAGCACCTCCCCGGCGGACACGACCAGGTCGGCGCCGCGCAGCACCTGCTCACGGCCGTATGCGAAGCACACGCCCGCGGCCTCGGCGTAGACCGTGCCGTGGGCCGGGCGGGCGGGGACGCGTGGCCTCATGCTCTTCCTCCATTGCTGTAATTTAGGTTAGCCTCACCTAATATCACATCCTCGTCATGCGATAGATTTGACCGGTTTTGCAGTCTTATGTCACTGAAGGAGCCATGCCCATGGGCAACCTCGTCGACCTCGGCCGATGGCCTCTGGTCACCGCCTCCCAGAACGGCCGCCTCACCGTCGCGGAAGCCGACCACCTCAACGCCGGCATGCTCGACGTGCTCGCCCGCGCCAAGGCCGAGAACCGCCGCTTCGCCGTCGTCGTCGACCAGCGCGAACGCCAGGCGCCCGAGAAGGGGGCGCTGGAGATCATCCACACGTTCTGGTCGGAGCGCGAGGCCGAGATCGCCGAGTGGTGCGTCGGCTACGTCAGCGTGGTCGCCACCCCGTCACTGGCCGACCTCGTGGAGAACCCGGGCCCCGGCGGCCTGCGCGTCCTCGGCACCGTGGACTACGACGCCGCCGTCCTGTGGGCCGCCGACCGCCTGGCCATCACCGAACCCGCCTGAGTTTCAGTGGATCCGCCCGACCTTCACCGGATCCGCCGGATCTTCAGCGGATCTGTCTGACGGGGTGGATCGCGGCGTCCAGCAGCCCACGATCGCCCAGCGGCGCGGACAGCTCGACCGTGAACGGCGTGCGCGGGTTGCCCTGGCAGGTCTGCGCCCGGCCCGGCGCTCGGGACACGCCGATCAGCAGCCGGACCTCCCGGTCGTTCTCCTCCAGGCCGGCCACCTCGATCCGCCCCCGCGCGGACCGGCCGCTCGCGCAGGCGATCTCGGTGACCTTCAGCCGTACGGTGCTCCCCGACACCGACTCCAGGGCCAGCTCGGCGGAACCCAGGCCGCCGCCCAGCTCACGCCGCAGGTCGCACCGTCCGGACGAGCGCATGTGCCAGCCCCGCCGCCCGTCCGCCTGCCGCGGGCCGAACCGCTCGACGGCCAGGAAGCGGTACTCACCCCCCGGCATCCGGCGGCCGTCCTCGTCGCGGCCGGCGATCAGGGCCACGCGCTCCGGCCCTTCCTCCACGATGCGCCACCGCTCCAGGTCGGGCGGGCGCCGCACCTCCTCCCCCTTGAGCGCCGCCAGCCCGTCGGGTCCGAGCTCGGTCGCGGGCCTGCCCTCCGTGAGCACGCTGAGCGGCACCTTGTGGTCGTGGCAGGCGTACTCGGCGGTGGACGGCGAAGCGACCGAACCCGACGGGGACGGTCCTGCGCCGGTGGCGGGGGGAGGGCCCGGCGCCGGAACCCCCCCCCTCCGGGGGGTCCCGCCGCCCCGGTGCGTGGTCCGCGCCCCCCCGGGCCAT
>NZ_JBHYJD010000062.1:0-15185 GCF_042740555.1 Nonomuraea sp. NPDC059007 | reverse complement strand
GCTACGCCCCCCACCCCGAGGGGCCCGGTCCTGCGGGGGGGGGGGGTCCTGCGCCCGTCGCTGGACCCGCGCCCGTCGTGGGGCTCGCGCCGCAGGCTGCCGTGAGCAGGGCCAGCGCGGCCAGTGCGCCTCTGGGGGTCATCCTCACTCCTCACCACCGCCTTCACGCACCACGACGTTCCCAGGGGGCGTGGCGGTTCATCTCGTGGGGGAATGGCCGGTATCCGGAGGTGCGTGCCGTACCAGAAAGTCGCGCAGATTCGTGATGACAGCACCCTGAACGACCATCGCCGATACGCTGTGAGCTGCGATCGATGGGGAGGCGACCGATGCTGCTTCGACTACGGCTCACGCTGCCCGACCGGCCGGGTTCGCTCGGTCAGGTCACCCGGGTGCTGGGCGTGGCCGGAGCCGACATCACGCAGCTGACCGTCCTGGAGCGCGGCGGCGGGCGGGCCGTGGACGACATCACCGTCTTCTGCCCGGACGGCACCCCCAAGGAGACGCTGGCCAAGGGCTTGCTGACCGTCCAGGGTGTACGCGTCGAGGCGATCTGGGCCACCCGCGAAGCCGCCGGCACCTACCCCGAGCTGGAGATCCTCAAGTACATCACCACCGCCGGCGAGCGCGCGCTGACCACGCTCATCGACTCGCTGCCGGTGCTGTTCAGCGCCGACTGGGCCGCCGCGGCCACCTCCGAGGCGACCGTCTACTCCAGCTGGCGCGCCCCCCAGGAGATCATCCTCCCGCCCGAGAACCCGCCCCGACCCGTGGCGACCACCCTGGAAACCGGCCTGCACCTCATCCACGCCCCGCTCCCGCCGCTGGCCCTCACGCTGATGCTGGCCAGAGCCGACGGCCCGGCCTTCCACCGGATCGAGGTCCACCGCCTCACCCGCATCCTGGAGATCTTCCTCAGCCTCCCGGCGACCGAACGCAGCGTGGCCCGTCAGCTGCGCAAGTGAGCATCCACTCCAAAAACCCGCTAGAGTTGCTGTGTCGCCGCGAGCAGCGGCGGACGCGGAAGTGGCTCAGTGGTAGAGCATCACCTTGCCAAGGTGAGGGTCGCGGGTTCGAATCCCGTCTTCCGCTCGGAGAGGCCGCAAGTTGGGGCCTCGCTCGGTGGAGTGGCCGAGAGGCGAGGCAGCGGCCTGCAAAGCCGTCCACACGGGTTCAAATCCCGTCTCCACCTCTAGTTGAATACCCGGACGATTAGCTCAGCGGGAGAGCGCTTCCCTGACACGGAAGAGGTCACTGGTTCAATCCCAGTATCGTCCACCAGCACAGTCTTGCCTTCCGCACCCTTCGGGGGCGGGGGCGAGGCTGTCCCCACGGTCGAGCGGAAGCTCCCACCTTGTCCGGTCAGCGCCTATCTCTGGTCGAAGGTTCCCTTACAAACCTCGGGTGCCTTGATCGTGCGCGGCGGACGGCCGCACAGCCGTGCGGTCGCAGGCGCGGGCGTGCGGGAAATTCTGGCGACATTCTTGGTCATCCCCGCGACAATGGCCGACGTGGAAGAGGTCGACGTGGAAGAGGTCGAGGTCGTTGTCGCCCATAGCGAGCGCGCGACCCTGCGCGTCGGTGAAGTGTTCCTGAAGATCGACGCTGATCAGACGCGCACCGAGGTCGAGATCCAGGCGATGGCCATGGCGCCGGTCCCGACTCCGGAGGTCCTGTGGCGCAGGCCGCCCGTGCTCGCGCTCGCCGCCCTCCCCGGCGCCGCGCTCGGCCGCCTCGGCGAGCCGTCGGCCGCGTCACCGGCGGCGTGGGCCGCGGCGGGCGCCGCCGTACGGAAGCTGCACGAGGCGCCGCTGCCGCCGTGGCCCGGCCGGAGCCTCGATGAGATCGCCGCGCACCTCGACGGCGAGTGCGAGTGGCTCGTCGCGAACGGTGTCCTTCCCACCGACCTGGTCACCCGCAACCGCCAGGTCGCCGAGGCCGCGCTCCGGCCGTGGACGCCGGTGTTCGCGCACGGCGACCTGCAGATCACCCACGTGTTCGTCGAGGGTGACGAGGTCACCGGCGTGCTCGACTGGTCCGAGGCGAGCCAGGGCGACGCCCTGTACGACCTGGCCAGCTTGACGCTCGGACACGAGGAGCGTCTCGGTGACCTCCTCGCCGGCTACGGCACCGACGTCGACCTCGACGTGATCCGCGGGTGGTGGTCGTTGCGGAGCCTGCGGGCGATCCGCTGGCTGATCGAGCACGGTTTCGACCCGTCCTCGCCGGGCTGCGAGGTGGACGTGCTGAAGGCCCGGATGTGAGGCCGGACGGCGCGTGGTGAGAGCCGGGCCGTCTCAGTCGGCGGGGGTGAGCGCTGGGGGGCGTCTCAGTCGGCGGGGATGAAGTTCGCGTACTCCTCGATGCGGGTGATCAGCCCCTGGTCGTCGAAGCGGAAGTACACCGCGGCGTGTACCTCGCCGCGTACGCCGTTCTTGGCGGCCACGTGCACGACGTGCTGCTGAAGGACTTCTCCGGGCTGGGAGAGCTGGCGGGTGATGTCGTAGCGCATCGACTCGATGGTGTGGATCTGCCCCTTCATCCCCTCGATGTTCTCCTCGATGCCCGACTCGCCCTTGCCGTCGTTGTGCCAGACGGTGGCCGTCCGCGCGCACAGGGCGCGGGCGGTGTCCCAGTCGGCCTTCTCCAGGCTGCGCAGGTAGGTGATGGCCTTGTCCTTGAGGTCCTGGCTCATGGTGATGTCTCGCTTTCCGTGCGTGCGGTGGGTCGGTTCCGGCCGGACTTGTCGTAGACCAGGGCGCGTTCGCCCGCTTCGACGCGCATCGGCAGGTGGTTGCCGGGAGGTGACAGGGGGCAGACGAAGACGGACGGCTGCAGGTGGTGGTGGGAGAGCGTCGCCCTGTTGAAGTCGACGGTGAGTTCGCTGCCCGGTTCCAGGAGCGGCAGGTCCAGCCAGCGGCCGATCTCGGGTGTGGTGTCGGCGTTCGTCGCGTCGGTGAACACGACCAGGCGCTGGCCGGGCATGTCTTCGAGGACGGCCAGCACGTGTTCGGTGCCGTTGATGGTCACGGCGAGGTCGACGGGGGCCCGGATGGCCTCGGTGCTGCGCGGCGACGTCAGCCGTCCCACCTCGATGCGGCGGCCCTCGGGTGCCTCGCGGTACGCGCCGCCGAAGACCCAGGCCGGGTCATAGGGGTAGGTGTCGATTCCGGTGAGGCCGGAGCGTTCGACGGCCTGGTGGTCCATGACGACCAGGCCGTAGGATCCGCCGCCGCCCCCGGCGAAGCCGACGCGTCCGCCGGAGAACTCCAGCGAACCGCCGGGCGCCACCTCCGCGGTTCCGTCGACGGTTTCGCCGCCCACCCGCACGCCGTCGCGGGCGCTCGCCGTCACGGTCAGGGCGCCGGTCGCGCTGGTGGACCACGTGCCGGGGATGCCGGGGATGGTGTGGGTTTCGTGATCGGTCACTTTGCCGTTGGCGACGACCTTGGCCTTGCCGTTCGGGCCGGCGACCTCCTCCCAGCGTCCCTCGCGCCAGGCTTCGTACCCGGCGAGCGCCTCGGGGCTGTCCGGCGGCGCCTGCTGATGGGAATCGGTCATGAGTGGCTCCCTCCTTCTCCGGCCGCGAAACGCGGGCCGTGGCCACCCAACCTACGAGCGGCTTGCGCGGAGAGCATCACGTGTTGCGTAGAAGGCAAGACGATGGGCGGTTCGGCTGCTCGGCGAGCAACAGCGGCGCGCGGTCCTAAGCAGAGGAGTCGCCGCGGTCGCGCTGGTGGCCGCGGCGGGCGTCGCGGTCGAAGATGCCCAGGATCTCGCAGGGACCGCCCTCGGCGCCGATCGCGTGCGGGAGCATGGTCGGGAACTCCGCCGCCTGGTTGGTCTCGACCCGGAAGCGGCGGTGGCCCAGCATGAGGATCGCGGTGCCCGACAGCACGACGAGCCATTCGCGGCCGGGGTGCGCGCGCATCCGCGCGGGGTTGTCCGGCGGCGGGTCGGTCATGCGCTGGCGTACGACGCTCATGCCCGGGTCGCCCTTGACCGGCCAGCGCATCAGCCCGTGGGCCCCGTCGATCATCGGGCTGGTGACGACGTCGTCGGAGGCGGTCTCCACCAGCTGGTCCAGGGACGTGTCCAGGGCGCGGGCGAGGGTGACCAGCTGGTCCAGGGCGAGGCGGCGCTGTCCGGTCTCGATGCGCGAGAGCGTGGACTGGCTGACATTGGCGCGGGTGGCCAGTTCCTCCAGCGACCAGCCCTGCGCCACGCGCAGGGCGCGGATCCGTTTGCGTACGAGACCGTCCAGCTCGCCATCGTCTTGCGCCATGGGCAACATCGTATGCCCGCGGTGCAAGGTCCCGGCGCCGCCCCCGGAGCGGTGGGGCGGCGCCGTACCGGCTAGCGGATGATCTTGACGTCGTCCACTCCGGCCTCCACGAGGCTGGCGGTGGCGGCGTCGGCGGCTTCGACCACGATGCGGACGCTCTGGCCGGCGAAGGATGAGATGTCCACCGTCGAGGTGGTCCAGGCTCCGTCGCGGTCCGTGGCGGCGGCGAGTTGTTCGAAGACCGTGCCGCTCGTCGTGCCGACGACCCTGATCCGCAGGTAGTCGGCGCTGCCGGCGTTGCTGCCGTGGGCCAGGTACCAGGCGAAGGACAGCTTCACCGTCCCGCTGGGCAGCGTCACCGCGGGTGACTGGATGGAGGTGGCGCCGCCGTCGATGTCGTGGTCGCCCGCCGCGGCGCCGGCGAGGCGGCCGGTGACCAGGTCGTTGACGCCGCTGACGGTGGTGCCGAGCTGCTTGGCGCCGCTGGAGGTCGTGGCCTCGGGGTCGCCGCGCTCCCACAGGCCGGTGGTGGCGCTGCCGGTCAGGCGGGTCCAGCCCTTGTCGGTCTCGAAGGTGTCCTCCCAGACCACGACGGGAGGTACGGCGGTGGCGATGGTCCACACGGCGTAGGCCACGGCGTCGGCGTTGCGGTTGAGCGCGGTGTCGTTGATGTTCGAGGTCGTGTCGCAGGCGCGGTGGTAGCAGACGTCGAAGGCCTGCCCGGCGGTGCCGCCCCACAGTTGCGCCTGGGCGCTCGACTTGATGCCCTCGGCTCCGGTGAAGGTGCCGCCGGCGGCGATGCCGCGTGCGATGAAGGGCCCGTAGTCGGAGCGGCCGTCGAAGTCGGTGCCCCGCGTCTGGACGCCGACGGAGGTGAAGTAGTCCTGCAGCGTGCGCTCGAGAGCGGCCGACCCGGCGGGGCCGGGGCCGGAGCCGACGCCGTCGGAGTTGTCGCCGTCGTAGACGAAGTAGCCGGCGTTGGGCGAGCCGACCATGTCGAAGTTCAGGTACGCCTTGATCTTGGCCCGTTCCGTGGCGGCCAGGTTCGTCACGTAGTACTGCGATCCGCGCAGCCCCAGCTCCTCGGCGCCCCACCAGGCGAAGCGCAGGTGCTTGTTCGGCTGCAGCCCTTGCCGGGAGACCTCCAGCGCGGTCTCCAGGATGGCGGCGCTGCCGGAGCCGTTGTCGTTGATGCCGGGTCCCGCGCTGACGCTGTCGAGGTGGGCGCCGACCATGAGGATGTCGTTGGGGTCGCCGCCGGGCCAGTCGGCGAGGACGTTGTAGCCGGTGGCGCCGTTGTAGGTGAACGACTGCAGCGTGGTGGTGAATCCGGCGGCGTCCAGGCGGCCCTTGACGTAGTTGGCGGAGGCCAGGTAGCCGGGGCGGCCGTGGGCGCGGTTGCCGCCGTTGCTGGTGGCGATGCTCTGGAACTGCGTCAGGTGTGCCTTGACGTTGGCGAGGGGGATGTCGGGCGGGGCGAGCGCGGTCGCGCCGGTGGCCTGGTGGAGGCCTCCGGCTAAGACCAGGGTGAGCGTGGCGAGTACGGCGAGCAGACGTGATCTCATGCCACTCCTCTGCGGGGAGATCCGGGGAGACCGAACATAACTCCACAAATCCGGATCGACCAGTCATGCGCACAGACCCCTTGGGAGGGCCGAGCACCCCCAGGGCCCCGCGTACCCCCTGGGAGGGCGGGAAGCCCTTGGGAAACCCGGTGGCCCCTGGGGTCATTGCGCCGCTCTTCCGGCCAAGCTCACACTCCCGACGCGACGACGCTTCCCGTCGAACCCCCCGTACAGAGGAGGAAGCAAGATGCGTCGAGGATGGTTACCCCCACCCATCACGGACCCGTCCGCCGTCACCCGGCGGACCTTCCTCGGCGGTTTCGGGGCGAGCGCGGCCATCGCCGCGCTCGACCTGGACGCCGCCATCGCCGCCTCAGCACGCGCCGAGCAGGAGGGCACGCTGGTCAACAACTTCGGCCGGGTGTTCAACCTGCCCCCGTTCGCCCAGGCGACGCCCCAGGTACGGGCGGCGCTGACCGAGATGGGCAAGCTGGGCGGCATCCTGGACGCCAAGGACCCGCTGCACGAGGGCCCGATCCGGCTGATCACCAACCCGGAGCTCAGCCCGAACAACCGCGACAACCCCTTCCACACCGCCGGCGTCACGTTCTTCGGCCAGTTCCTCGACCACGACATGACCTTCGACAACGCCTCGCCGCTGGGCGTGCCGACCCAGCCGGAGTCCTCGCCGAACCTGCGCACCCCCGCCTTCGACCTCGACACGGTGTACGGCGGTGGCCCCACCGCCAGCCCGCACCTCTTCAACGCCGACCGGATCACGATGCGCGTGGAGAGCGGCGGCCTGTTCGAGGACGTGCCGAGGCGGCCGGACCAGCAGGCGATCATCGGCGACCCGCGCAACGACGAGAACCTGATGATCTCGGGCCTGCACGCGGCGTTTCTCGTCTTCCACAACAAGGTCGCCGAGCGCCTGCGCGCCCAGGGCACACCGGAGAACGCCCTGTTCGAGACGGCCCGCCGTACGGTGCTGTGGCACTACCAGTGGATCATCCTGAACGAGTTCCTGCCGCAGATCGTCGGCCGGCCGCTCGTGGACCACATCCTGCGCTTCGGCCGCCAGTTCTACCGGCCGCCCGGCGCGCCGTCGATCCCGGTGGAGTTCCAGATCGCCTACCGCTTCGGCCACAGCATGATCCGCCCGTCCTACCGGGCCAACCTGGCCGGCGACGGCGGCCAGCCGTTCTTCGGCTTCATCTTCGACCCGGTGGCCGAGGGCCAGGCCGACCCGGTGGACCTGCGGGGCGGCGCGCGGGCCGGGCGGCGCTTCATCGGCTGGCAGACGTTCTTCAACTTCGGCGACGGCCAGGTACGCCCGAACAAGCGCATGGACACCCAGCTCTCCACCCCGCTCTTCCAGCTGCCGCTGCGCTCCATCCCGAGCGGCGACCCGCCGATCTCGCTGGCCACCCGCAACCTGCTGCGGCATCTCACCTGGTCGCTGCCGTCCGGTCAGCGCCTGGCCACGACGATGGGCGTCCCGCACGTCGACACCTCCGAGCTCGGCCCGTTCGGCTTCGGCACGAACGCGCCGCTCTGGTACTACGTGCTCAAGGAGGGCCAGGACCTCGGCGACGGCATCCAGCTGGCCGGAGTCGGCGCCCGGCTGATCGGCGAGGTCTTCGTCGGCCTGCTGCAGAAGGACCCCGGCTCCTACCTCGCGGCCAGTCCGGGCTGGCGGCCGACGCTGCCGAGCCGCAGCCCGGGGACGTTCACCATGGTCGATCTGCTGCGGTTCGCCAGGCTCGATCCGGCCAGCCGGGGACAGTGACACCCTGACAACTTCCGGTAAGAGCTGTTTACAGACAAGAAAGCTTCTTTTGAGTACATTCTGCGTATGGCCATCCACGTGGCCGCGCACTCCGCCAACCGGTTGCTCCGCGAAGCGCTCGCCACCGCCCTCACCGGGCAGCCCGGCCTGAGCATGTCCGGGCTCACCCAATACCTCTCCGACCTGGAACGACTCTGCCGCATCCGCGACGTCGACGTCGCAGTGATCGACGTCGCGGACGACTTCGAGGAGGTGATGGCCAAGATCCCGGGATTACACGGCCGCGGCCTCGTGCTCACCTACGCGAGCATGGACGTGCGCGACGTGGTGCGGGCGGTGGGCGCGGGACTGACGCTGGTGCCCTACTCGCGCGGGCTGGCCGCCCTCCTCGAAGCGGTACGGCGCTGCCCGTTCGAACCACGCGCCCGCCCCGCCCACCCGCCGGTCCTGACCCGGCGCGACCTGGACGTCCTCGCGCTGGCCGCCTCGGGACACAGCGTGCAGGAGGCGGCCAGGATGCTCGGCATCGCCCCGGCCACCGTCGAGAACCACATGCGCCGCATCTTCGCCAAGACCGAGGTGCACAGCCGGGTGAACCTGGTCTCGCTGGCCGCCCGGCTCGGCCTGCTGTTCCGGTCCGGGGCCCGGCCGGCCACGGTTCCGCTGGCGGTCGTCTTCGGCGGGCCGGGAAGCTGCCGGGACGCCGTCGTGGAGAACCTGATCCGGCAGCACCTGCCGGTCTTCGTGGCCGGCGACCGCTGGACGCACGAGGACGACACGCTCATGCTCCGCCGCCCGCTGGTGGCCGTGATCATCGACGAGTCCGGCGCCTGGCACCACATGCACGCGCTCGGCGCCCGCGTGGTCGTGGTCACCGAGACCGCGTTCGGCCAGGTCATCACATCTCCGGCGCCGGACGCGGTGGTGCCGATCAGTGAGCTGGGCCGGGCCGTACACCCGGAGATGAGCAGGCGCGCGGCGGCGCGCTCGGCGCTCACCGACCGCGAGCTGCAGATCCTGCGGTCCATAGCGACGGGCCATTCGGTACGGCAGACGGCCCAGGCTTTGGCCATCACCACCAAGACCGTGGAGAACATTCAGTCACGCCTGTTCAGCAAGCTGGATGTCCGAAATCGGGCCGAGGCACTGGCGGTGGGTTACGAACTAGGACTTCTTTCCTGAATCACATGTGCTGTTTGCGCAGAGTTGATGGCGATGTTAGATGGAAGAGCACGTTGGTTCAGGACAGCCACGACCTACCGCCGGAGGAAATGTGGCGCTGAGACTCGATGGCGTCCGCGTACGGCAACGCGGTGAAGTCTGGCTCGACGACATCAACCTAGAACTCTCCAGCGGCATGACGACCCTCATCGGGCCGCTGGCGGCAGGCAAGACCACCCTGATGCGGGTGATCGCGGGGTTGCACACCCCGGCCGACGGCCGCGTGGTCGTCAACGGCGAGGACGTCACCTCGGTCCCGGTGCGCAAACGCTCCGTGGCCTTCGTCTACCAGCGGTTCATCAACTACCCGTCGCTGACCGTCTACGAGAACATCGCCTCCCCCTTACGCCTGGCCGCCGGATTCCCCCGCAAGGACGTGGACGGCCGGGTGCGCGACGTGGCCGAGCTCATGGGCATCGCCGACCTGCTGGAGCGGCGCCCGGCCGAGCTGTCGGGCGGCCAGCAGCAGCGCACCGCCATCGCCCGCGCGCTGGCCCGCCCGGTCGACGTGCTCCTGCTGGACGAGCCGCTGGCCAACCTCGACTACAAACTCCGCGAGCAGTTACGCGCCGACCTGAAGGCGATGTTCAAGGACTCGCCGGGCATCGTGGTGTACTCCACCTCCGATCCGGCCGAGGCGCTGATGTTCGCGGCCCCGACGGTGGTGCTGGGCGAGGGCCGCGTCCAGCACGTGGGCGACGTGGCGCGCATGTACGACCGGCCGCCGTCCCTGGCGGTGGCGGCCACCCTCTCCGATCCGCCGCTCAACCTGCTGCCCGGCGTGGTGAACGAGGGCCGCCTGGAGTGCCTGGGCGTCCCGCTGTCCACGCCCGGGACACACTTCTCCGGCGAGGACCTGGTGCTGGGGATCCGCCCGCACCAGGTGACGATCGAGCGCACCCGGCCCGGCCAGGTCGAGTTCCCCGCCGAGATCCGCCTGGCCGAGGTCACCGGGAGCACGACGTTCCTGCACCTGCTGCTGGCCGGGCGACGCCACCTGGTGGCGCAACTGCCGGGTACCCAGCTGTTCACGCCCGGCGAGCCCGCGGTGGCCTACGTGGATCCCGCGCACATCCTGATCTTCTCCGGAACGGGGGAACTGGTGGCCGACACCGCCACGGAGGTCGACCTGCATGGCTGACATCACGCTGGAGGGCGTCGGCCACAGCTACGACGGCGGCCGCACCCACGCGCTCAACCCCATGACCTGGACCTGGTCCGACGGCCGCGCGTACGCGCTGCTCGGCCCGAGCGGCTGCGGCAAGACCACGCTGCTCAACATCATCTCCGGCCTGATCACCCCCTCCCAGGGCCGGGTGCTGCTGGGCGGCCGCGACGTCACCGGCCTGCCGCCCGTGGCCCGCAACATCGCGCAGGTCTTCCAGTTCCCGGTGCTGTATGAGGAGATGTCGGTCTACGACAACCTCGCCTTCCCGCTGCGCAACCGCAAGTACCCGAAGGCCGAGGTCGACCAGCGCGTACGCAAGGTCGCCCAATTACTCGGCCTGGAGGACCACCTTCGCCGCCGCTCGCGCCGCCTCGACCCCGGCCGCCAGCAGATCGTCAGCCTCGGCCGCGGCCTCGTGCGGCCCGAGGTGGCCGCCGTCCTGCTGGACGAACCGCTCACCGTCATCGACCCCGCGCTGAAGTGGACCCTGCGCAGCAAGCTCAAGGAGATCCACCGCGACACCGGCCACACGCTCATCTACGTCACCCACGACCAGACCGAGGCGCTGACCTTCGCCGACGAGGTGGTCGTGCTCAAGGACGGCGCGATCGTACAGAGCGGCGAGCCCGCCGAGCTGTTCCTGTCCCCCGCGCACGAGTTCGTCGGCCACTTCATCGGCTCGCCCGGCATGAACGTGCTCGACGCCGCCGTCGAGCGCGGCATCGTGCGCGTGGGGGCCTCCCTCGTCGGGCGCGCCGTGGGCGACGACGGCGCCCTTCCCGACGGTCCGGTACGGCTCGGCGTACGACCCGAGTTCGTCAGGATCAGCCCGTTCCCCCGCTCCCCCGGCCTGCGGGCCGGCGTCACCGGCGTGGATCGGATGGGCTCCTACCACCTCGTGCACGCACGGGCCGACGGCGGCGACCTGGTCGCCAAGACCGATCCCGGCGAGCACGGCGCCGCCGAGCACCTGCACTTCGAGCGGGCCTACCTGTTCCGCGACCAGATCAGGTGCGGCACCCTCGCGGCACTCGAAGGGAGCGGCGCATGACGGCCGGCGACGTTCCGGCCAAGGTCGCCGGCAGCCAGGTGGCCGGTGAGGTCGTCGCGCCGGCCGTACCCGAGGAAGAGCAGGCTCCCAGGGACGTCAAGCCCAAGAACAACCGCGCGTGGTGGCTGGTGCTGCCGGTCGTGGTGTCGGTGGCCTTCACCGCGGTCATCCCGCTGATGACGGTGGTCAACTTCTCGGTGCAGGACGTCTTCACGCCGACCGACCGCATCTTCGTGGGGCTGGACTGGTTCAGGTCGGTCACCCGCGATCCCGAGGTGCGGGCGGCCTTTCTGCGCACGCTGATGTTCTCGGCGCAGGTGCTGGTCATCGAGATCCCGCTCGGCGTGCTGCTCGCGGTGTGCATGCCGCGGCGCGGGGCGTGGGTGTCGGTGGCCCTGGTCGTGGTGGCGCTGCCGCTGCTGATCCCGTGGAACGTCGTCGGCACGATCTGGCAGATCTTCGCCCGCGGCGACATCGGGCTCGGCGGCTGGGTCGTCAACAACGTGCTCGGGATCAACTTCAACTACACGCTCGACTCCACCGACGCGTGGGTCACCGTGCTGGCCATGGACGTGTGGCACTGGACGCCGCTGGTGGCACTGCTGGCGTACGCGGGGCTGCGCTCGATCCCCGACCCCTACTTCCAGGCGGCGCAGATCGACGGGGCCTCGGCCTGGGCGACGTTCCGGCACGTGCAGCTGCCGCGGCTGCGCGGGGTGCTGACGATCGCGATCCTGCTGCGGTTCATGGACAGCTTCATGATCTACACCGAGCCGTTCGTGGTGACCGGGGGCGGGCCGGGCAACGCCACCTCCTTCCTCAGCATCCTGCTGTCGAAGATCGCGGTGGGGCAGTTCGACCTGGGGCCCGCGGGGGCGTTCTCGCTCCTCTACTTCCTCATCGTGCAGATCGCCTGCTACGTGTTCTTCACCGTGCTGACGAGGAGCGGGAGATGAGACGGCTGCCCTGGGCGCGGACCGTGTTCTGGCTGTACGTGGCGACGCTCATGCTGCCGCTGCTGTGGATGTTCGGCATGTCGATCCGGCCGAACGACGAGATCCTCGGGAGCTTCTCGCTGCTTCCGCAGAACGTGACGCTGGAGAACTACGTCACGTTCTTCACGGACTCCGCGTGGTACTCCAGCTATCTCAACTCGATCGTCTACACCTCGCTGAACACGGTGTTCTCGCTGATCGTGGCGCTGCCGGCGGCGTACGCGTTCTCGCGGTTCCGCTTCGCAGGGGACAAGCACCTGTTCTTCTGGCTGCTGACGAACCGGATGGCGCCGCCGGCGGTCTTCCTTCTCCCCTTTTTCCAGATTTATCAGAGCGTGGGGTTGTTCGACACGCATCTCGGGGTGGCCATCGCGCACATGCTGTTCAACGTGCCGCTGGCCGTGTGGATCCTGGAAGGCTTCATGTCCGGGATCCCGCGCGAGATCGACGAGACCGCGGCCATCGACGGCTACTCGCTGCCCCGCTTCTTCTTCCGGATCTTCCTGCCGATGATCCGCTCGGCCATCGGCGTGACCGCGTTCTTCTGCTTCATGTTCAGCTGGGTCGAACTGCTGATCGCCCGGACGATCACCTCGGTCAACGCCAAGCCGATCGCCGCCACCATGACCCGCACCGTCAGCGCCGCCGGGATCGACTGGGGGCTGCTGGCCGCCGCGGGCGTGCTGACGATCATCCCGGGCGCGATCGTCATCTGGTTCGTCCGCAACTACATCGCCAAGGGCTTCGCGCTGGGAAGGGTGTGACAGGTGCTGGAGTGGATGGTCTGGACCGCGCCCACCGCACTGGTCTTCGCCGGACTGGCCCTGCTGCTGGTCGCCATGGCCGTCTGGGCGCGCCTGTCGCCGCCGCTCGCCCGGCGCGGCTTCCTGCGCATCGAGACCGACAGGGGCGACCGGCTCTACATCGGACTGATCAGCGCGGCGGTGGTGCTCGCCGGGTGGATCGCCGTCACGGACCTGTCGATGTGGCTCGCGCTCGGGTGCGCGCTCGTCGTCGTGGCCGTGATCGGGATATGGGGTTGACCTGCGCCCCCTTGCTCGCGAGAGGAGTCGGACATGTCGCACACACTCAAGAGGCACGCGGCCGGGCTGGGCGTACTCGCCCTGTTGCTGGCGGGGTGCTCCAGCGGGAGCAAGCCGTCGAGCGACTTCCGTGAGGAGAACGGCAGGGCGGCCGCCAAGAGGTGGGTGGACACCGAGTTCACGCCGTCGACGCTGGCCAAGGATCAGCAGCTGGCGGAGATGGAATGGTTCTTGAAGGCGGCGGCGCCGTACCGTGGGATGGAGATCAACGTGGTGTCGGAGACGATCACCACGCACGAGTACGAGTCGCGGCAGCTCGCCAAGGCCTTCACCGAGATCACCGGGATCAGGATCAAGCACGACCTGATCCAGGAGGGCGACGTCGTCGAGAAGCTGCAGACCCAGATCCAGGGCAACCAGAACATCTACGACGCCTACGTCAACGACTCCGACCTCATCGGGACGCACGCCCGCGGCGACTACGTGGTGCCGCTGTCGGACTACATGGCCGGGGAGGGCAAGAACGTCACCTCGCCGACGCTCGACCTCAAGGACTTCATCGGGATCAGCTTCACCACCGGGCCGGACAAGAAGGTGTACCAGCTACCCGACCAGCAGTTCGCGAACCTGTACTGGTTCCGGTACGACTGGTTCACCGATCCGGAGATCAAGAAGCAGTTCAAGGCGGCGTACGGCTATGACCTGGGCGTACCAGTGAATTGGGCGGCTTATGAGGATATAGCCGACTTTTTCACGAACAAGGTCAATGGGAACGGGCAGATCGCCGGCAAGAAGGTCTTCGGGCACATGGACTACGGCCGCAAGGACCCCTCGCTCGGCTGGCGCTTCACCGACGCCTGGCTGTCCATGGCCGGCAACGGCGACCCCGGCATCCCGAACGGCCTGCCCGTCGACGACTGGGGCATCCGCGTCGAGAACTGCCGCCCCGTCGGCTCCTCCGTCACCCGCGGCGGCGACACCAACGGCCCCGCCTCCGTCTACGCGCTCACCAAGTACGTGGACTGGCTCAAGCGCTTCGCGCCCAAGGAAGCCGCAGGTATGAACTTCAGCGAGTCCGGCCCCGTGCCCGCGCAGGGCAACATCGCCCAGCAGATCTTCTGGTACACCTCCTTCACCGCCGACATGACCAAGCAGGGCCTGCCCGTCGTGAACGCCGACGGCACCCCCAAGTGGCGCATCGCCCCCAGCCCGCACGGCGCGTACTGGAAGGACGGCAACAAGCTCGGCTACCAGGACGCCGGATCCTGGACCCTGCTCAAGAACACTCCCGCTGAACGGCGCGCCGCCGCCTGGCTGTACGCCCAGTTCGTCACCTCCAAGACGGTGTCGCTGAAGAAGTCCATCACCGGCCTGACCTTCATCCGCGACTCCGACATCCGCAGCGCCTACTTCACCGAGAACGCCCCCAAGTACGGCGGGCTCATCGAGTTCTACCGTTCACCCGCGCGCGTCCAGTGGACCCCGACCGGCACCAACGTCCCCGACTACCCCAAGCTCGCCCAGCTGTGGTGGCAGAACGTGGCCACCGCGGTGACCGGCGAGACGACCGCCCAGCAGTCCATGGACAACCTGGCCAAGCAGCAGGACGACATCCTGTCCCGGCTGGAACGGCGCGGCTACGGCGGCGCCTGCGCCCCCAAGCTCAACCCTGAGCAGCCCGCCCAGACGTGGCTCGACCAGCCGGGGGCACCCGCGCCCAAGCTGGCCGACGAACGCGGCAAGCCGGAGACCCTCGACTACGACAAGCTGATCGCCACGTGGAAGTCCGGCGACTGACCACCCCCTGAGGTCCCCGTGCACCCCGAACACACGGGGAACCTCCTGCCAACCAGACCGGCCCACGGGGCAGAAACCCGGGACCCCGAACCGGCACACGGAACCCGTGCCCCGGGCCCTGGGGCACGGGGGCCGCGGGACACGGGAACGCGGTGGCGGGGGCACGGGGCACGGGAACCCCAGGACGCGGGACGCCGGGATCCGGGTGACCGGGACCGGCACGCGGGGACCCCGGGACACGGGGACCCCGGACCAGCGCGGGGCTGTGGAC
>NZ_JBHYJD010000061.1:0-58825 GCF_042740555.1 Nonomuraea sp. NPDC059007 | reverse complement strand
GGCCCAGAACCCGCTCCCGCGGACACTTACCGCTTAACCTGCAGAAACAGGATCACGCGAAGATCGATTCATACACCACGTCCGTGGACGTGACCCGGGGCCGGAACCGTTGTTCGCAGCCTCACTGGTTTCCTGCCAATGCTCAAGCGCCTGGTCAAAAAGGCGGCGGAGATGGTTTGCGCACGCGTTGACTCGTTCGCTGAGGACTGAGACCTCGTCATCGAAGTCATCAGCGTCGTCGGATCGGGCAGGCTCGCGCATAGGTAGCCGATCTTCAGGTAGGGTCGGGATCTCCGCGCCGCACGATACGGAATCACCCTCTCCATTCTTGATCTCGGCAAACTTGATTAGGTACTCGAGATCGTCTTCGACATCCTCCTCCGAAGAGGCCTACGAGTTCGCTCACCGCCTGTTCTACCTGCATGAAGTCGTTCTCAGCGAGATAGTCGTCGATGCTGGACGCGAGTTCCTCGATCTGGCTGTACACCGCACCGAGCTGCTCGTCCAGCCCTGCGATCTCGTTGTCCAGCCGTTCTTCTAGGGCTTCGAGCTCATCGATCCGCCACTGCTGGGGGGTGGCCATGGTTCCTCCAGGATGTGAACACTGGATGCAAAATCTACTGGCTGCGGCGTGCCGGGGTGGTGCGGGTCCCGCGCCGACCATCTCTACGTTCCCTGTCGATCCAAGCGCTACTGTGTACTCCAAGCTGGCCGACGCGTGGCTCCATAGGCATTGACATGCCATTGGCGTAGCCAATCTTCCGCTGGAGGTTGACCATGGATGGGGTGCCACCGGTTCGACGGACAACGGTGTACACCTGGGAGAGCTTGATCTGGTGAACTTTGATCTGGATCGCCTCGGTTGGCGCGAGTTCGAGCACCTCACTCAGGCTCTCGCGTTGAGGTTCGTTGGCCGTAGCGTACAGCCCTTCGGCGACGGCCCCGACGGTGGACGGGAGGCGTCATTCGAGGGTGAGTGCACGCCGCCCCTCGTTGGATCCGCCCCGTGGGCCGGATACGGCGTGCTCCAGGCCAAATTCCGGGTAGACCCTCCGGCGAGCCGAGAGGAAAATGCCAGCTGGCTGAAGTCCCAGCTGCGGAGCGAGCTGAAGGAGTGGTCCAACCCGGCCAAGAATCGGGTGACAAAGGGCAGGCTTCCCGAGTATCTGATCGTTGCGACCAATGTGAAGCTCTCGGGTAGCCCCGGAACTGGCGGCAAAGACGTAATCGAAAGGGTCCTTCGTGACCACGCCGCGGTCGTGCCATTGAAGGGCTGGGACCTCTGGGATTACGACAAGATCTGCCGACTACTCGACACCGCGCCACGGCGGATCGCCGAGAGGTGGGCCCACCTGATCACCCCAGGGGATGTCTTGGCCAGGGTCTTGGAGCAGCTGAACCCACCTTTCGCCGAGGTGATGGCGGGGCAACTGGCCAAAGACCTGCTGGCAGAACAATGGGTGCGGTTGACCGAGGCGGGCGCACCCGACAACCGCAAGCTCACGCTTGGTCAGATAGTCACCGACGTACCTGCCCGCTACGAGGACCGGGGGGTGATGGCGGTGACCCAGCTCTTGGAACTGGCCCATCCCTCAAGGACCGCTGGCGTTGTTGTGCGCGGCGGCCCAGGTCAGGGCAAGAGCACCCTCAGCCAGCTATTGTGCCAACTTCACCGGGCGGCGCTGCTGATGGACCATCCCGCTCAAGCCATCGGACCACAAGCCGCGACGCTACGCGACGTCTTCGTCAGTCAGCTGAACACCATCGGCCTGTCGCTGCCTCGGTCCCGTAGATGGCCCGCTCATGTTCGGCTGCATGCCTACTCCGACGCGCTCGTCAAGGAGCCGCACCTCTCGCTCCTGCAATACCTTGCGACGACCACGATCCGCGATCCCGGCAGCCGCCTTACCAAGCAAGACATGAGCAACTGGTTAGGCTCCTGGCCATGGCTGCTGGTGCTCGACGGCCTAGATGAGGTGGCTCATCCAGACTCCCGCGACCTGTTGCTCAGCAGGCTGAGCGACTTTCAGGTCGACGCCGCAGCGGCGGGGGCCAACGTATTCACCGTGGTCACCACCCGCGACCAGGGGTATTCGCCGGTAGAGCCGCTGGACGGCCTGCCTGAGCTACACCTGCGGCCGTTCTCCGTGACGCAGGCCGTGCGGCTGGCCGAGCGCCTGGCCCACGCCCGGCATCCGGGCGATGACTCGCACGTGGAGATCCTGGTACGGCGGGCCGAGCAGGCAGCCGAGCACGCGGTGACGGGCCGCTTGATGCATTCCGCACTCCAGGTCACCATCCTCTCCCTGTTGCTGGAACAACGTCCCGAGCCGCTGAGCGACCGGTACAGCCTCTTCAGCGCTTACTACGACGTCGTCATTCGCAGAGAGGCGGCCAAGGGCACCCCTGATGCGCGTGCACTGAGTGAGAGCGAGGCACATGTCGGTGTCCTTCACCGGCGGGCCGGGCTGACACTCCAGGTTCGCTCGGAGCGTGCGGGTGAGGCCGGCGCCACGTTCACCATGGCCGAACTGCGGGCGCTGGCGCTCCGACGACTACAGGAGGAGGAGTATCCGGACGAGGATGCTCAACAGCTGGCCAAGGAGATAATCCGTCTGGCCACGACTCGCCTTCCCTTCCTTGACGGAGCCGCCGACCGCTACGGATTCGCCGTGCGTAGCATCCAGGAATTCATGGCCGCCCGCGCGCTGGCAGCACGGGACGGCGCCCTGGACTCAGTCATGGACAGGCCCGATCTCAGTGATCGCCTGCTTCCGCTCATCCCCTCCGACCACTGGCGGCACACCTGGCGGCTGGTCGCGGCGGAGTTGTTCCATCGCGAGGAGTCGCGTGACGAGCTGCTGGCGCTCATGGCCGAGGCTGACACGCATTCGCCGCTCGCGGCCAGGGTCCGGCCAGGCGCGAGGCTGGCGCTTGACCTGTTGGAGGACGGCATCGCCGAAGTCTCGCCCCGTTTTCGCAAGCGGCTGGCAATACGGGCACTCGACCTGCTGCCGCTGCCGCCGGACCGTTCGGTCCTGCGGCTGGCCAGAGTTTTGCTGCCTGTGGCCGAGATCGCACATCGAGTGATCGATCAGGCTAGCCTCGGCTCGATCGAGGGACTCACCGCGACCGTGGTCCTGGCCCAATGGGCCAGCGAGCGCGGAGAGGTCGCCGCCACAGCCAGGGAACGTCTACGCGAGCTGACTGATAATTCGACCTCGACGCGGCGCGCCGTAGCCGTGAGCCTGGCCGCGCACTATCCCTACCCAGCGCTACGCCCTCTGCTCTCGTTGGCGTCCGTCACGCTGCCCGGAACCACCCTCGCCGAGGAGCTCGAGCACCTGATGTCGCAGGGACTTCCGGTGGAACTGCGCGGCCCGCTGCATGCCGTGAAGATCCGGAAAGAACGGCGGGACGGGGTCGCCATTCTCATGGTGGACCGGTCGAACATGCCCGACTTGGCCGGCCTCAGTGAGATCCTCTCCTCGGAAGGAACCTTGGAGGTGCTGCTGCAAGCTGCCGAGGTGATTAAACCGAGCACCTGGCCGCTGCGGGCGTTGATCTACCAGATGTTCGGCGAGTGGTTGCAGCGCCGGCCTGTCGGTGATCAGCTCGGTCTGCGGTAATCCTGCATCGTCACCCGCAGCCCAGCCTGGTCGGCGAGGTCGGCGATAGCCTGCGCCTGCGCGTTATCGACCACCAGCTGGACTTGCATGTTCACCTGTGACACGTGTCCGCGGTCGATGGAATCCCAAAGTTTGCGCAGGAACGTGCCGAGTGGCTCGGCGGCTGAGGTGTCTTGCCTCAGTTCCTTTTGAATGATGATGCCCAGCCGCTTCTCAATCGCCGAACCGGGCGGCTTCGGACCCGGGTCAGGTCGGGGGTCGGGACCGGGGGTTGGATTGGGGTCCGGCCGGGGATCAGGATCAGGTATTGGTTCGGGGTGTCGCGGTGGCGCAAGCTTGAGCGACTCACCGAGCGAGATGTCTGACGGCGCGGTGACGAAGACCTCCTCACCGTCTCCGCGGACCACACGCAACAGGTTCTGCCGCACCGCGTCGAAGATCGCTTGCTTGAGCTCTCTGTCGCCGTACGGCAACAGCGACAGCCGAGGATCCTGCCAGAAAGCGTCCCGCAACTCAGACAGCGGCCGCTCGAAGTCTCGCTCCCGCAGATTGGCGAGCAGCGCCCGATAGGTGAAGTGGTGCTCGGCGTAGACCTTTTGCCGCTCGGCGAGGTTCGCCCACACGTCGCCGCCGTGCAGAGCGCTCTGGGTCTTCGCGTCGTTGGGCGTCAGTTGGAAGTCGACGCACTCCCTACTCATGCCTTCCTCCGCCTGTTGGAGGAAGAAGACGTGCTGGAACCCCCGCCGTACGGTCCCGCGAAATTGTGGCTCGGCCCGCGTCAACGCCTCCGCTGCCTCCATGAGCAATCCAGCGTCCTCCTCCGACGGCGCCACGATGTCGGACACCCGTCGCAGCGCGAGAACCTCCGTGGCGAGATTACGCATCTGCCCCCGTTGCTGTGTGTAGGCAACTGCGAAGATCATGGAAGATGCCCAGGTGAGCGGGATCGGCTCAGGTCCCAGCCCTAGAGCGGACTCGATCAGCTGGCGGGTGGCCTCCTCCTGACCGTTGCGCATGGTGAGGATGGTCGGATCGAGCACTAGAAGCCGGGTGGTCCTGGGCTGGTCGAGCTCCTTGAGCACATCGGCGACGGCCCGACGGACGTCGGCCTGGCCACGCAGCGCAACGAATGCTGTCCGATCGAAGGGGCCCCTGTCCCTTTTGAGCTCACTCCCGACCGTCTCCGCGATCAGAGCGTCTCTTTCTTCCTCCAGCACACTGCCGCGCAGGCTCCGCAGCAACGCGGGTAGGCGGTGCCTGAGACTGAGGTAGTAGTGAGGGCGGGTATGCCGTGTCCCTGCGATCCGATCGGCTGTGGCCAGGCCACGCTCATTGTCGACGACCTCGCTGATGACCCCTTCTGCTTCCGTGGCGGAGAAGAGTGCGTCAGGTACGGCGAGCGCCGCCGCGATCTCGACATCGGAGGCGCCATGCCGACTGCCGCGGCTGGGGACTATCGAAGTGATGAACAGCACAGTCGCCGCACGTTCGGCCACCCTGGGGTTGTGATCATGCCAGAGCGTGAGCTTACGACCCTGGTCCAGCAGGTGCGCGGTCCCCTTGGTGCCGGTCACGTCGATAATGTCAGTCTGGAGCAATGATCGGTAGTTCGCTCTAACCTTGATATCAGGGATAAGGCCAGAGTCGAGGATCTGCTCACGGGTGGTGCTGTCAGAAAGCGGAAGATCGCCGAGGCCGATCAACACTGGCGCCCACTCTCCAGCGGTGGGACGGCGCGCCAGAGCATGGACGGCCGCAGCAAAGATCTTGATGGTGGAGCGAACCTTCTGGAAGCCAGAGTGTTTGGCCCACTCCTCCTCGGCCATTGCCATCAACTGGGGATGGAAGGGATAGCAGCGCTCGACATGGGCCGGGAAGTCGACGAGCCAACTGGCGTTCAACGGCTCGAGAACCCGCGAGCGCCAATTTACGTCGGCGAGGATGGGCTGGAACGCCTCGACCGCCGCGCGCACCGCCCCGGGCTCGGGTCCTGCCTCGAACAGGCGCCGCCGCAGGATGTCGGCGAAGTCGCCGGGCTCGTTGACGATGTAGGTATTGCCATTGCGCCGCAGGTCACCCTCGATCTGGCCGCGCTCCTGATCGAACTCCTTGCTGAGCGCGGTGGTGTCATGCTCGGACCGGATCATAACGATCACGGCAGCGCAGTTGGGGGTGGCGGCTACCGCCTCGCTCAACGCACGCAGGAAGGCCAGGTCATTCTGCGCGAGGCCTGGGTTATTCTCTTTGACGCTGTCGAGGGCTTGGAAGTAGTTGAGTATCTCGTCGATGATGATCAAGACCGGTCGTCCCACCGATCGGATGGCGCGTGAGATCTCCGCCTTACTGCTGAAGTACGGCTGGTAGGCCTCGTAGGCGTCGCCCTCGCCGAGCAGCCGATGGAGGAAGCGCTCGTAGAGCGTGTAAGCCACAGGCCCGTCTAACTCGGGGACGGGCGCGCCGGGCGTCATGCTGTCGCAGGACAGCACCACGATATGCGGATTACCCAGGGATAGCGGGAGATCAGGGTAGCGCTCGCGGGCGCCCGCCAGCGTCTTCTCCCCAATGGAGGTCTGCCAGAACTCAACGGGGGACTTGGCCATATGGTAAGCGCCAATGCAGGCGTGGGATTTGCCGCCACCCATACCCTGGTCGAGTTGGAAGACAGGCTTGTCCACATTGATGTTCGCGCCAAGCTTGAGCGCGATACGCCTGAGGAACTCGGTCAACTGGATGGTCGGATGAGTTATTTCCCCATAATGGGACACAGCCGCATATGAGGGACGATTCTCTCCTCGGTGATGGGCCACTCGGTCGAGTGACACCTCGATATCGTCCACAGATCCGGAGCTGTCGAGAATTTCCGGGCGCAAATGAAGCGCCCGCCACCATGCCTGCCCGATCTTTTCTGACACCATGTCACTCCCGACGACTAGTCACCACCGTCGATCTTGCCGATTTTCTGGCGTTCAGAACAGTCCTTCTTGTGTATCGGATTGCTTTCTCATGGTGGTTCGACGGCGAACCGGCGCCTCGGGCCGGCCCATGACGTGTTGCTCCACTGCCGAGCGCTGAAGGGGCTCGCGGTTGCGGTTCAGCCATGACCATGCCGCGAAGTCGGGATCCGGATGCGGGAACATGCTCTCGAGGAACGCCAGCGCAGCCCAGAGCTGCTCGTCGGGCTCGAGCTTCCCCGCGGTGGCCAGCACCGCGCCGACCGCGTCGATGCCGTCGGTGTAGGCCGCCGCCATCGCAAGCGCGACGTCGATCGTGGGCGAGTCAGGACCGACAGTGATCGCCGCCTGACTAGCGAGAGCGAACCTGACGCCTTTAGGCTCCTGAGCGATCAAGTTCCGCACGTCGCCCGGCGAAAGGTCCGCGGCCATCAGCTCCCACCCCAGGTCCGCCTTGGACCGCAGGTCACGCTTGAAGACCCGCACCCACCAGAGCGCGAAGATTGTGCGGGAGTCGAATTCCTCCAGCCTCAGCGAGTCGACGGGGACGGCGGATACCTCGCGTACGGCGCGGCGCGCGATGTTCAAGAACCGGTCCAGCCCCGCCTTCTCCCCCCGGTTGTCGAGGATCTCGCGATAGCGGCCCACCACCTCCATGGCCGGGCCCACGGAGGCCATGAGCATGTCGGTAATTGCCAACCCCGAGCGTAGCCACAGGCTTATCCGCTCCTTGATCTCCGCCTTGATCTGGCTTTCCACGGCGGCCTGACGGCCCACGCCACGGTCCGACGCGGCCTTGCGGCATGCAAGCGTCACGGTAGTGACGATGTTGGCCGAGCCCGCGCCGCCTCCTCCCGCCTCCGTCTTTGCCGGCCATGAACCTGTGACGACCAGCTCCGCCTGTGTCAGGGCGCTCAGCATGCGCAACCACACGTCCCGATCGCCGGAGCCGAACACGATAGTCACCACGCCGTCCGGTGAGACCACACGGGCCATCTCCGCGTAGGCGCGCTCGATCATCTTCGAGTAGTGGGTGCGGTCGCGGTGGTCGCCTGCAGGCACGCCGCCGCGCTTGATGATGATCTCGTCGTCCTTCTCCTGCACGCCGTCCGGGTGCAGCGACATGGCGAACTCTGGGTCAGCCATGGCCATGGCGCGCTTGGCCCAGACGTAGAACAAGTCGGAGGAGTCGCTGTAGTCGATCATGTCGTCATAGGGTGGGTCGGTCACCACGGCGTCCACCGAGCCTTCGGCGAAGGAGAGCGCGACCGCGGTGCCCCGTTCGATATGACCCGGGGTGGCGCTGGCCCGTGTACGGATGTTTCTAAGCGTGGTGACGGTCTTCTTAGCCAGCGAGCTCCACGACCCAGGGCCGTCGGACAGGCCGCTCTCGAACCAGTCGTAGGAGACAGTGACAGCCGACTGGTTGACGAAGATATCGCCGACCCCGTCACGACCAACCTCCAGACGGGCTCCCCGAGTGGAACGGCGGATTTTCCGCATCATCACAGCCGTGGCATAGCCTGCCAGGACCTTGACGTACTCGGGTGATTGCTCTGCCGCCTGACACTCTGCTGAGACCTCGTTGATGGCACGCGCCAGCCGGACAAGGCCCAGGGACTGACGTGCCTCACAGAGGTCGCCGTAGGTCGTGTCGCCGTAGTTGACCGACTGGATTGTCCAGGTGTTGCCTGGCGGGATGCGCTCGTCGGGACAAGCAGGCAGGAAGCCGAATGGTTCTTCCTTTTCCAGCGCCAGGGCCGCCCGCTTGGCCGCCTCAATCTCCTCAGGCTCCGGCTTACGAAAGACCTTCAGGCCGTTTTCGTCGATGTCGGCGGCGATCAGGAGCGCGTCCCTGCGCAACCCCTGCTTGCTCAGCCGGGTGTGTACGGCCTTGGGGTGGGTGTGAGCGCAGAAGGGACAGACGGCGATCTTGCCTTCTGAGGCGTACTTGCTGCGTCCGGCCAGCTGCCTGGTGGGCTGACCCGAAGGGCCCCCGTCGTGCGGGACGGCGCGGAAGGTGCCTGCCTCGTGGTCCACCTCGATACGGAAACTCTGCCCCAGGTCCTGGAACGTGTGCCCGTCCCTGTCCTTGCGTTTGCCAGGCAGCCGTAACTTGAGCTCGCCGACCAGAGGAAATCTACGTCCGCAGTTGTCGCACGGCAGTGTGGAGGCCCAGAGGTAGCCCCACGGATAGGAGCGATCCGTGTTCAGGGGATAGAACTCGGCCATCGATAGTCGGAAACGAATGCCCACCTCGGAGAGGAACAACTCCACATCGTCTACGAGACGATCCGGGTGTTTGCTCCTGGCACGGCGGCGCGGTATCTCTGCGTCGGAGAAGAGCGCTCCAGTGTCCTCGGCGGGTGCACGGGCCGCTGGCCATGTGTACGGCAGCGCAGGCTCGCTACTCCAGTCCTGGAAGGGTGCCTCGGCCAGCAGCCAGCCACCCAGCGTGGCGAAGGGAGAGTAGTCGATGCCGTATGCCCGGGTACGCAACCTGGACGCCTCGAGCGGAATCATCGCCCGCCCAGAGAAGGGGTCGAGCACAGTGGCACCATCGGGGTGAGCCGCGCGGATGGCCGCCTCGACCTCGGTCTGCATGGCGGTATGCCCTTGCAGGGCACCACGCACCAGGGTGCGCAGCCTGTCCTGCTCGGCCTCGGTGTCGGGCCAGGGCAGCAAGCTAGTCAGCACCGCCGCCTTGGCCTGGACTGTGGGCCGTTTGGCGAACCAGACCCACAGGCTGGACTCTGTGTTGCCGCTGCCCCATCCCGTCCCAGCCGCGTCGCTGACTTCGGCACAGGGGAACCAACGCTCGATCATCCGAGGCATGCCGTACTCCTCTGGGGGTGGAGAGAAGGTTAGGTTATCGATCATCTTCGGTAGCGAGCACTCGAATCCGCGCGAGAAGCCGTAGGGTGGGCGCCTTGTCCACGCGGCACAGCTCGCGCAGCCTGTCCAGCCGCTGCCGCACCCGCCCTTCTAGATGGTCGCGCAAGGCGATGCGGTCGCTCCTGAGGGGGATGCCCATCGTGAGGTCGACGGGTAGGTTCGCCAGATCCCGCTCGGCCGAGTCAAGCCAGACATGAAGCAGGTTCTGGCGCCGCTCCAAATGCCCTGCCAGATGCCGGCTTGCCTCCGCCCGAGCCACGGCGTCACGGACGGCGGCGCCGCCACTTGCCCGTGTCGGCCGCAGCCGAGTCAGGACGTCCCAGTCAATGGCATGAGCGGCACCTGCGGCGCCTACCCGGACGAGGCACGACCAGAACGACCCGTCCGACGGTGCCTCGAAGGCGTAGAGATCGTAGGGTTCGACAGCTTTCGGATCGACGACGGTGCCGCCGCGGAAAGCATCCGTCGCCAGTTCGCTCCGCGCCCATGTGAGCAGCTTCGACAGCGGCGGGCTTCCAGGGGCAAGGCCTATGACTGGCGTGCCAGAATCCAGCGTCGCGGATTCGATCTGCACAGTGGACACTACCGCGGTCCGTTCACTGCCGAATGGTAAAGGCAACCCGTCACGAGAGGAGAGGTGGAATGTCGACGCGGACGCCGCAGTCGCGCGCACTCGCATCAGGTTGGCACTGTCGAGCAGCTTGAGGTACGACTCGCGGACGTCCGAGCCGGGCGGCTCAAGGTCGGCACTGTTCACCCTGGCCACTTCGGCCATCGTCTCCACCGCGCTGGCAAGCGCGGACTCCTGCTCATGCACGAACTCGGCTCGACGCCGCAGCTCGCTCGTGTTTACTCGGCTGGCCGCCTCCATCGCCTCCTCGCGGCCTGCCTCGTCGTCGCTGTACAAGGCGTGCAGCCACTCCTCGTAGCGGACGTCGGCGAGCTCGGCAACCAACGAGAGACTGTCGAAGATGCGGCCGTCGAGCTCCTGAGCGGCGGCGGTGAAGCTCTCCAGCAGGGTGAGGAGGGTCTCGCCTTCCCTGGTTTCGACCGCTACCAGGTTGTAGAGCTCGACGTCGCGATGCTGGCCCACCCGATGGATGCGGCCCATTCGTTGCTCGAGCCGCACAAGGGACCAAGGTATGTCGTAGTTCACCAGCACGTGTGCGCTTTGCAGGTCTATGCCCTCGTTGCCGGCGTCGGTAGAGACGATGACTTGGAACTCTCGGCGAGCGAAGCGGGCGCGGATATCGTCACGCTCGCCGTGACTAAGTCGTCCGGAGTAGACAAGGGCGCTGTAGCCGACGGAGTTGAGTCTCTCGGCGATCCAGTCTGCCGAGTCGGCATACTCGGTGAAGACGACGGCCTGCTCTCCATCTCCGGGAAAGATGCCGTTGGGCTCCAGGCAGTCCTGAACGAGAGCCGTCCATTTCGAGGCAGTGTGACGCGCGGCCTGCACACGGTCGAGCAACTCAGTGATCGTGGTCACCTCGGCCGCACTCGCCAGCGAAGGGGCGGAGATCACATCCCGCTCATCTTCAGGGAAAAGGGTCTCTTCATCGGTTCGGTGAAGCAGCTTGTTTAGGCGACGGCGCAGGGTCTCGGCCAGCGCGTGGAGAGTGGAGGCAGCACGCTTGCCGTACACCATCCGCGCCAGCGCGCGGGCCTGGGATGGGAAGAAGGAGTCGACCAGGGTCAGCGCACGCTGATAGAGATCCTGCTCGATGAGGCTGAGCGGTACCCGCCGGTTGGTGGCCCTGCGCCCGTGGAAGAGCGGGGTGTGCCCATCGTGATCCACTAGCTCTTCCTTCATGCGGCGCAGGAAATGCAGACTTCCTGGGCGCAGAGCAGGGATCTGGCGTTTTGGATCATCCCCGGGATCGGGGTAGATCTCCGGATCGACGAGGTGCAGCAGGTGCCTGAACAACCACTCGGAACCCCGGTGCGGGGTGGCTGTCAGAAGCAACGCCCTCGGGCTACGGGCCGTAAGCAGTCTGCCTACTCGGTGCAGCGCTTGCGCAGTTGGGGTAAGGCGATGGGCCTCGTCGAACACAACCAGGTCCCAGCCGGCCCGATCCGGGTCGATCGCATCGAGGACGGCGGGATTCACCGCTGCGAGCTCGAGCGAGACGACACAGTTCCGCCAGTGCGGCGGTATACCGCCATCGCGGGCCACGGTTGATGTCACGCGGTGCAGCCCGCCACCGAAGAACCTGTCGAAATCGGCCTGCCACTTTGAGGTCAGCCCCGCAGGAGCAACCACGAGCGCTCTGCGAACGATCCCGCTCCTGCGAGCCTCACGCAGGTAGAGGCCGGCCATGATGGTCTTCCCTGTGCCGGGTTCGTCGGCCAGCAGAAATCTCAGATGCGGTTGCGGCAGCATTGCTCCGTAAACGGCGCTGATCTGGTGTGGGTAGGGGATCAAGGGTGTAGTTGGATGGGCTGTCGCCAGTGACAGCCAGTGGGTCCACAGGGCCGCCAAGGCCCGCTCGGAGGCCGCGCCGCCATCCGGGATCAGGATGGGAACGGCGGCAGCCTCATCGGAGCCGAGGACGACCTTGTGGTAGAGGTCGTGGCCGTCGGCGGCGACGTAGAGGGTCCAGCTACCGTCGCTGCTCTCGTGGGCGTGATCAACGTTCACCCAGCCTGCCGGTCCGCGCGGCAGCAGGACACGTTGTCCGCTCTCGAATCCCCACACCCAGCCCATTGTGCGGGGTCTCACATCGGATCGAGAGTGATGAGCTGGATTATCAACAAATTCAGTTCGGCCAGGAGGTGAAGCCCAAAGGTCCGGGAGTACAGCCCTCCACGCGGGACTTGGTCGAGATGATCAGCGAGTCCTGCCAGGCCGCTGCAGCGTTTCAGCAGCTCAGCACACGTAAGGCGGCGCCACCGCCCGCGCTCTCCTACAGCAGGAGCTGTTTGCTGCACGGCCGCGAACAGGCCGCACAAAGTCAACTATCGTGTACTCTCGCGAGCTAAATGGCTCTGGCGTGATCTCGAGGAGAGGCTCGTAGTGTCTCAGACTCCAGCAGCGATCCTCCAGATCGTTCTAGTAGCGTGCTTCGTGCTGCCGGGCGTGGTGTATCAGTTCCTGAGGGAGCGTTTCCGAGGACCCCTCCCAGGCCATCGTGATCTCGGCGAACGAGTGCTTCGCGCCGTCGTTGCAACGATTACCTTGGATGCTCTCTATGTGATCGCCCTTGGCTCTTTACTAACCGCGCCGCTTAGGCAGCGGCCAGACGAGTGGCTTGCGACCTTCACATCTAGCCCGAGACCCTTCGCCCTGACCGGGCTGATTCTTCTTGTCGGGATACCCGCTGCAGCAGCCCTAGCACTCTCGCTGCTGGAGCGGAGGCGTAGTAAGAGCGCCTACTTGCCAACACCCACCTCCTGGGACTACGCCTTCGCGAGTCGTAGAGCAGGCTTCATCAGGGCTCGACTCAAGAGCGGGCGCTGGATCGGCGGCTGGTACGGTTACAACTCTCATGCTTCGGCCTATCCTCAAACGCCAGACCTATTTTTGGAATTGGGTTGCGAGATGACTCCTGACGGAGAGTTCGCCAGAGAGGTCACTGGGTCGTCCGGGCTATATGTGCAGTTAAACGAGATCGAAGTGCTCGAGTTTCTTGAAGCACCTGAGACACAGGAGGTGGCAGCGAATGGCGGAAGAGGAGCGGGAGAGCAAAGCAGCCGACGCGGAGGAGACCCGCGGGTATCAGCCGAAAAGAGTTCACGGCGGCTACCAACCCACAACCGGCCAAGTGCGGCCGATGCAGATGCCACAAGGGCGCCCCAGTCTGAGCCCAGAACCGGAGCCTCAGACCAACGTCGAACTCAGCGAAATTGAGTGACCGCGACGTGGGCGACTTTAACGGTTAGGACCACTCTGTCAACGACCGAATCTCGGTACAGAGCATCATGGAGTTTCGATTAGGGATCGGGTTGCTCTTCAGGCAGGTCCAGTCAGTGCCGGCGCTGCCATGGGCAGGTGTTTGCGATAGAAGATCGGCACTGGCTTCAGAAATGCATGCGGCGTTCTCAGACAGGGCGATCCGCCTTAGGACTGCTGCCGATCCACACCGCGATAGCTCACCCTACTTCCGGCGCTCACATCTCGGCGATTCCTACGCTCCAGCGCTTGCCCGCCCGATGAGATGGTTGCCCTTACAGTACCGACCGAGGATACGTATGAATAGACTTGTATGGCACGAGCATTAGTTAACGATCTCCCAAATTCCCCTTTGGGTGACGGCGCACTGCCGATTCCTACAGTGGGCGCTCAATCGAACTGCTATAACGCCTTTTGAGGGGCGCGTCACATAGAAGAATCAATTGGCAGATAGTCCAGCTTCGCTACCAGCAAATTCCCGAGGGCCTATACGTGGACCACCGATACGCTCGATTAAGCCTTCTATCTACCCTCTCGGCCTGCCACGACGGTCGAACTCTATCGAGCAAATCAGACGCTGTTTCATTCATGGGGAAGCCCCTTAGCGCCCTTGTAGCCTCTACGTGCGCTGCAGCCACCGAGGCGTTCTCTCGCAGGAACACGTGAAAAACAGTTCCATATATTAGCGCAGTCAGATCTTCAACATTCCATAGGCTCGCAACGACCGCCCGAACGCCGCGCGACAAAAAGGCGCCATCCAATCCACGCCACGCCTGAACTGACCGGCCAATCATGGGGTGGTGCGCGGTTTCACAAGCAGATAGAACTAACAAGGCAGTTTCATTAAGTATCGGCCCCGCATACACTTTAGCCGCCGATAGGAGCGCATCCGAAGGCCGAACGCCAGCAAGCCAGAGACCAGATGCTGATCTATCAACCGATGCCCAGGCATGTGCTGCTATATGCACTACACGTGATCTCGCGATCGCATCAAGAACTACTGCCGGTTCCGCACGCGCGCCTTTGAATACCTTTACGTTTGGCACCAGGCATTGCAGTGCTTCAACTTCTTGCATCGGGCCCTTGAGGAGCTTCAGTCCGATTTGCTTTGGAGAGCTCGCTCCATCTGACTCGACAACTAAATCCAAGTTACGTTCGATGGATGGAGCTAGCGCAAGCCGTGAAGTGATGGCGGCGCTTGGTGCATAGCTGACATGGAAGCGATCACAAAAGACACCTTCCCCCACTGGCGCCGCGTGAAGAGGGATGGGCTCGAGGGATCGACTTGGACAAAGGATGACATGGCGAGCCTTGATCTCATCGAGTGTGTCGACAAGTGGTCCAATAATACTGAGGCCAACCCAATCGAGTAGTCGATCAAGGATATCTGCCGACTCTATCCATGATGTAGTTTGCAGTGACATCCAATGGTCAAACTCATATTGAAGTCGGGGCACGGCAACGGGGCTAAGATCGACGAAACGAATATCCACTCCGTTGCCGTGGTCGAATGCGACCATGGCAGCTAGCCAGTCTCCCCCTTCAGAAAATTGAACAAACACTCGGCCCTCGCCTACTACATTTGCAGTCAGCTCAGCTACTGAGCGAATGTGGTCTCGTTCGACTATTCTCTGCCGAGCGAATATATATCGTGATCGCGCTTCCTTGGCATGCTCTAGAATCGTATGAGAGATTTTTTCATCGACGATTGCCGATACCATCTCCAATTCGGCATTTGCTAGTGCCTTGCGCGCAGAAATCAAATCTAGAAGTTCTTCATCCTCAAGTTTGGATGGGGATAGGGATAGGCTTAGCTCAAACAAAATCTCCTCCGATTTAGCCCAGTCCGATATTTCAAATCGTATCCAATCTTCATTGACTGGTGCCAGCTCTTGAAGCAACTGTGCCATCATTGACTTCCTCGAATTTTCCGTCTCAGCCTGGGCAAACGTTTCGTCGACTCGAGCCAGCACCTCATCAAGCGCGCCTGGAACAAATTCCAGGAACTCCGTCGCCAAATGCGATAAATGGCGCTCATCGCGAAGGCGATACCAATCCAATCGAGCACCGGTGTACGACAACATCAGGAGTTTGGTTGCTCCCTCCAATGTATCTGGATTGAATGAGAATTGCGCCCATCCCGTTGTATCCGACTCTGGCACCCCTATCGCAACCTTGAATACAACTGTGGCACCTTCCTCGTGTATGTGGACTTTACGGATGCCTCCTATACTTGAAAGAAGGTTCTCTTCATCATCGTCGATTTCTATCACTGCCCACCATAGATTTAAGGGACCTATGCCTGAGTGCATAGATCGGGCTCCTCTATCGAAAACCATATTCTCGACCCACGCAGGCGTCACTGCGCGGATTTGAGTATCTTCGGTATCAGGAATACTGTCTGGAATCATCAGGTCTGCGTAGCGTACCTTCAAATGCGTATCCAACCAACGACGACGCCGCATAGTAGCCACATCCATCGGTCGGACGAGGTCAAGTTCCAACAGAGTTAGGCTATTAGCCCATTTTCGGCAACTGTCCAACGCTTGAACGACCATGGCTGCCGCTTCTTTCACTAGACTTATTGCACCTTCGTCATCGGGTGAGGTGGAAGCTTCCTTCGCACCGTGCTCTTCTAACGCCGATTCGATAACCCTCCGCAGCAGCCTCCAGCTTTGAAGGGCGAGTTGTTCACCGACAAGCCAGCTCTTGGGCGCCTCTGCAGTGTTAGCGCAGCGATTCAAAGCCGCGCCCTCTTCGCTAAGTATGGAACGTGTGCATGTACCATGCACTTTCTCAACAAAGTCTTCATGGCTTGCTATGCTCGCGAGCAAATCGATCGCACTCTGTACATACGCGCCGTTAGACACTGGCAGTTCTGGAATCGGTGGCGGCTCAAGCGGCGCCAACAGGTAGCTTGCTATAGTCGCCTCATTCCGAATACCAAATACTTTCAGAATCTCTGAGGCCATGGCCCGGCCGTGCTCTTTCTCCACCCGGGGTATGAGGTGGTGCAGCGATGCCTCCAAGAGTTTAGCGGGATCCCACCAGTCAGGAATTGACAGACCCCCTTGGAAATAGTTCGAGCTTATGACACGAACAGCTGTGACAATCGTCGCCCGATCAATATCCGCTAAGGCCTTTGATGTGATTAACTCTTGAACAATTTCGCTGGTCATCTTGGCCTTGCTGGCCCGAAGACAGATCGAGGCAACTAAGCAAGCCGCACCCAAATATGGACGGTTGCTCACTGGCGTGAATGCGCGCATAACGTGAGCCGAATCCCCGGCTAAGGCCAGCACTTGGACGAAGAGCGCATCGAACCATTGCTCACGCGGAGTGAGCAATGGTTCATCAGATATGGGCAAAACAGATCATCCTTCTGCGGTCTGTGACACAGCATCTGCTCTACTTCCTGCTGAATGCGGGAGCAACATGCTTGCCAGCATCCCATCTATCAATCTGAAACAGATAACCCCATACATAGAGTGCACGAGCAGTCATGAAAAGGATAGCCATGACGACGGTTTCAACGTGACTATCACCCATCGATGTTCCAACCTTGATCTTTCACGATCTTCGTAGGATCGGGTGAACGGTTCGGCCGAGGGTTGATGTCACACTGAGGTCAGCGTGAGGAGCCCGATTGACGCGCCGGGTAGGCGGGGCTCCACGAGCCCGAGGGGTGTCCTTCCTGGTTCGTTGGGGCGGTTCGGCACTGGTCAGGTCGGTGCCGGCAGGGCTTGGAGTCGGGCCAGAGCGGTCAGGAGTGTGCCGGCCCAAGGCCATCGCGCGGCGAGGCGTAAGCGCAGACGTCGGCCTCCGCGCACCAGACGTCCGGCGAGGGCAGTCGGACTGGGAGCGCAACAGTGCGATGTCGGCTAGGCAGTCACCGCCGAGGGCCAGGGTGGCGGCCAGGTCGGCGATGACCTTGCCGGAGTCGTGCACTGCCCGGGCTGCCGCCAACGCCGCAGTTGGGTGGATAACGCTTGGCCCAGGCCGGTGACGCGCAAGGTGTGGAGCAACAGCAAGGCGCCTGCGTGGGAGACAAGCCCCGAACCGTCCGCGGACGCCTCGATCTTGCGCTGGGACGCAATAGTCTTCACTTGAAGTGCCTTCTGATCTGGCGTGGACAGGACTCTAGACAAGCCCCATCCTCCCAGCTCAAAGGCACTTTCTCATGTAACGAGCAGCTTGCTCAAATTCCTCGCGAAAGCCCGAAGCTAATGCGGGTCAGCATGTCTGGGGACATACACGGGATGATCTTGCGTGACCTAGGCGCCCGGATAGGCCGTTTGCCCAGCTCAAGGCACCCGATCACGCGGAGGAACCTTCGCTCTCCTAAAGCGGGTGCCGCAGGTTCGAATCCTGCCGGGGCACTCTTCCGCCCAAGCGTCCAGGCACGGACCTGGACCTCTCCACTTGAATGCTCGGCCTACATGGGCGCCAGGTGTAGGCATGGGCCACGTACACGTGACGCGCTCCTGATTAGGCCTCCGATCCGCGATCGGCTGGCTCTTCTCGGCGTCCCAACAGTCGATGGTGACGACTCCAACCCCAAGACCTGGGGAGCCGCAAACCTTGGACATGTGATGCAGATCTACGATCGCTGCACGGGCGAGGCCGCCCTCCTCGGTTCCTACGACGCGTTGACGAAGCCCGAGACGCCATGGGGAGCGATAAAGGCCGGCGTATGGCCGCAGGACGGCCCCGTCCTGTACTGGCCGACTACTCAGAATCGGCTGATGGTCGTCGACCTGGCACGCGTCGGCGCGTCTCCTTGCTCGGTATGACCTGTCAGGGGCGCTGGCCATAGCGACCATCGATCCCGGTCGCCAGGAGGACCGAGGAGTTCTCGACAATGTCGTCCCGCCTACGGGATTGGTGCGGTGGCCCCGGTCGAGCAGGGTCTCCTCCTTCAGGTAGCCCTCGACCACCAAGGAGATGGACACCACCGGACGGCCTATGCCGTCCACGGCAGCGGGGTCCACCGTGATACCGGGGATCTTGGCGAAGGCGCGGTACGTCGCGGCCTCCAGGTCGGGGGCACTACTGGCGAAGCGGCGATCTCTGCGCCCCTCAGCGTGCCGCGTATGAAGGGTGTCAAGAGTTCTTGCCGCGCCGATTGGGCTCGACCATAGTGAGGAAACCGGCTGCGGAAAGGAGAAGGACCAATGGCTGTCTGCCACACCCGCCTTCTCGTCATCGCGCAATTCCGTCTCCCCTAACGGGGAAACTCGTTCGCGCGATGTGATCCCGCCTCCCCTTCCCATGGAGATATCCAGATGGCCGTATCCGCGGCTGGCAAGAACCGTGTCCTGTGAACGGCCGCGCTGCCGGAAGCGCGCTTCCGGCGTTTTTCCATGCCCGCCGTTCACGCGGCTACCTGTCGCTCGCCACGGTGACGGCGCTGCTCGGCTTCGCCGCGGTCGTTAACCTGCCCAAGCAGCCGGTCATCGGTTTGGTCCTCGTGGCCGTGACCGCGTGTATGGCCGCGCTGACGCTCTGCTTTCCGCTGATGCGCTATGTGGTCTCGGATTCAGTGCTGAGCGCCGAATATGGTCCGGTACTGCGCTGGCGCATCCCGCTGGCCGAGGTCTCCAATGTCTCCCGCGTACGGCTGGCGCCCAGCTTCTTCGTGGCCCTGGTCATGCCCGGCATCGCCCTGTACGGCATGCGCTCCGCCGGCCACGGACGAGTCCGGATGTGCGCGACGAAAACCATCACCGGCGTCTACCTCGTCGAAACCCGGAACGGCACCCGCTACGGCTTCACCCCGGCCGACGAGCAGGCCTTCGAGGCTGCCCTCCGCAGGCGCGGCATCCGCGTGACCGGCCGCTGATGCCGTACCCGCTACGGGACCCCGCGGACCTGGAGAAGCTCCACGCGAGGCTCCCCGCCGAGATCCCCGGACCACCGGTCATGGCCGCGCACATCCTGCTCACCGGCCACGGCCAGGTGTGGGCCGACCGGCTGCCGGAGCCTCGCGCCGCCCTGTTCAGCTGCGGCTTCCACCACCTTCTGCGCGGCGACCCCGCCGCGTTCGTCCCCGGCGACCTCGAGCGGCACATCCGCGGCTATGTCGAGGCTCCCCGGTGGTTCCTTCCGCTGCTTCGCGCCGCGTTTCCGCGGATCACCCCATGGGAGCGGATCGTCCACATCCAGTCCGGGCCCGTCCTACCTCTGGACGCCGCTGCGGTCGCCCGGCGGCTGCGTCCCGACGACGGCCTGCCGGATTCGCTGCGGTGGGTGGCCGATACCTGGGGCGGCACGGACGGCCTGCTCGCCGGCGGCCTGGCCTGGGGCTCCTTCGTCCGCGGAAGACTGGTCGCCGTCGCCTGCCCGTTCCTCGTCGGGCACGTCTACGAGGAGCTCGCCGTGGCCACCGAACCGGCCTTCCGCCGCCGCGGGCTGGCCACGGCCTGCGTACTGCGGCTGTGCGCGGACATCCGGCGGCGCGGCCGTGTCCCGAGCTGGACCGCTTCCCGTGGCAACCTCCCCAGCCGCCGTCTGGCGTGGGCGTGCGGGTTCCGTTCCGTCCGCGAGGACGTCCACTACGCGGTCGGAACGGACTCCGGGCAGCCAGGACTCCCCTTGGCCGCCTGATCCACAGTGGCCGTCCGGGTACGCCGCTCACCTGATCGACGGAAGGCTCTGTTCACCTGAGGTGGGACAGGCGGCGCGTTCACCCTCCCGACCTGGGTGCTGAGCGGCAACGCCGACTTCGCCCGGCAGATCCTGACCGCGATCGGCGCCGCCATCATCACCGTGGTCTCCTCCATCACGATCGTGGTGCTGACCCTGACCTGCCGAGCTACGAGCACCTGGTGCGGCGCTCTTTCGAGAAGGTACGGCAGGCCGGCGGTCATGATCCGTGAGCGGTCATCCGTAGGGTGGACGGGTGCGCATTGAGCTCTTGGGCCGGGTACGTGCCTTCGGTGACGACGGGAAGGCGATCGAGATCCGCGGCGCTCTGTTGCGCGGGCTGCTGGCCAGGCTCGCGCTGGCGTCCGGCCGGGCCGTACAGAGCGACATTCTGATCGACGATCTGTGGGGCGCCGATCCGCCGGCCGATGCGGCCAACGCGTTGCAGGCGCTGGTGTCCAGGTTACGGCGGACGCTGGGCGGGGTCTGGTGGGTGGAGTCGGTTTTCGGTGGATATCGGCTCGCCGTACGGGATGTGGATGCTTTTCGGTTCGAGGATCTGCTCGCGCGGGGCCGCGACGCGCTGATCACCGGCCGGCCGCGCAAGGCGGCGGAACTGCTCGGCGAGGCGCTCGGGCTCTGGCGCGGGGCGCCGCTGGCCGACGTTGGAGAGCTCGAGTTCGCCGTGTCCGCCGCGGCTCGCTGGGAGGCCCTGCGGCTGTCGGCCGCCGAGGACCGCTTCGAGGCGGAGCTCCGGCTCGGCGGGCACGAGACGATCCTGGCCGAGGTGGAGGCCGCCGGCGCCCGTCATCCCCTCCGTGAACGCCTGGCCGCGCTGCGCATGCGGGCCCTGGCCGCCGCCGGGAGGCAGTCCGAGGCGCTGGCCGTGTTCGAGCACGTCCGCGGCAGGCTTGATGAGGAACTCGGTGTCGAACCCGGTCAGGAGCTGTGCGACACACACCTGGCGGTGCTGCGCGGCGACTATGGCCATGCGCGGGCGCGGCCCCGGCTGCCGCTGCGGCTCACCAGCTTCGTCGGCCGGGAGCACGAGCTGAAGCAGATCTTGGAGCTGATGGAGACCTCCCGCCTGGTCACGATCGTCGGGCCGGGCGGCGCGGGCAAGAGCAGGCTGGCGGTCGAGGTGGTGATCCGGCATCCGGCGTACCGGAGCGGACGGTTGTGGTTCGTCTCCCTGGCCGCGGTGGACACGCCCGACGGCCTGGTCGACGCCGTGCTCAGGTCCCTGGGTGTACGGCAGGCCGTACCGGCCGCTCCCCTGGAACAGGTGGCCGAGCTGATCCAGGACGACCCGGCGATCCTCGTCCTGGACAACTGTGAGCGGCTGGTGGAGGACGTCGCCCAGCTGGCGCACGAATTACTGGAGCGCCTGCCGTACCTGCACATCTTGATCACCAGCAGGCAGTCGCTGGCGATAGCCGGCGAGGCCGTGTACCAGCTCGGACCGCTGGAGGAGCCGGAGGCGGTCCGGCTGTTCCGGGACCGGATGGCCGGCGTCCGGCCGGGCGTCGCGCTGGACGAGGCCGTGATCGCCGACATCTGCCGACGCCTCGATGGGTTGCCGCTCGCCCTGGAGCTGGCCGCGGCCCGCTTGCGCACGATGAGCGTGACGCAGATCGCCCGCCGGCTCGACGACCGGTTCCGGCTCCTGACCTCCGGCAACAGGACCGCGCTTCCGCACCAGCGCACCCTGCACGCCGTGGTCGAGTGGAGCTGGGACCTGCTGAGCGACGAGGAACGGACGCTGGCCAGGCGCTTCGCCGTCTTCACCGGCGGCGCGGGCGAGGCGGCGGTGGAGGCGGTGTGCGGAAGCGTGTACGTCCTGGACTCGCTGGTGGAGAAGTCGTTCGTGGAGGCGGCGGGCGGGCGGTACCGGATGCTGGAGACGATCCGCGCCTACGCCGCGGAGGAACTGCGCCGCAGCGGTGAGCAGGCCGAGGTCCGGGCCTGGTTCGTCCGGCATTTCCGGCTCTTGGCCGAGGAACACGAGCCCGCGCTGCGCTCGCATGATCAGTTGCGCGCTTTCGCCGTCCTCGACGCCGAGCACGACAACCTGATCGACGCGATGCGCACGGCGATCGCCGGCGAGGACGCCGACGCCGCGTGGCGACTGCTGCTGTCGCTGTATTGGTACTGGTACACGCGCTACGACGCCCGTTCGGAGAAGCTCGTCGCCGACGTGCTCGCGTTCGGCGACGCGCTGCCCGCGGACGTGCGGGCGGTGCTGACCGCCATCCAGGTGCTCGGCGGCAACCAGGCCGTCCCGCCCGCCGCCGAGGCCCGGCCGCTGATCGACGCGTGCATCCGTACGGGCGCGGTGGAGCGGTTCGCGGTGGCGGTGCCGCTCGTCCTCGCTGCCGTGACGGTGTACGGCTTCGCCGACCTGGCCGATTCCGAGCTGCGCAAGGCCCGCGAACACAGGGACCCGTGGGCGCGGGCCTCCGCGTACTGGCTGGAGGCGACCGGACGTGGCGACGACGGCGACTGGCAGGACGCCATGGAGGCGCTGGCGGAGGCGTTGCGCCGGTTCGAGGAGCTCGGCGAGCGCGTCGGGCTGGTCATGACGTTGAACAGCCTCGCACGTGTCCACTCGATCGGCGGCGAGCACGAGGCGGCGATCGCCGCGCTGGAACGCGGTGCGCTGCTGGCCGCCGAGATCGGCATCGGCGAGGAGATCTGGCACCTGACCGAGCTGGCCGGCGAACGTTCTCGCGCCGGTGACCAGGACGGCGCCCGGCACGCGGTCGAGCTGGCCAGAAGCCTGGTGAACCCGCGGGTCAGGCGGCATTCGGAGATCGGACTGTGGCGCCGGGTGGCCGAGCTGCACCGCCGTACCGGAGAGCTGGAGGAAGCTGAGCAGGCGGTCGGCGAGCTGGCGGCGCTCGGCGGCGCCCTGTCCATGGACGAGCGAGCCGTCGCCCAGCTCGTCGCGCCCGCCCGGCTGGCCAACCTGCTGGCCGCCGGGCGGGTGGAGGCGGCCCGCGAGCTGTTCCCCGCGGCCGTCCAGACCTGCTTGAACGAGCGTGCCGCCGCCACCGCGGCCGAGCTGCTGGCCAGGCTGCTGCTGCTGGAGGGCGACGCGTACGGTGCGGCCACCGCCCTGGGCCTGAGCCAGGCCATCCGCGGCGCCTTCGACCGGGGCGAGCCCGAACTGGCCGCCCTCGCCGCCGAGCTGACAGACCGCCTCGGCGCCCCACGGTACGAGCAGGCCTACCGCGCGGGCGCCGAACAGTCCAGGCACGAGGCGCTGGCGAAGCTGTCAGAACCAGTCGGATAGCAGCTCCGGATCGAACGGCAGCGGGGCGATCCGGTAGGCGGGCGGCTCGGCCCCCATCAGATGACGCACCAGGAAGTCCCATTCGCGGCGATAGGTGTGGTGGTGGTAGCCGAGGAACAGGTGCTCGGCGCCGGGCACGATCAGCATCTCGAAGTCCTTGTCGAGCATGATGAGCCGCTCGGCCAGCCGCAGGGTGTGGTCGGGCATGATGTTGGTGTCCATGCCGCCGTGGATCAGCAACAGCTTGCCGCGCAGGCGCTCCGCCCGCGTCACGTTGTTCACCCGGGCGTAGTCCGCCTCGCCGAGGGCGCCCTGATAGATCTCCGAGTACCCGACGTGGTAGCTCTCCAGGTCCTGGTTCCCGCAGGTCGAGATCCCGACCTTGTAGAACTCGGGGTGGTCGAGCATGGCGCGGACGGCCTGGTGGGCGCCGGCCGATGAGCCCGCCACGCCCACGCGGTCCAGGTCCATCCACGGCCGGGTCTTCGCGAGCTCGCGCAGCGCCGCCACATGATCGGCGGAGTCTCCCACGTTGCCGTAGGAGTGGTCGAAGAACTTCTTGTCCCGGCCCGGCGTGCCCCGCCCGTCGAGGGCCATCACCACGAAGCCGAGCGCCGCCATCACCTCGGCCTCGTGGGCGAACGGCATCTCCGTGAAAGCCCCGCCCACGCGGTTGCGCTGCGGGCCCGGGTAGGGGTGGTCGATGACCGGGTAGCTGCACTCGGGGTCGAAGCCGTGGGGTTTGTGCAGCACGCCGTACACGTCCGTCACGCCGTCGGCGGCCTTGACGCGGAAACGCTCGGGCGGGCTCCAGCCGATCCCGACGAGACCGCTGACATCGGCGCGTTCCAGCTCGACGAGCACCCGGCCGGTCCAGTCCCGCAGAGTGATCACGGGCGGAATCTCGGTGGTGGACGCCGAGTCCACCAAGCAGGACCCGTCCGGCGCGACCGTGACGGCGTGATCCAGCCCGTCATCCGTCAGCACCGCGGTGCCCGAGCCGTCCAGCCCGGCCCGGCAGACCGAACGCGGATACGGGTCACCGGCGACCAGGCCGGAGGCGGTGAAGTACACCACCCGCGCCGCCTCGTCGATGCGCAGGATCTCGCGGACCGTCCACTCGCCCGAGGTCACCTGCCCCTTCAACGCCCCCGTCCGCCCGTCGTACAGATACAGGTGGCCCCAGCCGTCGCGCTGCGAGTACCACAGCACCTCGTCCCCGCCGGAGAGCACCTCGACCATCGGCGCCTGCCCCTCCGCCCACTGGTTCAGCTCCACCCTCGTCGTACCGGTCTCGGTCAGCACCGTGTCCACCCTGCCGGTCGCCGGGTCGAGCCGGTTCAGCGACAGACTGCGCTGATCGCGCGGATATCCCACGAAGTACGCCGAGCCGTCACCCGCCCACCACATCCAGCGCTGGAACACCGGCGAGATCTGCGACATCGGCAGCGCCTCCGCCTCGGCCCGCACCACCGTGCCTGTCGTTACGTCACAGACGACGACCTCGGCCAGGGCGACCTTCTCGTCGCCCGTGTAAGCGAACCGCTGTGTATAAAGCCGCGACGGCCCGCCATCAGCCGGCAGCGCGTCGATGAGGTGAACCCGGCGGATGCCACGCTGGTCGGTGCGGTGCGTGAGCACGCGGGTGCCGTCAGGCGACCAGACCGCGGCCGGTGGCATGCCGGGGAGACCCAGCTTGCGGATCAGGACCGAGTAGTGCCACCAGTCCGGGCCGGTGGCGTAGTCGTAGTCCTCCTGGCCGTCGCTGCTCAGCCGCCGCTCCTGGCCGTCGGCGAGGTCGCGTACCCACAGGTTGTGGTCCCGGATGAACAGCGCATGCCGCCCGTCCGGCGAGGCCACCTCGTCGAATCCCGCGCCCGCGGGAGGCTGTGCGGCTTCCACCCGGTAGGTGTCCAGCGGGCACCGCCAGTACCCGTCGAAGGCAGCGAACTCCACGGCCTCCGCGTCAAGACCGATCACGGTGAACGGCAGCGCCTCCGGGTCCACGTCTTGACCGGAGGCGTCGGCCAGCCCTTTGGCCAGCCGTACATGATCGAAAGCCGGACGTCTCTCTTCCCTGTCCACTCGGAAGAATCGCCGGCCCCTGCGGTACCAGAACTCGGCCCCATCACCCGTCCACATCGGCCGGACCCGGTCGCCGGTGACCAGCTTGTGCCTGTTCTGGATCACCAGCTTCTCCGCGGTCTGGTAGGCGGAGACGTCGAGTTGTCGCATGACGGTTTCCCTTCGCGAGGTCAGACGATCGCGTGCTCGCGCGGAAGTACGCCCAGGCCCCACACTCGGCGCAGAGGTCACGATCGTGCGTTCGCCCACACCCTGCGTCCCCCGCCTGACACCGCCCTGACGCCTCAACCGAAAGCGAAATCAGGTCATATCAGCCCCTGCACAACCACCTACGGCCACCGCAAAGCGGAAGACAGCCGAAATCGCTTCGCCCTGACCCACGTCCGCCATAACACCCAACGCGGACGCCGAAGGGCTACAGGCGGTCACTTTTCCTGCGCCTATCCCATTCTCTTGAGCGATGCAGCGGGTAGGCAGGTTCACCGGAGTCGATGGCATCCTGAGTAGTACAACTCATTGAATTGGTGCGGCTTCAGCAGCGCACCTCGACGTCCTTCTGATTACCCCTTAGCGTCACATAGGTCCCACAGATCATCGTCCTCAATGGTCAAGGATGTCGGATGATGGCGACACAGGAGCAGATCGAGGCGGCCCGACGCACGATCGAGCAGTTGCGCGACCAGCATGCCAACGACGTGCACAAGCTCATCGCCCTGCTCGAAAGCGGTGCCATGAAGGGCAGGGCCGCGGACAAGCTGATCAAGGACTGCCAAGCCTGGGAGGCAGCCTACAAAAGCGTCTTCCGCAGGGCCCTCGCGCTGGTCGACTCCACACCTGTGAGCCCGCAGGCCAACGATCCTGCCGGAGACGCATTCCCGCCCTGGAAACCGCGGCCGGACTGGCCCCCGGGGGGATTCCTCCAGTGAATCCATCCCCGAATCGAGTCGGTATCGATCCCGAACTCATGACCCAGCTGATCGGCGAGATCAAGCGCCTTGAACAGTCATGGTCGGCGGCCGATGCGCAAATCCACAGCACCTTGCGCCAGCTCGGCACCAGCCTGCCGGGGCCGGGCCTGCTGAGAGACATCGGGTTCCAAATTGGTGAACAGGTCCCCGACCTACAGCGAAGACTGGACCTCATCGTCTCCACCCAGAAGATCGGGCTCGACAAGGGAGTGACCTGGGCTGACGAGACGCTCTGGCCGTCATCCTCACCGGCGAGCGGCGCGGCAGTCGCGAAGTCCCTTGCCGATCGGCTTCGACAGGCCCGGAGAGACGGCGAGACAGCGCCTGCCCGCGAGACACTTGACCTGCTGGAGAAGCACAAGCATGATCCCTACTTCGCTGTCGCTCTCGCCAAGGAGATGCCGCCCCGAGAGCTCAAAGCACTGCTGAAAGACCTCTACGCCAAAGACCCCTACTCCCGAGACCGCGGTTGGAAGGACCCACCGGCATCAGCCACGGATCGGCTCGCTGCGGCACTAAGCGTGACTCTCGGTACGGCTTCGCGAGGCGTGGGCAACATGAGACTGCCCAAAGGCTATGCCGACGAGCTGATCGCGTCCGAATGGACGGCGCCGGACAACGACATCATCGACAAGCTCCTGCGCTACGGCACCTTCGACGACGCGTTCCTTCGCGACATCGCCAACAAGGTCTTCGACAACGCAAGGAAGCCCTCTCCCGAACAGCAGAAAATCGTCGGCTTCGGTCCCGGGCTCGCTGCCGCCTTGGCGAGGAACCCCAAGGTCGCGCAGGACTTCTTCACCGACCCAGTACGTCGGCCGCTGGGCTTCCTGATGCGGGACAACTACTGGGGCGAAGGCAGCGGAGAACTCGGCCGAGCGATCGAGGCGGCGACGACGACCTTCCGCGATCACAGCCAGGAGGAAGGAGGCTCACGAGGCTACAAGTCGGCTCTGATCGCGTCGTGGGCGGTCCATTTCTGGGCGGACCCGAAGGTTCAGGCTCGGCTTCCCGATACGCGGCAGAACGCGGCGCGCATCTTCTCGGCTTACATAGGTGACGTTCATCGAGTGGCCAATTCCGGCGTGAGCGAACCACCGGGTGTCACCCGGCTGCCGGATACCGACATGAACCTGCCCGGCAGGCAACCCCACGGGGCCATGTTCGACCGCGACGCGCTCAAGCAGGCGATGACCTGGACCTTCACGGACACTGAAGCGCTGAAAACGGTGCTCGAAGGACATGGCGAGTACAGCATGAAGGTCATGGACGCCGAAGGCGCGGCGATACGCGAGAAGATCGATACAGCGTTCTCCCAATGGCAGAAGAGCCATCCGTCCGCAACGCAGGCCGAGCAGGATGCGTACCGTCAGCAGTTGCTCACGCAGAACATGACCACCGCTCCAAAGCAGCTGTTCGACGCGAAGATTCACACTCTCAGCAAGACGCTTTCCTTTGTCGTCGACGCCGGCAACCTGACCGGCATCAACGAGGCGGACGAGAACGATCAGCGGAGAAAGGCATTCAATGACGCCGTCGGCAGAACACTCAAGCTCGCGCTGACGCCCGCAGGGGATGCGGTCGTCGCCGGATACGAGTTCTTGGAGGCGAACGTCAGCGATCACCTCAAGTACACCGAGGGCGACGCAGCGCGCAGCAAGGGCGAGGCAACACTGCGCAAGAGCCAGGATCTGTTCACCGCCCTGACGGCCGACGCGATGCTGCGACATGAGCTGTTCGGAAAGGCGACGACGCCAGGCTCCACTCACCCTTACGCCTTTGAAAACTACGCCAAGAGCTCCGGCGGCGACTTCCTCGTAGGCGGCAAGATCATCCCGCTCGATCAGATGAATTCGACCCAGGCCGGCGCCTACGACGAGTGGCTGAAGCATTCAGACGCTTCCGGGGTCTTCAATGAGACCGCCATATCCGTGTGGAGAGGGTTCCAGTTGAACGTACCTCCCTACCCGAAAGCAGCGGAATGAGAGTTCGGCCAAGAACCGTTTCGCTCGTGGTCGTCTTCGTGACCGCGGCGTGCTCGTCGTCTACTCCGCCTGTGGACCGAAGCCCTCTCGGCAGCGCGACCGCACCTCCCCTGGAGTGCGGAGTCGTCTCGCGCCAAGCCATCGGCCGCGCGATCGGGATGGACAACTTCTACGCCAGCGGCTCAACGTCACCGGCCCGCTTCTCACACTGCGTGGTCGCCGCTTCGCCCGGACTCTCCGACAAGGCGTCGATGACCATCGAGCTGCACGACCCGTCCCCCTCCACCGTGGAAAGCCTTGAATACACGAAAGCCAAGGACGGCGGCGCGGACCTACCCGTCGGCACAGCGCCTGGCTACAGCGCGACGATAAGGGACACCGATGGGGCCGTCGTCGGAGGGAAGGCGATGGCGTGGACCCAGAGCGGCAAGAAGCTGCTGGTCGTCCAGATCGTGCGAGGCGCCCCGGGGCGCGACCATCAGGCGGATGCCGTCGAGTTCATCCGCGGGCTAAGGCCACTGTTGCTGACCTGACCCCCACCGATGAATTTCACCATCAGGGTAGGTCTACCTCTGTGCACGGCAAGTCACCGCAATAATCAATGGGGGAACCCATGAGCGCCAACGCACTTCCGCCCGTCGTAGACGCCGACACCTGGCAGCGTCAGCTGGACGAGCTACGCGTCAGGGAGAAGGCCGCGACTCGGGAACTCGATGCCATCGCCGCGCAGCGGCGCCGTCTGCCCATGGTGAGGATGCCCGACTACATCCTGGAGGGCGAGAACGGGAAGATCCGGCTGGCGGACGTCTTCGACGGCAAGACGCAGCTGATCGTCTACAACCACATGTGGTTCCCGGACAGCGAATGGCAGTGTTCAGGCTGCACCGGGCTCACTTCGCAGTACACCCGCCTGCACTTCCTGGACAACTACGACGCCCGGTTCGTCATCGTCACCCAGGGCCCGATCGACGAAGCACTCGCCTACAAACGGCGCGTAGGCAACCAGATGACCTGGTACTCCACGGCGAACAGCCCCTTCGGCGCCGACGTCGGCGCGGGTCCGGGTGAAGGGTTCGCGGTCAACGTGTTCCTGCGCGACGGCGACACCGTCTACCGGACCTGGCACACCAGCGGCCGGGGTACGGAGCAGATCAGCTACAGCTTCCCGCTCATCGACCTGCTGCCCTACGGACGGCAGGAGGAATGGCAGGATTCGCCCGAGGGCTGGCCGAAGTCGCCCACCTACAGCGGCTGGCCCGAATCGGAGGACATCGCCCGTCTATACGGGGCGTAGGGGGCGGTTCCACCACAGGGACAGGGACAGGGCCAAGACGATGAGGACGGCGCCGCCTGCCGCGAAGTAGGCGGCTGTGTCGACCTTCTGCCGGATGACGGTGAAGCTGCCGGGCAGCGTGTCGAGGGCGGTTTGGAGTTGGCCGGCGTTCTCGGCGCGGTGGTAGGAGCCGCCGGTCGTCTGGGCGATCTGCTTGAGGGCCGGCTCGTCGATGGTGCGGGGGTTGCGGCCGCGGTCGAAGCCGCCGCGTCCGCCGCCGCCCCAGCCGAACCCGCGCCCGTCGAACTGGGAGTTGTCGCAGACCATCGGCGCCGGGTTCGTGGTGCCGAAGCCGATGGTGAAGACGCGGACGCGGCGAAGCGCCGCCTCCTGCGCGGCGATCTGCGGGTCGACGCCCTGGGTGTTGGCCCCGTCGGTGAGCACGACGATCGCGGCACCGGCGAAACCAGGGCCGGAGCCGGAGGAGACGTCCGCTCCGGTGGGCGCGACGGACGGGTCGACCTCGGCGATGGCGTCGATCGACGCGAGCATGGCCTGACCGATCGCGGTGCCGCGGGAGACGGACAGACCGTCCAGGGCCTCGATCAGCGCATCGGTGTCGCCGGTGGGCGGGACGAGCAGGCCGGCGTTTCCGGCGAACGTGACGAGGCCGATGCGCGGGCCGCCCCGCTGCGACTCGATGAACTGCGCCGCGGCCTTCCGAGCAGCGGTGATGCGGTTGGGGTCGACGTCCGTGGAGCACATGGAGCCGGACGTGTCGAGCGCGAGCAGGATCGTCGCCGAGGTGGACGGCACCGGCACGGACGCCTGTGGCCGCGCGGCTCCCACCGCCAGGAGCGCGAGTCCGGAAATGAAGAGTGCCGGGGGGATTTTCCGTATCCATCGGGTACGGCTCGGCAACGCGGTGCGTACCAGAGCAAGAGAGGTGACACGGACGGCGGCACGCCGGCGGCGGCGCCGGGCCCACTCGCGGATGGCGAAGATCAGCGGGATGGCCAAAACGGACAGCAGCGCCCACGGCCAGGAGAACGTCATTCAGATCACCCGCCCGGACCGGAGAATGGTGAGCGCGGCGCCCGCGGTGAGGAGCACCAGGGCGAGGCCGATCAGCCCGCCGGCCAGGGGCAACGGCTCGTCGGAGACGGTGAGCCGCAGGTCGATCGTGTCGGCGATCCCGTCGAGGCGCGCGGTGTCGGAGGCGGGGTGGTAGGCGCCGCCGGTGGTCTGCGCGATCAAGGTGAGGGTGTCCTGCTCGAGCGAGGTCTGCAGGTGGTAGCCGTCGACCTTGACCGTGGTCCCGGCCGTGGTGCCGACGCCGACGGTGTGGATGTGGACGTTCGCGCGCTGGGCGAGGATCGCGGCGGGTTCGACGTCGGCGCCCTGGTTCTGGCCGTCGGAGAACATGACGATCGTCGCGGACGGCCAATAGCCGATGTCGCGGCCGATGGCCACCTGTTTGCCGGTGATCGCCGAGAGTGAGGCGGTGATGGCCGTCCCCAGCGAGGTGCCGCCGGTGATCTTCAGCCGGTCGATGGCCTTGAGCGCGACGGAGTGGTCGGCATTGGGCCGGGCGGTGGTGAGCGCGCCCCTCTCGAACGCGACAACGCCGATGTCGACGCTGTCGGGCTGCGCCGCCACGAACGCGCGAGCCGCCCGTTGCGCCGCCGCCAGCCGGGTGGGCGCGACGTCGTCGGCGCCCATACTGTTGGAGACGTCGATGGCGAGGATGACGGTGCCCGCCGTCCGCGGCACCGGCACCATGGCCGCGGGTCCCGCGGTGGCGAGCGCGAGCACCCCGACGCCGGTGATTGTCAGACCTACTCCGAGGTACGGCCGGCGCCCCGCCGGCACGGCGACCCCGGCCCGCGCGAGCGACGCAGCCCGGCGGCGCGACGTGACGACGGCCGCCCAGGCGAGCGCCGCCATGACGAGCAGCCCGACAACCAGCAGCAGCGGCGAGGAAAGGGTCATGGCGACCGGTCCCGGGTCCGGGTTACGACCTCGACCAGCGCCTCGACCAGGTCGCGGTCGGTGCCGACGCGATGAACGGGTACGCCGGCCCGCCGCATGCCCGCGGTGAGCCGGGCGTCGCGGGCGTCGACGGCGGCGCGGAACCGAACCTGGAGCAGCGGGTCGGCGGAGTCGACGACGAGTTGCTCGCCGGTCTCGGCGTCCTCGACCACGATCAGCCCGGCTTCGGGGAGGACGTCGTCGGCGAGGTCGGTGATCCGCAGGGCGACCACCTCGTGCCGCCGGGCCAGGCGCTGGAGCGAACGTTCCCAGTCGCCGTCGCCGATGAAGTCCGACAGCACGACGACAAGTGCGCGGCGGCGCGCCAGCCGTCCGGCGGCATCGAGCATCTCGGCCAGGTCGGTGGTGGTGGCGCCGCGTGCCTCGGCGGTGCGTACCAGCTCGGCGCCGATCCGCAACGCGTGGCGCCGGGAGGTGCCGGGCGGCACCACGCGCAGCACCCCCGCGTCGAACAGCAGCGCGCCGACACGGTTGCCGCCCCTGCCGAACAGCCGGGCGAGGACGAGCGCCAGCTCGGCGAGCACGTCGTGCTTGCCGCGCCCCGGTGGCCCGGCCGTCATCGACGCCGACCGGTCGAGCACGAGCCACACCGTCAGCTCGCGGTCCTCGGTGAACACCCGCAGGTGCGGCTCGTCCAGCCGCGCGGTCACGTTCCAGTCGATGTGGCGAGCGTCGTCGCCGTCGGTGTACGCCCGCAAACCGGTGAAATCTATCCCGGAACCGCGATGCGCGGTGCGGTGGGCGCCTTGGAGCCGGCCGTCGAGCCTGCGGACGACCTTCCACTCCAGGCGGAGCAGGAGCCTCTCGGGGGCGGTGGCCATGGGGTTCAGCGGTTCTGGAGGACGACGTCGGGCGCCCGGACGGCGCCGAGCACCCTGGTGATGATCGTGTCCGGGTCGACGTCATCCGCGTGGGCCTCGTAGGACAGGACGAGGCGGTGCCGTAACACGTCGAGGGCGAGCTCGGACAGGTCGTGCGGCAGGGCGTAGTCGCGGCCGCGCAGGAACGCCAGCGCCCGCGCGCCCGTGACGAGCGCGATGGACGCGCGCGGGCTGGCGCCGTAGGTGACGTACCGCTCCAGCTCGCCCAGTCCGGCGGTCGCGGGGGAACGCGTGACGGCGACGAGCCGTACCGCGTAGTCGACGATGGCCGGATCGACGTACACCTGCTGGGCACGGGCCCGCATCGCGATCAGGTCCTCGGCCGTCACGGTCGGCTGCGGCGGCTCGGGCGGGCGCAGCGCCCGTGCGACGATCGCCTGCTCTTCCGGCTGCGTCGGATAGTCGACGACCACCTTCATCATGAACCGGTCGACCTGCGCTTCGGGCAGCGGGTAGGTGCCCTCGGACTCGATCGGGTTCTCCGTCGCCATCACCAGGAACGGCTCCGGCACCCGGAACGTCTCCCGGCCGATCGTCACCTGGTGCTCCTGCATCACCTCCAGCAGGGCGCTCTGCACCTTGGCGGGGGCGCGGTTGATCTCGTCGGCCAGCAGCAGGTTCGCGAAGACCGGGCCGAGTTCGGTACGGAACTCGCCGGAGTGCTGGTGGTAGACCCGCGTACCCACGAGGTCGGCGGGCACCAGGTCCGGCGTGAACTGGACGCGCTGGAAACTCCCGGCGATCGCCGCGGCCAGCGACTTCACCGCGAGCGTCTTGGCCAGGCCCGGCACGCCCTCCACCAGCAGATGACCGTCGGCGATCAGCGCCACGGCCATGCGCTCCAGCAGGACGTCCTGCCCGACGATCGTACGTTTGACCTCGAACAACACCTGTTCCAGCGGATGGGTCATGGCCTTCCTTCAGATCTGGGGCCCGCCCGGCGGGCCGTCGCCTTCGTCGCCGCCCAGCGCCACGCCGATCGGCACCGCGAACGCGATCCCGGCGAACGCCTCATCGCCGCCCGGATCGGCGATCGACACCACGACCCCGATGACCAGCCCGCGAGCATCCAGCAGAGGACCGCCCGAACTACCCGGATTGACCGAGGCGTCGAACTGGATGAGCCCCCTCAGATCACCCTCCTTGGACGTACGATCCAAGCCCGACACGACACCGGTGGAGACGCTGTAGGTCAGCCCGAGCGGATTGCCGATCGCCACCACCGGCGCACCCACCGAGACGGCGCCCCCGAGCGTGGCCGGGACGACGATCTCCGGCAGCTTCTCGGGCCTGAGGGTGGCGATGTCCCGCTTGGGATTCGACGACGCGACGACGGCCTTCGCCTTGGTCCCGTCCGCGAACGTCAGGGTGACGTCCTTCGCGCCTTTGACGACGTGGTGCGCCGTCAGGATCGTCCCGTCCTCGGCCGCGATCATCCCGGTCCCGAACGCCTTGCCGGCCTGAATCACCACGACGGACGGCCCGACCCGCTCGAACACCTCGGGCGTCGTCAACGTCGCACTGGGCGTCGGCGCCGCACTCGGCCCGGGCGCGGCCTCACCACCGCCTCCCCCGATGCTCCCAAGCCAGTACGCCAGCACCGCCACGACCAGAAGGGCGCCGCCCGCGACGACGAACCACCGAACCCGCCCGGCATCCTGCGGCACGCGCTCCATCGCTCCATCGTCAGCAAAATGAGCGAAAAGCGCTATAAAGCCCACCTAAGAACTCCATGAGAGCCGCTCCCGTCACGGAGACAGGCCGTGCTCCTTGGCGTAGGCGGCCAGCTGCTGATCTTCGGGCAGGCCGTTCATCATCCAGGTGTCACCGCTGCCCTTGACCACGACGATCGGGCCGTACCCCGGGCCGCGCACGTGCGCGAAGTCGCGCGTCTCGACGAACCGTGCCGTGTTCCAGGGGAAGACGAAACACCAGCCGAGGTCGTCTATGGTTTCGTCGCCATAAAAGGCCAACGGCTCCTCGGCGGTCGAGAAGCGTGCGAGACATTGCTCGGCCAGCGCTTTGGCCTGCTCGATGTCCAACGCTTTTTCCTCCCGGCTAGTTCGTGCGCAGAAATTCGATGCGGGAATACGTCTCAGGCGTCGCCCACGTGCCGGACTGACCGTCGACGAAGTATATCTTTCCACTGCGGTTCACCACGTTGAAGACGTGACCCGCGCGAGGGACTCCAGTCCGTGGATCGACGCGTATGCCGTGGACGATTCCGCGGGCGCCGTCTCCGGACCGCAGCATCTCCGATACGACCTCGTCGTAGTCTTTGACCAGGCGAAACGCCCGTCCACCCCCGACGCTGTCGGTCACACCGCCAGGCCATTTGAACGGGTGTGCGGGATGGTACGGAACCGCGGAGATCGGCGACGAACCCCCGAGAACGCGATCCACTACCACGACACAGCTCTGGCAGTTGTTGCTGTATTCCCAGGCCCGTGTGGAGAACTGCGGATTCACGTCCTTGATGCCGGCGAAGTTCGCGTCGAACTCCTTCTGTTTCGCGTTACCGGCATGACGTGTGAGGGTCGGATCCTGGAATGGTGAGGTCCCGCGGCGGCCGCCGTTACCGAGCCCTGTGTGGAAACGGTTCGCGGTGCCCACACCCACGGTGGCGACGCTGAGCATGATGTCGGGCAGGAGCCGGCCGAACCAGCGGCTGGGATCCTTCTGCAGAGTTTCCAGATCGACGAGTGCCTTGGCGAACTCGACCGGTTGCCGCCTGGCGAACTCGGCCGTTTCTCCCGCCCCGCGCATGCGGTCCAGATACCCGGACGGGTCAGTGATCAGGCCGAGCTGCGACCAGTTCCACGCGCCCTTGATCAGCGCCCAGCCTCCCTCGTTCGCTCCTTGGACGAACGGCTCCGCGATCTTGTCGACGTACTGCTGGGCCACGTCGCCGATCTCCGACCTCCCGAGCTTCACGCTCAGCCTGCCGACGTTGGCCGCCCAGAAGTCTCCGTACCACGCGATCCCTTTGTTGAGGAGCGAGGTCGCCTGCTCCGCGAGGTCCTCCACCGGAGAGCCGGCTCGGCTCCGCGCGCCGAGGAGAAGGGGGACCAGGCCAAGGGTGGGCACGGGTGTCTCCGATGGAGTCTCCAGGAGTTCGGCACGGCGTCGCCGGAGGTCGTCGCGCTGCTCGAGAAGCCACCCACCGGCCGTCGCGACCGCCTGCCCCGCCGCCGTGGCCAGGCCCAGCCTGGACAGCGCCGCGGAGAGCTCGCTTCCCGCGTCCTGCCAGTTTCTCCCCACGCGGCCGAATTCGGCGTCGAGCGCCTGCATGAGTTCGGGCGAGCCGCCCACGTACCCGCCGGGAGACGGCGGAGGAGCCACCGGAGCCGGGCGGAAACGCGGACGCTCGACTCCGGCCGGCTTTCCCTCGGCCGTCGCGATTCGCTCGACGGCGTCGAAGGCCCGGAGAAAGGTTTGCCGGACATTCGCGTACCGCTCGGTCAAACCTTGGAACATTCGCGCCGCACCGGGCCCCAGCAAGGCCCCGTCACCGAAGAGGTGAAATGTCCGCTCCAGGGCATTTCCCTGCTCTTCGGCTATTCGCGCGATGGTGACCAGCGCATGCTGGGCTTCCCCGGGAGGGACCATGAGCTCCCACCTGTTCGCGATTGTCGATGTGCTCAATAAACCACGACCGCCGCCGCGGGCGGCTCAAGTCCCGCAGGCGGTGTCGCTGCGGCATTCGCGCCGCTACGCTTTTGATGACCATGTGATGCGGCCCGACGGGCTTCCGCGGTCGTCCGGCTTCGGCCGGAGCGGATACGCCCCACCCGCACGAGCGACTTCGTGCTGCCTGGGGGACGATCTGTGACGGCGCTGCGGCTGTCTGTGGAGAACCTGCTCGTGTCTCCGAACGAGGCCGCGTTCGCGGAGGTGATCGCCGAGCACGTGCGGGTGACGACGGGGCGCCGTGCTTCCCCGTCCGAGGTCAGGTCCTGGCAGCGGAGCCTGCCGGTCCTCGCCCGTGATCTGGCCGACGCGGGGTTGCGCAGGGTCGAGATGCTGGTGGAGTACAAGCTTCCGCTCACCAGCAGGCGGGCCGACGTGGTGCTCGCCGGCGTCCATCCGCGTACCGGCGAAGACTCCTATGTCGTCGTCGAGCTCAAGCAGTGGAGTCGTGCGGAGCCGTCCGAACTGGGTGAGCATCTGGTCATCGTGGACGGCATGCCGGGCGGGGAACAGCTTCACCCGGCCGAGCAGGTACGCCGCTACTGCGAGTACATGTGCGACTTCCTCGGAGCGCTCAACCCGAACGCCGTGCACGGAGCCGCGTACCCGCTGGTGAGTGAGAGTGTGTGCGAGCGGTCGGTCTTTCCGCTGCTCGACGAGCAGCGGGACGCCTACGAGTACGTGCGGGCGGCGGTGAACGCGAGCAAGCGGGGCGCGCCCAAGGAGGCGGTCCTGATCGTGGGCGGTCCGGGCACCGGGAAGAGCGTGATCGCCGTGGAACTGCTGGGCACCCTGAACCGGCACGGCATCCGTGCGGTGCACGCCACCGGGAGCAGGTCCTTCACGCTGACCCTGCGCGACAACGTCGAGAAGGTGAACCGCCGGGCCGCGCGCAGTTTCTCCTACTTCAACAGCTACACCCATGCGACACCGCATGACATCGACGTTCTGATCTGCGACGAAGCCCATCGCCTCCGGGAGACGTCCGACCGCCGCCGCCACTTCGACGGCCCGCGGCGGGAACGGTCTCAGGTGCAGGAGCTGATCGAGGCGGCCGCCGTTCCGGTGTTCCTGCTCGATGAGCACCAGTTGGTACGCCGTGGCGAGGTGGGCTCCGTTCGGCTGATCCATGACGCCGCGAACGACATGGGGGTGAGGGTTCAGCAGATCGACCTGCGCCACCAGTTCCGGTGCGGGGGTTGTCCGGAATATGTCGCCTGGGTGGAGCAGCTTCTGGGGCTGGGGTGGGAGCACGGGCCACAACAGTGGCGGCCTCTGGAGACCTTCGAGCTGTATGTCGCCCGTACTCCCGCGGACATGGAGGATTTTCTACGCGCCAAGCAGGGTGAGGGCCGCACTGCCCGGATGGCGGCCGGCTTCTGCTGGCCGTGGAGCGACCCTCTGGCTGACGGGACCCTGGTGGAGGACGTTCAGATCGGTGACTGGCGCCGCCCCTGGAACTCGCGCTCCGAGCGGGAGAAGAACGGTGTTCCTCCGTCCAGTCTGTGGGCCACCCACCCGGCGGGGTTCGGGCAGATCGGCTGCATCTACACCGCTCAGGGCTTCGAGTACGACTACGCGGGCGTCATCTTCGGAGAGGATCTGGTCTGGAGGGGCGAGGGATGGCAGGCGAACCGGCAGGCGAACAAGGATTCCCAGGTGAATGGCGCGCCCCGGTTCGGTGAGCTGGTCCGCAACACCTATCGGGTCCTGGCCACCAGGGGAATGTCCGGAGCGGTGCTGTTCTCGAAAGACCCGGAGACCAACCACATGTTCGAGCGGCTCGGCATTCCCTTGGTCAGCGGCAGGGGGTCCAGGGGGTTGCGTTGAGGGCGAGGGTTTTGAGGATGGTGCTGCGGGAGGCGGTGTTCGCGGGTGGGCAGGATTCGCGAGCCGACGCGCCCTCGTCGGTGTACTCGATCTGGAAGACGGGCTTTCCGGCGTCCAGGAAGGTGTCGAGGACTTCGCATTCGTCCCAGGCCTGGCAGCTTTCGTTCACCGCGTAGTCGAACCAGTCGACCAGCGCGCCCACCTGGTCGAGGTCGTTTTTCAGGCCTACGGACAATCCGTGGGAGTGCGCGATGTCGGCCAATGCCTTGTTGTACGCGAGCTGGTGGGCGCCGGTCAGGGGGAAGCCGGTGTTCTTGTTCTGGAAGGCGTCCACGTTGTCGAATTCGACGGAGTCGAAGCCTGCCTGGGCGCATTTGGCGACTCTGGCCTTCATGATGGGCAGCAGGATGTCGCGCTTGCGGATGTCGAGCCATTTCTCGCCCGGCCAGTTGTCGAGGTCGTTGCCCTTCACGGAGGCCGGGAAGCTGTTCTTGTCGGGGCGCCAGTCCTCCCAGCTTCCTGCCGACACATAACAGATGGCGTGGCCACCGGCGGCGTGGATGGCGTTGACGGCCGTCTTGTTCGGGGTCACCTTGTCGGGGCCGTAAAGGTCGATGTTGTAGACGTTGGGTTTCACGCAGGCGCCTCCGGTGTACGGCACGGCGCAGAGGTTGAGGCGGATGCCGCCGACCGTTCCGGCCCCGGTGGCCGTGGGCTGCAGCTGGTACTGCCAGCGGTCCGACGTCGAGGGGACCCAGCCGGCGGGGGCCGGGCTCAGCAGGGTGGTCAGTAAGAGGGAGGTCAGGGCGAGGAGGTTCATGTCATCCCCTTTCGAAGAGGGCGTTGACCTGGGTGTTGGCCGTGCTGAGTGCGGAGGGGGCGTCCTTTTGGCCCAGCCACACCTGTTCCAGCGCGGTGCCGACGATCTCGTTGATCTGGTCGGCGTGGTCGCTCACCGGGAGCAGGAACGTGCCGTTCTTGTCGTTGGCCTGGTCGACGAAGAGCTTCACGTCGCGGCCCGCCGCCTCGTGTGCCTGGAGCGCCTTGTCCGATGAGGCGGTGATGGCGGGGAAGACGACGGCGGCCTTGGCGACGATGTCCTGGCAGGCGGCGGAGCCGAGGAACTTGACCCACTTCCAGGCGGCGTCCTTGTGCTTGGTGCCGGCGTAGATGGAGTCGGCCAGGCCGTTGATGGCGGATTTACGGCCCAGCGGGCCCTTGGGCAGCGGCGCGAAGGCGAACTTCCCCTCCTTCGTCCCCAGGTAGGTGGTGATCATCCAGGAGCCGGTGACGCCCATCGCGCCCTTGCCGGAGGCCAGGACGGCGTCGGTGCCCAGTGTGCTGGTCTTGTCGTAGGGGGCGACGTAGCCCTTTTCGATCAGGCGTCGGTACCAGGCCGCGGTTTCGGCCAGCTTGGGGTTGTCGTAGAAGTACCTGGTGCCGAACGGGTTCTTGTCGATGAAGGAGAAGCCGTTGGAGACCGCCAGGTTGGCCCAGGTGTTCTGGCCGAGGGAGCCGTCGTTGAGCTCGGGCACCATGCCGTACGTGGCGACCTTGGTCTTGTCGAAGCCCGGCTCGTCGCCCCGTTTGCCGTTCTTGTCGATGGTGAGGCGGGCTATGGCCTTCTCGTAGGTGCCGCCGTCGGCGGGGTTCCAGGTGAGGTTCGAGAGGTCTACTCCGGCCTTCTTCACCAGGTCGGTGTTGTAGATGACGGCCATGGTGTCCCAGTCCTTGGGCAGGCCGTATCTTCCGCCGTCCTTGACCCAGGATTCGGCGAGGCCGGGGCGGTACTGCGCCAGGTCCACCTTGTCGGCTTCGACCATGGGCTGGAGGTCGAGGAGCTGGCCGTTCTTGACGAACTGGGGGTAGTAGGACGCCTGCAGGGTGATGACGTCGGGGGCGCCGCCGGCGACCATCTGGGTGGTGAGGTTCTGCCAGTACTGGTCCCAGGCGTGCTGGGTGATCTTGATGGTGATGTCGGGGTTGGCCTGGGTGAAGGCGTCGGCGCACTGCCGGTAGGCGGGTTGCTGGATGTCGTCCCAGAGGCCGTAGGTGAGCGTCACCTTGCCCGGGGTCTGCTGGGCGCCGCCGCAACCGGCCGCCGCCAGCAGTGCGAGCACCAAGATGCCTCGCTTCATGATTTATCCCTTCATTCCAGAGAACTGGATCGAATCCACCAGGCGGCGGCCGAAGACGGCCACGAGCAGCAGCACGGGGATCACCGACAGCACCGAGCCGGCCATCAGGCCCGTCCAGTCGGGGTGGGTGTTGGGCGACTGCTTCAGGAAGAGGCCGAGCGCGGTGGTCAGCACGCGGGTGTCCTCGCCGGGCGCGACGAGCAGGGGCCACAGGTAGTCGTTCCAGGTCCAGACCGCGGTGGTCAGCGCGAGCGTGAACAGCGGGCCCTTGGTCATGGGCAGGACGACGCGCCAGAAGATGGTCCATTTGGTCGCGCCGTCGATCAGCGCGGCCTGCTCGACCTCGCGGGGGAAGCCGAGGAAGAACTGGCGGAGGAAGAAGACGGCGAACGGGGTCATCAGCAGGCTCGGGGCGACGAGGCCGGCCGTACTGTCGAGCAGACCCAGCTCTTTGACCAGCACGAAGTTGGGCAGCAGCGTGAAGATCGGCGGGACCATCAGCGCACCCACGAACAGGCCGAACAGGACGTCGCGCCCGAAGAAGTGCAGGCGGGCGAAGGCGTAGCCGGCCATCCCGCAGAACAAAGTCTGAAATATCGTGATCAGGCCCGTGTAGGCGATCGAGTTGCCGAGATAGCGGAAGAAGTCCAGCTCCGCACCCGACCCCCCGGCCGCCCGCGACTCCTCGGGGCTCACCAGCCCCAGAACCCTCTCAAAGTTAAACAAAGTAGGGTTTTGCGGGAAAAATCCGGAATTGTCCCCAGCCAGCTCCCTCCCAGGCGTGATCGCCGTCCTGATCATCCAGTACAGCGGGAACAGCGAGATGACGATGGCCAGGATCAGGCAGGCCCACCCGAGTGCGCGTCTCATGACAGGTCCGAGGTCGAGGCGCGCAGAAGGCGCAGTTGTACGAAGGTCAGCACGCCCAGCACGAGCACCAGTGTCAGCGCCATGGCCGAGGCGTAGCCCATCTGGAAGTTCGTGAAGGCCCGCTGGTAGATGTAGAAGTAGATCACCCGGGTGGCGTTGACCGGCCCGCCGCCCGGCTTGGTGGCGACCGCGACGGTGTCGAAGACCTGCACCGCCGTGATCAGCGAGATGACCAGCACGAACGCCAGGATCGGCCGTAGCAGCGGCAGCGTGACCTTGAAGAACAGCCGCAACTCCCCCGCGCCGTCGATCGCGCTCGCCTCGTAGATCTGTTTGGGGATCAACAGCATCCCGGCGTAGAGCAGCAGCGCGGTGTAGCCGGTCCCGCTCCACGAGTTGATCAGCGAGATGCTCGGCAGCGCGAGGCCGGGCGAGGTCAGGAAGCCCTGGTTGTCCAGCCCGAGGCCGACGAGCAGGTGGTTGACGAAGCCGAGGTTGGCGTCGAGCAGCCACATCCACAGCAGCGCGGTGGTGACGCCCGGGACCAGCCAGGGCACCACGAGCAGCGTCCTGACCACCAGGGATCGGGTCAGCCTGTGCAGCAGCGCCGCGAGCAGCAGCCCGAGGCCCACCTGGACGACCACCGTCATGACGACGTAGAACCCGGTGACCTTCATGGCGTTCCAGAACAGCGGGTCGCCGACCAGCCGCTCGTAGTTGTCGAGGCCGACGAACTCGGGCTCCGACAGCATGTTCCAGTCGGTCATCGAGAACCAGGCGCCGCGTACCGCCGGATAGAGGTAGAACACCCCGAACCCCACCAGGACGGGAGCCAGGAAGACGAGCGCGAGCCGGCCGTCGCCCCGTTTACGCACCGGGGGTGCGGCGTGTTTGACGGCCGCCGGCCGTACCAGCGTCGACGTCATCGGCGCCCGCCGTTCGGCGGCGGGCAGTCTGGGCCGGGCATGGGACCTCCTGGCGGGGGGATTGCGTTGGAGCCCATCATGATGACTTTCGAAAACTTGTCAATGCCTCCGAAAACGAAAGTATTGACAAGTTACTGAAGGCGCTGCGATGGTCCGGGCATGGACTTCGACCTACTCGTCGTCGGTGACGCCAACCCGGACGTGATCGTCACCGGCGCGCCCCGTGTCCCCGCCTTCGGTCAGCGCGAAGAACTCGTCGAGGCGGGACGGCTGACGCTCGGCGGCTCCGGGGCGATCACCGCGTGCGGCGCGGCCCGGCTCGGTCTGCGGACCGCCTTCGCCGGGCGGGTGGGCGATGACGCTGCGGGCCGGTTCGTCCTGGACGAGCTGGAGAAACGCGGCGTGGACGTCTCGTCCTGCGTGGTGGATCCTGACGCGGAGACGGCGCTCACGGTCGTGCTCACCGACGGGACCGACCGGGCCATTCTGACCGCCACGGGCTGCCTGTCCCGGCTGACGGTCGCCGACATTCCGGACGGTCTCCGGGCCGCCCATGTGCACGTCTCATCCTATTTTCTGCAGCCGGGGCTGGGCTCGGGGCTGGCGGAGTACTTCCGCACGGTCGCGTCCACGACCTCGCTCGACACCAACGACGACCCGTCCGGCCAGTGGAAGGGCCTGGACGAACTGCTCGCCGTCACCGACTATTTCCTGCCGAACGACCGCGAGGCGCTCGCCGTCACCGGCGCCGCGACCGTGGAGGAAGCGGCGGCCGAGCTCGCCAGGATCACGACGCCGGTGATCAAGTGCGGCGCCGAGGGCGCCCTCGCCGTGCACGACGGCGCCGTGATCCGCGTCCCCGCCACACCGGCCCGGGTCGTGGACACCGTGGGCGCCGGAGACAGCTTCAACGCGGGCTTCCTCGCCGCGCGGGCGAACGGCCTCGCCGTACGGCGGAGCCTGGCCGTGGCCGCGAAGGCGGGAACCCTCTCGACCCGAGCCGCGGGGGGCACAGCGGCGCAGCCCACCTGGGAGGAAGCCACTTCATGAAGATTGTTTTCGTCGGCGCGGGCAGCGTCGTGTTCACGCAGGGCCTGCTGGCCGACCTGATGGCCTTTCCGGAGCTCAAAGACGCCCATATCGCCCTGCACGACATCGACGCCGAGCGTCTGGAGGTGGCCGAGGCGGTCGCGCGGCACGTCGGGGTCACCAACCTCAGCGCGAGCCTCGACAGGAAGTACGCGCTGGAGAACGCCGACTTCGTGATCAACATGATCCAGGTCGGCGGGCACGCGGCGACCGTGACCGACTTCGAGATCCCCGCCCGCTACGGCCTGCGCCAGACCATCGCCGACACCATCGGGGTCGGCGGGGTGTTCCGCGCGCTGCGCACGTTCCCCGTGCTCGACGCCCTGGCCGCCGACATGAACGCGGTCTGCCCCGACGCCTGGCTGCTGAACTACACCAACCCGATGGCCATGAACGTCTGGTACCTGTCCGGCAAGGTGCGCAACGTCGTCGGATTGTGCCACTCGGTCTACTGGACCATGCACGATCTGGCCGCGCTGGTCGGCGTGCCGTACGAGGAGGTCACCTACCTCGCCGCGGGCGTCAACCACCAGGCCTGGGTGCTGCGCTTCGAGCGTGACGGCGAGAACCTCTACGACCGGCTCGACGTACGCGACCCCGAGCTGAGCCGGCGGGTCCGGGTGGAGATGTTCCGCCGGTTCGGCTACTACCCGACCGAGACCAGCGAGCATTCCGCCGAGTACCTGCCGTGGCTGCTCAGGCACGACAGCGAGATCGAACGGCTGCGCATCCCGGTCGGCGACTATGTCCGCATCAGTGCGGAGAACCTCGCGGAATACGGGCGCACCCGCGACGCCGTACAGCATGGGCGGGCCCTGACCGTCGAGGGCACGAACGAGTACGCCCCGCAGATCATCCACAGCATCGCGACCGGCACGCCACGGATCGTCTACGGCAACGTCGTCAACGACGGCCTCATCTCCAACCTGCCCGCGGGCAGCGTGGTCGAGGTTCCGTGCGCGGTCGACGGCGGCGGCGTGCGGCCGACCAGGGTGGGCGCGCTGCCGCCGCAGTGCGCGGCGCTCAACCAGGCCTATGTCAGCGTCGCGGAACTGACCGTCCGTGCCGCGCTGGAAGGGCGTCCCGATCATGTACGGCATGCCGTCATGGTCGACCCCAACGCCTCGGCGACCCTGCCGCTGGCGGACATCTCCCGCATGTGCGACGACCTGACCCGGGCGCACTGGGACCTGCTGCCCGACTCCCTACGCCAGCTGAACCTCTAGCCCGCCCGCCCGCAACGACTCCACGACCACGGGATCGGCCTGCTCACCGGTGATGAGCAGGTCGACGCCGTTCAGCGGGCAGATCGGGGCCATCTCGATCACGCCGAGCTTCGTGGAGTCGGCGACCATGATCCGCCGGGCGCCCGCCTTGAGCATGCGCTGCTTCATCTCCGCGTCGGGCAGGTTGACGTTGGTGAACCCGCCCTCCGGGTGCACCCCGCCGCAGCCGAGGAAGACCTTGGCCGCCCGCACGCCCTCCAGGAGCTTGCTCGCCAGCGGGTCCACCAGCGAATGCTGGGCCCGGCGCAGGCTGCCGCCGGTCACGATGATCGCGAACCGCGGGAGCGCGGGCTCCAGCTCCAGCGCGGTACGCAGCCCGTTGGTGAACACCGTCACGTCGGTCAGATCGGTACGGGCCACCATCTCCCTGGCCACGTACGTGGTCGTGGTGCCTGCGCCCATGAGCACGCTGTCACCGGAGCGCACCAGGTGGGCGGCGAGCTTGGCGATGTGAGCCTTCTCGACGGCGGCGGCGCCGAGTGACTGCTCGAACGACGGTTCGCCCGGGGCCGCCGGTGGGCCCGCCGCCACCGCTCCGCCGCGGACCCGTCGTACCTTGCCGTGCTCTTCGAGCGCGTCGAGGTCCGCGCGGACGGTCACGCTCGACACGCCGAACGCCTCGGCGAGCTCGGCCACCCGCGCGAACTCCTGCTCCATGAGCAGGCCCAGCATGCGCTCGCGCCGCACCTCCGTGGGCACGGGCTCGGTCATCGGCGCACCCCTTCCGGCATGAGGTCGCCGTGGGCGTCGATCAGCTCGTCGCACAGCGCCTCGATGGCGTGTAGCGGCAGCGTCGCGGCGGTGTTGGGGTCGACCATCGCGGCGTGGTGGACGTGCCGCCTTTCGCCGTCGAGTACGGCCCGCACGGTCAGCTCCACCACGTTCTGGAAGGTCCGGTTGAGCGCGACGAGCTGGACCGGGAGCTCGCCGATCCGCTTGGGGTGGATGCCGGTGGCGTCGACCAGGGCCGGGACCTCCACGCAGGCCTCGCGCGGCAGGTTCTCGATGAGGCCCTCGTTCGGGACGTTGACGTAGACCTCCTTGGGCTGGCCGGTCAGCATGGCCAGCATCGCCACGGAGGCGGGCTCGGGGTGGTGCCAGCGCACCAGCAGCGAACGTCCCGCCGACAGCGCGCGCCTGGTCTCCTCGTAACGGTGCAGGGACTGGCCGCTGCGCCTCAGGTACTCCTCGACCTGGACGCCGAGCCGCGAGGTCTCGTCCTTGTGCCGCATGAACCAGGGGAAGTACTCGGCCGCGTGCTCGCTTGACTCCGTCGGGAAATATCCGAAACGCCGGTAGATCTCCACGCGGACATGCTGATCGTCGGCGGCCAGGGCGGCGTCGAGCTCCGGATAGAGCGAGCGCCCTTCCGCCTCGAACCGCAGCACGAACGACTGGTGATTGAGCCCCGCGGTGACGAACTCGACCTCGTCGAGCCCCCTGCCCACCAGGTCGGCGAGATAGAGGTGGGTGTCGCAGACCGAGTGGCAGGAGCCGGCGAACCGGGTGAAACCCGTGGCGAGCTGCACCGCCAGACCGGTCATGGCCATCGGATCACTGCAGCTCAGCAGCCACGCCTCGGGGCACAGCTCGGCCATCTCGTGACCCAGCTCGACGAACGTCGGGATGCCGCGCAGACCGCGGAAGATGCCGCCTATGCCGATGGTGTCGCCTATGGTCTGGCGCAGGCCGTACCGGTGGGGGATCTCGAAGTCCTTGAGCGTGGCCTCGAACCCGCCCACGTCTATGGCCGCCACCACGAAATCGGCCCCAGCCAGCGCCCGCCGCCGCTCGGCACTCACGCTGATCACGGCCCGCGCGTCCGCCTCGGCATCCAGCGACCTGACCAGCGCCTCCGCCGTCGCCCTCAGCCCAGGGTCGGCATCATGAAGCACGACCTCGAGTTGCCCGCGAAGGGCCGGGGTGAGCAGCAGATCAGAGAGCACGCGCCGAACCAGCTCAACGTCGCCCAGCCCGACGAGAACGATCCGTCGCATCGCCCACCTCCTGTGCTGAGCAATCTAGACGACCCCCACGCCTTCACGGTACGGCTCGCTACCCGAGCTGGTCGCGTACCCCCTGGATGAAGTCCCACCATCCGCCCCGGAAGCCGTGCCGCTTCAGCGTGAGCTGGAGGGTGCGCTTCAGCGGATGGGGCGACAGCATGATCGCCTCGTTCCGCATGGCCAGCCGGGTGAGCTGACCGGGTGTGGGCGGCTGGTTGCTCTTCTGGGCGTTGCAGGGCCGGTGCGCGGGGGCGAGGTTCCAGATCGCGTCCAGGTCGATGGCGGGCATGAGGCGCCTGAACGAGTACGGGAACACGTGGTCGACCGCGATCTCGTCGACGCCGGGGATAAGCGGATCACCGCAGATGCCGCAGCGGCCATGCTGGAACCCGATGACGGCTTCGGTGACTCCGGCGACCGGGCGCCGCCGTTCCTTGTCGGTGATCCGCAGCGTCTGCAGATCGACCGCGACCCCCTCCTCGACCAGGCTTCTGCCCACGCCCGCGGCGAACGACATCTCGACGATGCTCCACCGCGCCGCCAGCTCCGCCCGCAAGCTCGGTCGCTGCTCGGACAGCGCGACCTCGAGAAGCGGCCCCGTCAGCCTGACCACCCGCTCGCGAGCAGACCCCGTGACTTCATAGAAGCGATGAGGCACCTCGGCGCCGCCGTCACCGCGCAGCCGGTGAAACTTCCGCATCACCATGGCGGGCATCGACTTCATCGCCGCGGCCAGCAGCTTCTCCGTAGGCGCGCCGAGCTGCATGGACTCGGCCGCCTCCTCCCGAGCCACCGCCAGGAAGTCCGCCCCGGCGGCCACGACCTTGGGTGACGCCTGCGGCGCCTGGGCCAGATGCTCCACCAGACTCATCGCGTACGGCCCGGCCAGATCCTTGAGCAGGATGTCGCCACGCCCTTCGGCCGCGGCCCCCAGCAAAGCCTCACCCAGGGCGAACTTGTAGGTACGCACGTTGGCGCCCATGAGCACCGCCAGCCGCCATGAGGTTCGGGCGGTCGGCTCCTCGCGGAAGAACTCCACAGTCATCCCGACATACCAGCCTTGATCACGATATTTGATCGTTTCAGGGTAGTTCGCGATCACCGAGGATTGTCACTGCGACTCGGTAGGCTCGCGCGTCATGGGCAAGCTGGTGCGGGACAACATCCCGGAGATCATCCGACAGAACGGCGGCGAGCCGGCCGTTCGCGTGCTCGGCCCGGCGGAGTATCGCCGGGCTCTGGTGGAGAAGCTGTTCGAGGAGTCCGCCGAACTGCGTGACGCCTCGGCCGGGGAGGTCGCCGGGGAGATCGCGGATGTGTACGAGGTGCTGCGGGCCATCGCCACCGCCGACGGGCATGACTGGGACATGATCGAGAAGGTGGCCGCCGCCAAGCGTGCGGAGCGGGGGGCGTTCCGGGATCGGCTCTACCTGGCGTGACGCCTTGACAGGTGTACGCGGGAGTACGGGTTGGGTAGTGTCCCGGTCGTGCGCCCAGACATTCGACGACTGGCAGCCGCAGCAGCGCTCGTTTCCCTTATCGGGGTAACGGGCTGTTCAGGGGATCCTGCGAAACCCGGTTTGGATGAGGCCGCGAAACTGCTGGTCGCGGAAGGCGACCGGATACTCGCCTCTCAGGACCTGGCCTCCTCGGGTTCGGCCGCTGCCACGGAACGAGCGGATCGCGACAGCGAAGTGGGATGCCTGAAAGGTCAGATCCAGCGATTCTTCCGTGCCGAGGGCGATTTCAAGGACCCGCCCTATGTGCCCGCGCCGAGCAACGCCGTAGGCCTGATGGCGAGTGCGCTACGGCTGCGTAGTTACGAAGTGGTTGTGGATAAGTCGGATCTTGGTGATGAAAATCTGGGGACCGCGGTATTGCGGCACCCGACCACCGGGATCACCTTCCTGATTGCCGTGCGTACCGCGCAGAAACCCAACATCATGATCGTCGGCAAGACCAGCTGCTACGAACGCAGTGGATGACCTCAGTCTCAGATGGTCAGCTGAGCTGCCTCGGTACGCGCGAGCTGGGCTTGCTTGCGCAGGCGGTCGGCAGTGGACGCGCAACTCTCCCGTAGCAGGTCGATCTCGCGATGCAGCTGGGCGGCCCGAGAGGTGAAGCGGTCCGAGGACGGCCCCTTCCAGAAGGTTTCGACTTCCCGAGGCCGTGCCAGAGCGCCGGAGAAAACCTTGTCCAGGTCTTCGGCGTACTGGATGAACGCGGTCGCGAGCAGTTCTTTTTCCGCGGCCTGTCGAAGCAGCTCACTTTGGCTGGGGATGGTCATTTCTCATCCTCCCCGCTGTTCCAGGGCCTTGAGCAAGGCATCGTAGAGCCGACCGCGGAACGCCATGCGAACCTCGTTCTCCTGAGCCGCCGTCAATGGTTTCTGGCCGTGCTGCGTCAGTGAATCCTGCACCCACTCAGCCTGCCGCGCAACAATGCCATCCGCAACGGTTTCCGCCGTGGCCGGAGTCTTCTTGTCGAGATAGTCGGTAATCGCCTCTTTCACACCATCTTTCGCCGCGTCCAGGCCGATGTCGCGGCCGGTGGCTGTCGCAGGGTTTTGGATGGGCCAGTATTTGTTGGAAAGCCATGAAACAGGCAGCAACGCCACCCCCGCCACCCAATCCGCATACTCGTCGTCAGCCCACTCCGCATACGTGGTCCCGCTCAACATCAGGTTCGCCGCTCCCCCGGCCAGCGCCGCACGGGACGTGTACTGGTCCTGGGTGGCCTCGTCGCCGAAGGGGCGGAAGCGGCCGATGTCGAGGCTCAACGTGTAGTCCTGGGAGGCTTTCATCAGCAGCTTCGCCGCGTCCGCGTCCTGCATCAGGACGCCTGCGAAGCGGGAGGCGTCGTCGGGGGTGAGGGTGTCCCAGGGGGTCGTGGGGTAGATGGCGGTCAGTTCGGGTGAGTCGCGTTTGGACTGGGCGCGGGCCAGCTGGTCCAGGTAGGGGCCTATGTTTCTGGCCAGGGTTTCGCTGATCGGCGAGTCTCTCCAGATGCCCCAGTCGGTGGAGATCCACGGGCTGTTCTCGGCGCCCAGAGTGCGGATGATGTTGAACATCGCCTGGTCGCGGTGGGGGCCCTGGGTCAAGGCCTGGTTCAGGGTGGCGGCCAGCTTGATCTGGAGGCCGTCTATGCCGCTGAGCTGGACGCGCTGGGGGTGCAGCAGCCATCCTGCGGCGTTCTTGTCGGTGGCCAGCAACGACTGCAGGGCGGCGGGGTCGTGGGCGTAGGCGTCGATCAGGGCGTTCAGGTTCCAGTTGGGGCTGGTGGGGAGGTCGGCGGCCAAGGGGCGGCCCAGGACTCTGGTGGCCACCTGGTTCAGGAGTCCGCTTGACGGGCGGGACAGCGTGATCAGTGCGGTCAGGACGCCTGGCTGGGTGGTTTTGAGGAAGGCGGCCAGCCATTTCGCGTCGAGGCGGCCGGCTCGTTCGGCGTTCGCGTACGCCTGGGCCAGCGGACCCAGGCCGCTCTGCTGGAGGACGCCGGGAGGCAGGCCCTTGTCCATGGCCGGGCCCCTGTTCTTCATCCAGAGCATGAACAACGCGCGGAACCTGTCGGGGCCGAGGGCGTTCAGCAGGGCGGCGGCGTAGGCGGGGTCGGTCAGGTGGGATTTCGCGGCGGCTGCTGCCGCAGTGACCGCGCGCCAGGTCTCCACCGTGTGGTCGAGTTCGAGGTTCTTCAGGGCGTCGGCTATGCGGCGGCCGTCGGCCGTGCCCTGGTGGGCCGCCTCCGTCTCGCTGATGAAAGGCAGGGATCCGCTCAGCAGGCCGGTGCCGGGGACCATTTGCCGGAGCGTGTCCACGCGCCATTTCAGATCGCGCTGGGTCTCGTCGAGAAAGGCCCAGGATTGGTGCATGGCCGTGGCGCCGGAAGGGCCGGTCCAGGAGGGGCCGGCTTCGGCGATGGCCGCTTCCAGACCGGGCCTGGCGCGGCCCAGAACGGCCTGGCCCCCGGCCATTTCCCGCATCAGTTGTTCCGCCCGGCGGGGGTCGATCCCGACGAACTCCCCCATGGCCCCTCCCCGAGGCTGTGGCTACAAGGGAGGAGTCAAGCACACCGTCAGAGCACGGTAAATGCCAACTGATACACGGCCGATACACGGGCACTACGGGGCGGATGAACGCGGGGCCCAGAGTGTCCGGCATGAAGAAGCGACTGGCCGTCTGCGGCCTGCTGGGGCTGGCGCTGCTGGCGGGGTGCGGTGCAGAGAGTACGGCTGCCGCCCCGGAATCCGGGGCGAAGGACAAACGGCACGAGCGGGAAACACTGATCGCGGACTGCATGAAGCAGAAGGGCTTCAAATATGTGATCCACGTGCCGCCGTTCAAACAGTCCGACCTTCAGAAGCGGGTGGCGAGCGGCGACTACGCGAGTTTGAAGGAGGTCCGCTCCAAGCATGGGTACGGGGCCTTTTCCCGGTTCGTCTACAAAGACGAGGGGGGCGAGCCGGAGAGGAAGGATCCCAACGAGGCCGTCAAGGCGGGGTTGGACAAGGGGCAGCGGGAGGCGTACGAGCTGCAGGTGAAGACCTGCTACACCACCGCGGTCAAGCAGGTCTTCGGGTTCGAGGTGAAGTCCTTGGCCGACTTCTCGGACCTGACGGCCAAGGAGATCGAGAGGGTGGACAGGGAGCTCAACGGCGACGCCAAGCTCAACGAGCTGGCCGGGCCGTTCGCGCAGTGCCTGACCGGCAAGGGGGAGAAGGTCAGCTCCAGCAAGCCTCTCGACCTGGTCAACAGGGGTCCGATGGAGTGGGAGGAACTGGTCGCGAAGCAGAAGGAGCCCTCGGCGGCGCAGGCGCGGCCGTACCTGACGAGAGAGATCAAGTCGGCGCTGACCGACCTGGAGTGCGGCAAGGAGTTCTATGCCGCCTTCAACCCTCTGAGCACGCGGCTCAACTCCGAGGCGCGGATGAAGTTCGGCTTCCTTCCGCAGTCGTGAGAAAGAAGAAGCTGCTGCTGGTCGTGCTGGCCGGCGTCGTCGTGGTCGCGGGGGCCGGCTGGGGGGTGAGCACGCGGCTGCGCTCGCCGGCGGACGAGGCCGCGCTGCGCACGCCGCCCAAGCCGTCGCTGGTCACCGCGCTGGTGGAGCGCCGCAAGCTGGTCAGCACCGTGGTCGTCGCGGGCACTCTGGAGTACGGCTCGCCGCAGCCGATCATGCTGGCCGGAGTCGTCGGCGGCAGCGAGACGCTGCAGCGCGCCACCCGTGCCCCACGGCCGGGCAAGGTCAGGGACGGCGGGACGCTCATGGAGGTGAACGGCCGCCCGGTCTTCGCCTTCACCGGCAAGGTGCCGATGCACCGCACGCTGGCACCGGGTACCAAAGGCGACGATGTCCGGCAGTTGCAGCGGGCGCTGCGGGTGCGGGTGTCGGGGGTGTTCGATCCGGCCACGGTCGCGGCGGTGACACGCTTCTACGCCAAGAAGGGGTACGCGGCGCAGCAGCCCACGATCGAGGCCAGGCAGCGGCGTGACGAACTTCGCCGGGCCGTACAGACTGCTCAGGAAGTGCTGGCCGACCAGCGCAAGGCGCTGGAGCAGGGGCGGGACGTGGGGCCGCTCAAGCTCAAGCTGGCCAACGCCAAGCAGGACCTCCGGGACGCCGGCCGGGCTCTGGACGAGGCGGCCCACTTCACCCCCGAGGACGCGGCCAAGGTGGAGGCGGCAGAGGCCGCCGTACGGACGGCTGAGGAGAAGCTGCTGGAGGCCGAGCAGGAGGCGAACCGGCCGGAGCCCAGCCCCACGCCGACCCCGTCGGACGGCAGGCTGAAGGAGCTGCGCGTCGCCAACGCGCGCGCCGACCTGGACGCCGCGCACCGGGCGCTCGACCGCGTCCGGGTGGAGGCGGAGCAGGCGCGCGAGCGGCGGCTGACCGAGGCGCGCAAGGCGGTACGGCTCGCCCGCGAGGCCCTCGCCACGGCCGATCAGGCGTTGCGGCAGGCCAGGCAGCTGTCCCCGGTCAAGCTCAAGGTGGCAGGGGCGCAGAAGGACCTGGCCGCGGCCAGGGCGATCCTCGCTGAGTACACGCTCACCTACGGCACGACCGTTCCCGCCGGCGAGGTGGTGTTCCTGCCGAAACTGCCGGCCCGGCTGCACAAGGCGGCGGTCAAGGCGGGCGACGTGGTGGACAAGGCGTTCGCCACGGTGACGAGCTCGACGTTCGTGGTGTCCGGCTCGGTGGAGACGGCGGAGGCGAAGTTGTTGAAGCGCGGGCTGGCGGCGGTCATCGAGACCGAGGCGGGCAAGGCCATTCCCGCCACCGTCAGCTCGGTAGGAGCGGGCAGGGCCAAGCTCGGCTCGGAGGCGGTGCTGATCACGCCCAGGTCGATGGCCGGGCTCAAGGGCCTGTCCGGCGCGGGCGTCACCGTGCGGGTGACGGTCGGCGCGACGCGGGAGAAGGTCCTGTCGGTGCCGGTCGCGGCCGTGGTCACGGCGGCGGACGGCCGGCCCCGGGTGCAGGTCGAGGTCGGTAAGGACCGCACGAAGGAGGTCGAGGTACGCACCGGGCTGACCGCCGACGGCGACGTCGAGGTGACCGGCGAGCTCAAGGAGGGCGACCGGGTGGTGGTCGGCGGTGCCTGAGGCGGTGCCTGAGGCGGTGATCGAGCTGACCGGGCTGACCAAGGAGTTCCCCACCGACCCGCCGGTGCTCGGGCTGTCGGAGGTGTCGCTGCGCGTGGGCGCGGCCGACTACGTGGCGGTGGTCGGCCCGTCCGGATCGGGCAAGTCGACGCTGCTGAACGTGCTGGGCATGCTGGACCGTCCCACCTCGGGCAGCTACCGGCTGGACGGCATCGAGACCACGTCGATGCCCGACAGCGCGCGGACCAGACTGCGCGGCAGCCGTATCGGCTTCGTCTTCCAGTCCTTCCATCTGCTCGCGCACCGCAGCGTGGTGGAGAACGTCATGCTGGCCGAGGTGTACGGCGGGCGCGACCGCAAGAACCGCAGAGCCCGCGCCCTGGAACAACTGGACCGGGTCGGCCTGTCGCACCGGGTCGACTTCCCGCCCGAACGGCTGTCCGGCGGCGAACGCCAGCGCGCCGCCATCGCCCGCGCCCTGCTCGGTGAACCCTCGCTGCTGCTGTGCGACGAGCCGACCGGCGCTCTTGACAGCAAGAACACCGAGGGCGTGCTCGCCCTGTTCGACGACCTGTGCGCGCAGGGGATGACGATCGTCGTCATCACCCACGAGAACGAGGTGAGCGGCCGGGCTCGACGCCGGCTGCGGATCACGGACGGAGTGCTCAGTGAAGATCCTTGACCTGTGGGCCGAGGCGGCGGCCGGCCTGCTGGCCCGTCCCGTCCGCTCGGCGCTGACCGCTTTGGGGACCGTGCTGGGCATCGCCACCCTCGTCATCACGCTGGGCACCGCCGCCACCGCCGGCAACCAGATCGTCGGCCGCTTCGACGAGCTGACCGCGACCTCCGTCACCGTGGACGTCCCCGGCGACGACCATCCGCTGGTCGGGTGGGGCGACGTGGAAGAGGTGACGCGCCTGCGCGGGGTGACCTCGGCCGCCGCGGTGGCCGAGGCCAAGGAGAGCGCCAACATCAGCGTCCGGGCCAACGAACTCGTCGATCCCAGCCGGATGACCGAGCTGACGCTGACCGTGGTCGCCAGCAGTCCCGGTCTGCCCGCGGCGGTCAAGGGCCGCATGGTCCAGGGCCGGTACTTCGACGCCGGGCATCTGGCCCGCGGGGACAAGGTGGTGGTGCTGGGCGAGCGGGCGGCGCAACTGCTCGGGGTGACACGGCTCGACCGCGCTCCGGCCGTGTTCATCGGGACGCACGCTTACACCGTCATCGGGGTGCTCGGCGACCTGCGGCGGGAGAAGAGCCTGGGCAGCGCGGTCCTGCTGCCGCCCACCATCGGCCAGCGCTTCGGCCTGCGCGAGGTGACCCGCGTGCTGATCAACACCAGCATCGGCGCGGCCGACCTGATCGCGAAGCAGGCGCCGCTCGCGCTCAGCCCCGGCAACGCGGCCATGCTGCAGGTGACCGCCCCGCAGAGCCCGACCAGGGCACGCGACGGGGTCGAGAACGACGTCAACGCGCTCTTCCTGATCCTCGGCCTGGTCTCGCTCGTCGTGGGCGCGGTCGGCATCGCGAACGTCACGCTGGTCACGGTCATGGAGCGCGTCACCGAGATCGGCCTGCGCCGCGCGCTGGGCGCGGCCCGCCGCCATGTCGCCGCCCAGTTCCTGCTGGAGTCATCGCTGACCGGCCTGACGGGCGGCGTGGTCGGCGCGTCCGTGGGGGTGGTGGCGATCGTGGTGATCTGCGCGATCAAGCAATGGACCCCCGTGTTGGACGTACGGCTGGCCGTCGCGGCACCGGTCGCAGGCGCCCTGGTAGGCCTCCTGGCCGGCCTCTACCCAGCCCTGCGCGCCGCCCGAATGGAACCCGTAGACGCCCTACGCTGACACCGCGACGGGGGATCAAGGGTGGGGGTGGGTTAGGCGGAGGCGGAGCCAGGTGGTGAGGCGGGCGTCGGGGGTGGAGAGGTCGTAGCCGGAGGCTTCCAGGCGCCGCAGCCGGTAGCGGAGGGTGTTGGGGTGGACGGCCAAGGTCGCGGCGGCGGCGCGGATGTCGCCGTGGGCCTCCAGCCAGGCCGTGACCGTCTCCTCGCCCGAAGGCGGGGTGAAGGTGTGGAGCAGGAGGTCCGGGTGGGCGGACAGCAGGGATTGGAGTTCGATGAGGGCGGCGGCGGGCCGTACCTCGTCGATGGTGGCCACCCGCGCGCCCGAGGAACGCAGCACGGTGAGTACCAGGTCGGCGTGGCGCAGGGAGACGGTCAGGGTGTCGGCCGTCGCGAGGGAGCCCACGGCGGCGGTCAGGTGGTGGCGGGGGGCCAGGCGGCGGGCCAGGTCGGCGGCGGTGTCGCGGGCGGTGCGGAGGTCGGGCGCCGGCAGGAGGCAGTAGACGGTGTGGTCGCGCAGGACGCAGGCGGCCGAGCGGCGGTAGGCGTCCAGGTAGGTGGCCACGGCGTCGAGCAGGTGCTCGGGCTGGCCCTGTGAGGTGATGGCCAGGACCGCCAGGCCGGTACGGGGCAGGCCCAGGCGTCGGCAGGCGGCGGCGTCGCCGTCCAGGGCGTCGCCGACCAGGCGGCCGCGGCGTTCGCGGTCGGCGTCGCGGGCGGTGCGGGCCCTCAGCAGGTGGGCCCCGGCCAGACGGGCGAACTCCTCCGCGAGCACGAGGCGCTCTTCCGGCAGTCGCTCGTGGCCTTCGAGTATCCAGAGCATGCCGAGCGGCTCGGGTCCGCTGCGGATGCCCACGCCGATGCGCCAGACGCGCTGCTCCGGGTGGTCGAACGGCTCGCCGGTGTGAAAGCGCAGCGCCTGCTGGGTGGTCAGGAGCAGGCGGCGGGTCTCGCGCGGCGCGTTGGAGGCGGGCACGGATTTGGTGAGGATGACCTGGCGCTGGAGTTCGTCGTTGACCTGGCCGGGCACGGCGGAGTACGCCAGCAGCCGCCATTCGGTGTCCAGGATGCCCACGGGCCGGTCGAACGTCTCGGCGATGACGTTGACCAGCGCGTTCAGGTCGCCGAGCGGCACGCTGCCGAGGTCACGGCCCGGGGCTTCGAGCAGGCCCGGGGCGGAGATCAGGCTGTCGCCGAGCAGCACGGCGTCCTCGACCATCGTGTGCAGGAGGCTCCACGGCATCTGCGTGTGCAGCGCGACCAGGGCGATCCCGGCCGCGCGGGCGGCGGGCGCCAGCCGTTTCGCGGCGGCCGCGTCGGCGCGCACCACCGCCGCCGCGGCGCCGGTCAGGCCGTGTAGCGCCGCCTCGGCGTCCGGCGAGCCGGCGGTCAGGCCGACGAGCAGGACCAGCGTTCCCGGGCGGGGCGCATCGCCGAGCACCGGGTCCAGGATGGCGGGCCCCGACACCGGCACGTCCGCGCCGTGCGGCGCCTCGACGACCGTGACGTACTGCGGGCCGATCCGCTCGATCACCTGGGCGAGCGACGGCTCCAGATATTCGACCTGCTCCATCCTTGAAGTATCGGCCAAGGAAGGGGATGCCTCATCGTCGGATCGGCCAAATGTTTATCCCGTTGGCGGGCGCGGGCCGCGTGCCTAGGATCGGTGACCATGGTCACCAAGCGCGCTGAACTGCTCGTCCATCAGCTCGACATCGCCTGGGCGCTGTTCGAGTACCACCTTGACGGGCTCGACGACGAGGCGGCGCTCTGGGAGCCGGCCACCCACAGCTGGAACGTCCGGCTCGGCGCGGACGGGCGCTGGATGGCCGACTGGGCCGACAGCGAGCCGGACCCCGTGCCGGCGATGTCGGCCGGCTGGGTGATGTGGCACATGGGCTACTGGTGGACGACCACGCTGGGCCACTGCTTCGGTGACGGCGCGCCCGAGCGCGAGGAGATCGTGTGGCCGGGCGGCGCCGCCGCGGCGGCCGAGTGGCTGCGCGGGCTCAAGGACGCCTGGCGCGAAGGGCTGCTCGGGCTCACCGACGCCGAACTCGACTCCGGCGACAAGGTCGCGAAGCTGCCCTGGGGGCAGGGCCAGACGATGGCGAGCGTCGCCGGATGGCTGATCGTGGAGCTGACGAAGAACGTCGCGGAAGTGGGGTACGTCCGCATCCTGCGCGCGGCTAGGTGACGCCGCCCCGGCGGGCGATCAACTGCTCCACGCCGTCGAGCAGCAGGTTGAGGCCGAACAGGAAGTCGTCGTCGTCCACCCAGCCCTCGGCGCCGGAGAAGACGCCGCCGCGCACGGCGGCCGACAGGGCGGGGTAGGTCGCCGGGTCGAGGACCTCGGCGAGCGCGGCGCCGAACTCGTCGGCGCCGGAGATCCCGGCCTTCTCGTACGCGGGATCGCCGGCCCCGTAGACCACGGCGGCGTCGGTCAGCGCGTACCCGGTCAGGGTGCTGGCCACGTTGATCCGCTCACCGTCGTCCAGCCCGGTGCCGTCGAGGGCGGCCAGCAGGCGGTCGAGCCAGAGCAGCCGGCGCGGGCCCATCGGCGGCACGAACGGGCTGATCGCCAGCACCCACGGGTGTTCGAGGATGATGTCGCGCTGGGCGCGGGTCCACGTGGCGAGGTACTCGCGCCATGGCCGCCCCGCCGGGTCGGGCGGCAGCGGCGCCACGGCGTCGGCCATCGCGGTGAGCAGGTCTTCCTTGCTGCCGACGTATCGGTAGAGCGCGGTCGCCGCGACCCCCACGCGTGAGGCGACGCTCGCCATCGACACTCCGCCGATGCCGTCGGCGTCGGCGAGCTCGATGGCGGCGGCGGTGATCATGGCCAGGTCGAGTCGTGGCCGCGGCCCCCGGCGCGGCGCGGGCTCGCGACCCCACATCCGCTCGATGACGGGGGGCAGTGGCCGTTCCTGGTCCATCGAGGTCCTCCCTTGACTCACTCCTAGGATTCTGCATTATCTTAAAACTATGAACGTCATACACAGTACGTCATTCACAGATGCCATCGTGGCGCGGGGGCTGGTGAAGTCGTTCGGGGACACGCGGGTGCTCGGCGGGATCGACCTGACCGTGCCCACAGGCTCGCTGCTGGCGCTGCTCGGGCCCAACGGGTCGGGGAAGACGACGACGGTGCGCATCCTGACCACGCTTCTGGCTCCGGACGGCGGCAGCGCGGTCGTGGGCGGGCACGACGTGGTGCGGGACGGCGTCGCCGTACGCCGGGCCATCGGCCTGACCGCCCAGCAGGCCACCGTGGACGACCTGCTCACCGGCAGGGAGAACCTCGAACTGTTCGCCGGCCTCTACCACCTCGGCCGCCGCCAGGGCCGGCGGCGGACGCAGGAGCTCCTGGAGCGTTTCGACCTGGCCAACGCCGCCAACCGCCGCGTAGGCACCTATTCGGGCGGCATGCGCCGCCGCCTCGACCTGGCGGCCAGCATGGTCGCGGCGCCGCGCATCCTCTTCCTCGACGAGCCGACCACGGGCCTGGACCCCCGCAGCCGGGTGGAGTTGTGGGCGGTGATCCGCGAACTGCTCGCCACGGGGACGAGCATCCTGCTGACCACGCAATACCTGGAGGAGGCCGACCAGCTCGCCGACCGGGTCGCGGTGATCAGCCGGGGCCGGGTCGTGGCCGACGACTCCCCCGAGGCGCTGAAGCGCCAGGTGGGCGCAGAGCGTCTCGTGCTGCGCCTGGCGCCGGCGGACGTGCCGCGGGCGAGCGCCCTGCTGTCCGCTCCGGGCGGGGCGGACCCGGCCGAGATCACGCTGGCCGTCCAGGGTCCCGGCCACCTCCGGCACACCCTGGACGAACTGCACCGGGCGGGCATCCCGGTCGAACGCGTCGAGCTGCGCACACCCACACTCGACGACGTCTTCTTCGAGCTCACGGCGGTGGCTGCCTAATGCTTCTGTCAAGCTGCGGTGCGGATCTGGTGCCCGGGGTCGTAGGGCTTGCGGGTGCGCAAGATGGCGTGCAGGACGTTGA